>JAYEHQ010000066.1:0-13579 GCA_034659595.1 Campylobacterota bacterium
TTTACTTAAGTTTCCAAGTAATTTATCTATGTTTAATTTATTTTCAATTTTATTCATATATGCATCCATCTATTTCTTATCCTTATAATAGCAAATCTTTGGGACACAACATTTATTTTTAGTCCCACTTGGGAAGATATTGATATGATAACTTTACCTAAAGCTGGATTTTTAACAGATGGTAAAAAGTTCTTTGATAATGGCGATTTGGATAGTGCTGAGATGAATTTTAAGAAGATGCTACACCATAATCCAGAACATGCCGCTTGTCACTATATGCTAGGATTAGTTTATCTAAATAAAAATCATATAAATGATGGTATCAAAGAGGTAGAAAAAGCAGTTAAAAAAGTACCTTGGAAAAAAGAGTGGAGAGAAACATTGATAAAAGCTTATGATGTTATTGGTGAACCTGATAGAATAAAACAGTTTGATGGTGGTGTTGACTAATGGGGACATTATAGGTAAAGTAAGTGTAAACCAATAATGGTTTACACTACTCCAAAAAACTGAGCAGCTTCCATCTCATCATCTGTTAAACTATTTACTTCAAAGTCTTCATCGTTTTCTATTTTATCTTTTGCAATAGCTTGACAATAATCAAATAAAACTTTTTTAGCATCTTCATTGTCATCTAAAAATCCAAAACCACTAAATTGATAAGGCTCATTTTGTTCTATACAAAGAACAATACCATCACATTTTTCTTCTAGTAATTCAACGAGTGTTCTATACTTTACCCCAAATTCAGCTACATGCCAACCAATATTTTCAAGTTCTTTATTTGAAAATTCAGCTACACCATCAGCAGTAGTATCATCATAAGATGCTATAGGGGTATTGATAGCTATTAGCTTCTGCCAGTTAGAAAATGCTTTTATAAGAGTTTCATCTTCATCTTCTACTACTTGATAATTTCCTCCAAGCTCACCTTTACCTTTGTAAATAAGTGCAGTTATAAAGTTATCATAAATAATATTTCCATCAATAGTAATAGCAAAAGTTTCATTTGATTTTATAGCGTCATTAAATTTTGTTGTAT
Organism: Campylobacterota bacterium; assembly: GCA_034659595.1. Taxonomy (GTDB): domain Bacteria; phylum Campylobacterota; class Campylobacteria; order Campylobacterales; family Sulfurimonadaceae; genus Sulfurimonas. The sequence continues at coordinate 1,043 of JAYEHQ010000066.1, forward strand.
CTACTTTGATAATTTCATTAAAAAGATTAAATTTTTTCATTTTATTCTAGTTCCTTAGTTTTTTGCTCGTATTATAAAAGTTTTTGCTTTAATATAGTATAATCGCGAAAATTTTTTAGGTTTTTAAGCCTATATTTATAACAAGGATAATTTTATGGCATTAAATGTTTATTATGATAAAGATACAAGTTTAGACCTTATTAAAAGCAAAAAAGTTGCAATGATTGGTTTTGGTTCTCAAGGACACGCACACGCTGAAAACTTAAGAGATTCTGGTGTTGAAGTATGTGTTGGACTTCGTAAAGGTGGTTCTTCATGGGCTAAAGCTGCTGCAAAAAACTTTGAAGTTCTTACTATTGCTGAAGCTACTGCATGTTCAGATGTTGTAATGATTCTTTTACCAGATGAAAATCAAGCTGAAATCTATGACAACGAGATTGCTCCAAACCTAAAAGATGGTGCTACTATTGCTTTTGGTCATGGTTTCAATATCCACTATGGTCGTGTTAATCCAGCTGCTAACATCAATGTTACTATGATTGCTCCAAAAGCACCAGGTCATACTGTTCGTTCTGAATTTGTTCGTGGTGGTGGTATTCCAGATTTAATTGCTGTTGGTCAAAATCCTTCAGGAACTACTAAAGAACTTGCACTTTCTTATGCATCTGCTATTGGTGGTGGTCGTACTGCAATTATTGAAACAACTTTCAAAGATGAAACAGAAACTGACCTTTTCGGAGAGCAAGCTGTATTATGTGGTGGTGCTGCATCTTTAGTTCAAGCTGGATTTGAGACATTAACTGAAGCTGGTTATGCTCCTGAACTTGCATACTTTGAGTGTTTACACGAACTTAAGTTAATTGTTGACTTAATGTTTGAGGGTGGAATTGCTGATATGAGATACTCTATCTCTAATACTGCTGAATATGGTGATTATGTTTCTGGTAAGCGTGTTATCAATGCTGAGTCAAAGCAAGCTATGCGTGATATTCTTACAGAGATTCAAGATGGTAGATTTGCAAAAGACTTTATTTTAGAAGGTCAAGCAGGTTATCCTCGTATGAATGCTGAGCGTTCAAATGATAAAGAAAAACTTATTACTAAAACTGGTAATCAACTTCGTGAAATGATGCCATGGATTGGTTCAAGTAAAATCGTTAATCAAGATATAAACTAGTCTTTTTAATTCTTTGCACTCATCTTTTAATGATGAGTGCAGTCAGCTACAAAAGTAGCCTCCTTTACTCAAACATTAAAATCTAAGCACAAATAATTAAAAATCTTTAGTTTTTATATTAGCTGATTTTTATTTTTTTATAAAAGTCTTTGTAATCTTATTATAGTTGATAATAAAATTGCTTCTTTATCTGCCCTAGTTGTTTTCATTTTTAATTCACTATCTAACAAAAGTTTATGTAGTTTATAGTAAGTATTTGGTTTAAATTTAAGGCTCATAGTTGCTTTTTCATCTACTACAAATTTTGGAGCAGGGTAGCCTAGAATTTCAAGTGCATTAGGTGTTCCATTTACCCTTATGTAGATGTTAAACATATATAATTGAGTTATGTATGATGTTAGATTAGTGATTATTTTTATCTCGTCTTCACCGTGTTCTAGCAAAGAATGAATATCTTGTTTAAAATCTTTTTTATTTAAAATCTTTTTTATTAAGTCATCTATATTTATTTCAGATAATCCATATACTAACTGGTCTATAATTTTTGTAGTGATTTGTGTATCATATACTTTAAGTTTATCTAGCTCATTTGAGGTAAGTGCTATATCTCCATTATGTATATTTAAAAGATGTGAAATAGTGAATTTATCTATATTTATATTTTTTTCTTTTGCTATCTCCATAATGATATTTTGTGCTTCATAATCTTTTAGATGGAAAAATCTCACACTCATAGTATTTTTTTTACTAAATGCTTTGGTATAGGTTTTATGGTCAGTTCCATAGTAGGAGTATATAAAAATATTATCTTGATTTTTTTCACACAAATCTATAAAAGTTTCTAACTCTTTTTTATTTACTTTTTTTTCACTTTTTATGATTAAAATATTTCTTCCACCAAAAAGTGAAGCTTGAGATAAGTGAGCTTTAGCACTTGTATAGTTGTATTCATCAAAGTAAAAAGACAAAATAGAAGCATCTTCTATAGAAGATAAAGTTTTACTATATCTATCTATAAGAAAACTACTCTCTCCAAATAAAACAAAACTATTTGAGATTGAATTATTTTGGATATGTTTGTCTAACTCATTTTTATACATTAAATATTATCTTCTTCAATAACTATAGCAAATATTTTTGCTTTGGCAATATCTACTTTTGTGATTTCTACTATTACATCTTGAAATAAAATATAGTTACCACTTGATGTAATATTTAATTTTGCACCCATTATCTCATCATGAAGTTCAGCTTTTATATCTATATCTGTAGATGATATTCTTGCTTTGTATCTTTTATTTATATTTTCATTAGCCCATCTAGCAAATTTTCTAGCCATAAATTCAACTTCTATAGTGCTAGCTTCTCTCTCTTTTTCACTGATAGTCATACTTAAAGATTCTATATTTCTTAGAACATAAGAACCTTCCTCAGTATCATTTTTGTTTATAGCTTTTAGAAGTCTATGAACTATAAGGTCAGAGTAACGGCGGATAGGTGATGTAAAGTGTGTATAAGCTTCAAAACCTAAACCAAAATGTCCAGAATTAAGAGGTGCATATTTAGCTTGCATTTGTGAGCGGATTATTAGTGTATCTACTTCTGCTTCAATATTCATATCTTTAGCTTGTTTTTGAATCTCCGTAATAGTCTCTTTTACAGATTCTTTAATATCACAAAAAATTCCTACACTTGCTAACTCTTGATAAAGTTTTTGTAGTTTACTTTGGCTAGGTGCTTCATGAATCCTAAAGATACCTCTTGAAAAAGATGATGCGGCCGCTTTATTTGCTAAAAGCATACAATCTTCTACAATAGCATGAGATGGTGTTTCTTCTGCCATTGTAGTGGCTTCTATATTTCCGTTAGAATCTAAATGCATTTGGATTTCAGTTGAGCGAAAATCGTAACCTATTTTTAGTCTTTTAACTTTAAGAGCATCTGTAACTATTCTAAGTTTCTTTATCCATGAGAAAATTTCTTCTTCACTACTGTTTTTAGCTTTTAATTTATTATCAAAAAAATCATCTATCTCTTCATAGTTAAATCTTCTTTGAGAATGGATAATAGCTTCATAAACTTTAGAATCTATAACTTCTAATGAGTCAGTATCTAGTTTCATCTCAAAAACAAAGCTAAGTCTATCTACATCTGCTTGTAGTGAACAAAGTGTTTCGCTTAATTGACGAGGTAACATAGGGATAGAACGATGAGGTAGGTAGATAGAAAAACTTCTATATATAGCTTCGTTATCTATTGCTCCAAATGGTTTTACATATTCACTAACATCTGCTATAGCTACAAATAAAGTTGAATTTTTATCATCCCAATATATTGCATCATCATAATCTTTTGCAGTAACTGGATCAATTGTACAAAAACTTAAATCTCTTAAATCTTTTCTATGTTTATATTTGCTAGCATCTACTTCTTTAAATGATGTAGCTATTTCCAATACTTCATCGCTAAACTCATCATGTTTATTAAATTGTGCAAGCACTATATGCTCATCAACTTTTGGGTCATTTATATTTCCAAGTTTTGACATGATAGTATTATCTTGATTATTTATTTTAAAAACATCACCATCTTCAAAAGAGTTTAATTCATTTTCACAAATCTCTACTCCTACTGGATGTTCTGTTTTTATGTCAAGAAGATGTTTTTTAGTATCTTTATTTAAGATGTAAGCAACGCTATAGCTTTCAGCACGACCAACAATTTCTATTATTTTTGCTGATGGTGTTCCTCTTTTTCCTAGAAGTCTTTGAGCGATTGCTAAATCACCTTCACTAGCTTTATTTAGATTTCCATCATCAATAAACAAATCGCGAATATTTTCACCAATTACATTTAAGTAAGCAGTGCCTTTTTGAACAAGACCAAGTGTTCCAGCACGATATTTAGAATTAAACTTGTAAATATTATTTTTTTTGGTGATATATTCTTTTGATAAAAAATCGTCAATAAAAGGGGTGTCTTGAGGTAAGATGTCTTGCTCACTCAAACCATGAGTGAGTTTTATAAGTAGAGATTTCAAATTAATAATTAAAAATGTTCAACAGCAGCTTCAAAACTTTCTAGATTAAGATCATACTCTTCAATAAGTTTTCTTGCTTCATTTAAACTCTCAGGAGTTGCAATTCCGTTTATAGGGATAGCTGTACGAACAACATTTAAAATTTGAGCTGGTTTTTTGTCTTCATCCTCAGCCTTATCTGGATTTGTACAGTTTCCTATAACATCCACAAGACCATCTTCAAATTTCCATTGCTTAAATATTGTAGCACTAACTTCAGGAGTATCAACGCCAACAACTTTTCTCTCAGCAGCTTCAACATTTTGAAGTTCTTTTAAAGCATCTCTAAACTCTTTCTCTTTGCCATCAGCCATAATTTGTTGAGCTATAAGAACTTTTCCTATTTCAACAAGAAATGCAGCAGGAGATAATACACCTAGAAGTTTATTTTCTTTTTTTAGACACCATGAAGTTACAAGGGCATGTTGCTTTTTTGATAAGGCAGAAAACATGTCATTATTTATCCCATAAGGAGACAAGTCAAGTGTAAAACTTTTCTTCACAATAGAAGCTAAAGCAAAACCACGAACAGTACCCATTCCAAATAGTCCAACAGCTTGGTTGATAGCATTTATTTCACGAGAAAAACCGTATAAAGGAGAATTGGCAGCTTTTAAAATATCGGCAGTTAAAAGTGGGTCTTTTTCTAAAATTTTAACCATATCACTAAAACAACCATCAGGGTCTTGGTAAACGGCTTCTATTTGCATAGCAGATTCAGGTAATGGTGGAAGTTGTTTGATTTTTTTAAGTATATCTTCAGTCATATCTATCTCTTCTCTTAATTGATTTCCTCAATTATAGTATATAGAAATAAATAACTACTGAATAAATGAAGATAGCATGAAAATATTATAAATTATTGAGAGAATCTTGTATTTATTTAATAAAAAAGTGATATTATTTGAGTCATTTTAATAAATAGAGGGATTTTATGCAAAGAGATGCAATGTTAACAGGTTTAGGATATGTGCCTAATGAAGCTTTACTTAAACAACTTGAGAGAATTGAAAATAATACTGAGGGATATGATAAAATCAAAAAACATATTATTGATTTACATGAACATTTAAAAGTAAATGATTCTTTTGTAAGTATGTCAAATACAGTAGATTGTTTTAAAATAAAAGTTGAAGCTCCAAGCTTAGAAAGAATTGAAGAAGCACATGAGAAAATTGAGCATTTTTGTGATAAATTCAAAGTAAATATTGAAAAATTAGAAAATAAAGATACTTACTATATCAAGGGCTTTTGTAATTAAACATGAACCGATGAGCTTAGAGGGTTATGATCTTTTAGTTAAAGAATTCAAATTTTTACTAGAGGTTGAAAAACCTAAAGTTGCTCATGAAAAATTGGTTGCGGCAGCACAAGGTGATAGAAGTGAAAACGCAGACTATCACGCTGCCAAAGAAAAACTTCGTTTTATAGATAGAAGACTTTTTTATCTAAACTCCATGATAGAAAAATCTTTGATAATAGACCCATCATTACATAATCATACAAAAGTTAGTTTTGGTAGCAGTGTTGAGATAATAAATCTTGATACAGATGAAGAGGAACAATATACTATATGTGGTGTATTAGAATCTGAACCAGAAAATGGTTTGATTTCAATTCATTCCCCTATTGCAAAGATGATGTTAGGTAAAGAGGAAGATGATGAATTTAAAATCAAATTACCAAATCAAATTAAAGAGTATCAAATTTTAAACATTTCATATAAAAATATATTTTCTCTAAAGAAAAATATTAGAACAATTAAAGATTTTTCTTTTCATTAGAAACATTCAATAATATTTAAGAACTTATAAGCAATAATTCCATTATGAAAAATAATAAGCTAAATATTATTGTTTTATATTATATTTTTTTTAGTTTTCAACTAAATGCAATAGAGATGGAAGATTTGGCACAGAGTCTAAATTTATCTGCTGGATCAAAAGCTATCGTGCAATGGAAAAGAGTGTTTAAGTCGGAGAAAAAAATGAAACGATATAAAATTGATAGATTAAATATAGATGTTAGAAAAAGATTGGAAGAATATTTAATTGAACATGCAATAGACTCAGATAAGCCAATAGTTGCAGGGGGATTTTAGATGTATAAATATTTACTTCTTATGTTGATTACTTTGCCATTAAGTGCAACTGATTCGAGAGACTTGATTATTGAAAAACTTTTAAAAGAAGTTCAAGAGTTAAAACTTAGTGTAGAAGAATTAAAAAAAAATCAGATAATTGTTCAAACTAGACAAAATGAAAATAAAAAATATATAGATGAAGTTTATGACTTTGCCGAAGAAACTGAAACTCGTACTTTAGAAGATAAACTTAAATTTGGAGTTGCCTTTAAAACAAGTGTAGATAATTTTACTAAAAAGTATTCTGATGGACATAAGGTCAATGATGAGACTTTATGGAGTAATAAACTGATGCTTAATGCTAAAGCTGATATTACAAAAGATATGAAATTATATACTCGTTTATCTATGTATAAATATTGGGGAAATGGATTAAATCATCTATATCGTGATTACGACAATATGCAAGGTCGTGTGCCATCAGATAGTTCATTATTTGTAGAGCGTGCTTATTTAGATTGGTTTTTAAATCAAGATGGATATATTCCAATGGCTGTAACTATAGGTAGGCAACCAAGTGCAGATGGTCCATCTCATCAATTCAAAGATAACATATCAAGAAAAGCGACATATTCATCACTTCTTTATGATGGTGCAGGTGATGGTGTAGTTTTTACTTTTGATATTTCTAAGCTTATTGAAAATAAAAAAACTTTTTTGAGACTTGGTTATGCTAAAGGTTTTGCTTATTTAGAAAATTCTATCCCTATTGGTAATGCATCTGTTGGTGCATCTGACAATAATTTGGAAGATACAGATGTTTATGGAATATTTTTTGATACAACGATACCCAATATAAGAAAATCACTTATTCAACTAAGTTATTCAAAAATAGATAATATTATTGCAAATCAACTAGACACAGATTCTTTTCAAAATAAAAATATTGGTGATACTGATATGTATGGTGCTATGATAGAACTCTCTGATATTAAAAATTCAAATCTTGATTTGTTTTTACATTATGGACATATAAAAGCACATCCAAATTCAAATAGTTATTTGAATTATGGTGGTTTATTGAGTGCAGTGGGTGATACTTCTACAAAGTCAGGTGATGCTATATGGTTAGGTACAAGATATGGTTTTGGTGATAGACAAAAATATAAAATAGGTTTAGAATATAATCAAGGTAGTGAAAATTGGGTAAGTTTGACTCAGGGTTCATCTGATGTGTATAATAAACTCTCAACAAGAGGTGAGGCTTATGAAGCTTATCTTATGTATGTTATAAATAGATATGCAAATATTCGTTTGGGTTATATTGATATAACTTATGACCATACAGGAAGTGGCATATTTATTGGTAAAAGTATGAATATAAATGATATACCAAATCCAGAAGAACTTAAAGAACTTCAGTCAGTTTATTTAAAAATGAGCGTAAATTATTAATGAAAAAGTTATTAGAACGATTAAAATTAATTCATAAAGTAAATTTAGTATTTTATATCTCTATCTTACTTGTAGTCTCATTGATTGCTATATTTATTAGTACTACTTGTTTTGTTGTTGGTGGTTTAGAGAAAAATTATGATGAATTAAAGCAGGTGAAAAAATATACAAATTCGATAAATAAAAATTTAAAAGCACTTGATTATTTAACTATTGAAAATTCTTTAAATGAAAGTAAAGAGTATGAAGTAGATAGTAAAATTGCTTATGAAAATATAATATATAGTTTAAATTCATTGAAAGAACATAAATTTTTTAATGAAAATAAAAATACAGTTTTAATAATAAAAAAGATAGAAAAGCGTCTTATAGGATATAAAGATATTACAGATTCATTTCAAGATGAGGTAAAAGATAGTTTTGAAGATGGTATGTATGCAGTTTTAGCACTTACAACAACAAGTAATATAGTTTTTAATGAATTAGATACTTTAAGTGATGAAATTGAAAGTATCTCTAAAGTTAAGACTAAAAAGTTAATTAAATTGATTGATACAAGAAGATTATCTGTAATTATTTTAGTTTTTATAATTTTCTTTTTTATGTTTTATATTAATAGAAAAGTTGTTAAGTCTATAATAGTTCAGTTAAATTTACTAGAAAATGGGATGAACTCTTTCTTTGAATTTTTGTCTAAAAAAAGAAAAGATGTATTACATCTATCTTATCCATCTGATGATGAGATATCTCGTATTGGTAAAATCATAGATGGTCATATGTATATAGCAGAGGATCTATTATCTCAAGAGAGAAAAGATAAAGTTATTGTTGAGCAAAAAGTAAAAGATGCTACTAAAAAGATTAGAGCATTAAATGATGAACTTGAAGATACTCAAAGGGAAATCATTTTTACCATGGGTGCTATTGCTGAAGAGCGTTCTAAAGAGACTGGAAACCATGTAAGAAGGGTAGCTGAATATTCATATATGTTAGCTAGATTTTATGGTATGAGTATAAAAGAATCATTACTGTTAAAAAATGCATCACCTATGCATGATATAGGTAAAATAGGGATTCCAGATCATGTTTTAAATAAGCCTGGAAGATTTACAGATAAAGAGTTTGAAATAATGAAAGCTCATTCAGAGATAGGGTATGGGATGTTAAAACATTCAGAGCGTTCTATTTTTAAAGTTGCTTCTATAGTAGCGTATGAGCATCATGAAAGATATGATGGACAAGGTTATCCTAGAGGTTTAAAGGGTGAAAATATTCATATATATGGACGCATAACTGCCATAGCTGATGTTTTTGATGCATTAGGTTCAGATAGAATATATAAACGAGCTTGGCCTTTAGAAAAAATATTGAAATTATTTAAGGAAGAGAGAGGTAAACATTTTGATCCTTTATTAATTGATTTATTTCTTAATAATTTAGATGATTTTATAGAAACAAAAGAGAGAATAGATAATATAGATGATAGTATCTCTTTGAGTAAATATATAGAAGATTTTGAAAAAGTTGAATGAAAATCCAACTTTTTGATATAATTCGTTTTTAAAAACCAAATTTAGGATTCAGTAGTGAGCCAACAATTAGCAGATATAGATACACAATTAGCAAACCATAAGTTAAGTCAAGAAGATTACAAACATATTAAAGAGATTTTAGGTCGTGAACCAAACTTAGTAGAATTAGGTGTTTTTTCAGCTATGTGGAGTGAACATTGTTCTTATAAAAGTTCAAAAGTACACTTAAAAGGTTTTCCTACTAAAGCACCATGGGTTATACAAGGTCCAGGTGAAAATGCTGGTGTAATTGACATTGGCGATGGTTATGCTGCTGTATTTAAGATGGAATCACATAATCACCCAAGTTTTATAGAACCTTATCAAGGTGCTGCTACTGGTGTTGGTGGGATTATGCGTGATGTATTTACAATGGGTGCTAGACCTGTAGCATCACTTAATGCACTTCGTTTTGGTAATGTTATGAATGATGATAAAGTATCAGCACATCAAAGATACTTAGTTCGTGGTGTAACTGAGGGTATCGGTGGTTATGGAAATTGTATGGGTGTTCCAACTATTGGTGGTGAAGTTTCTTTCGATGATTGTTATAACGGTAACATTCTTGTAAATGCTTTTAACCTTGGTATCTGTAAATCAGATGAGATTTTTCTAGGTCGTGCTGAGGGTATCGGCAATCCTGTAATGTATGTTGGTGCAAAAACTGGACGAGATGGTCTAGGCGGTGCTGTTATGAGTTCTGATAGTTTTACGGAGGAGTCAAAATCTCTTCGTCCAACTGTTCAAGTTGGTGATCCATTTACTGAAAAACTTTTACTTGAAGCTTGTATGGAACTTTTTAAAACTGACCATGTTGTTGGTATCCAAGATATGGGTGCTGCTGGTCTTACTTCATCTTCGTTTGAGATGGCTGGAAGAACAGGAAGTGGTATGACTATGCATCTTGATAAAGTTCCTGCTCGTGAAGAGGGTATGACTCCTTACGACTTTATGCTAAGTGAATCTCAAGAGCGTATGCTTTTATGTGCTAAAAAAGGTTCAGAACAAACTATTATAGATATATTTGAGAAGTGGGACTTAGATGCTGCTGTAATTGGTGAAGTTACAGATACAGGAAATATGGAACTTTTCTGGAACAGTGAGAAATGTGCAGAAGTTCCTGTTGATCCAGTTTCTGAAGAAGCACCAGAATTAAATCGTCCTATGACTAAACCAGCTTATTTAGATGAAATCAAATCTGTAACTATTAATGATTTTGATAAAGTTTCAAATCAAGATGCATTTGAAAAACTTATCAAATCTATGGAAGTTGTAGATAAATCTTGGATATACACTCAGTATGATTCAATGGTACAAACAAACACTATCAAAAATGGTGGTATGTTAGATGCATCTGTTATCCGTGTAAAAGAAAACGGAAAAGCGTTAGCTATGAGTAGTGACTGTAATGTTCGTTACTGTTATATAGACCCTAAAGGTGGTGGAGCTGCTGCAACTGTTGAAGCTGGGCGTAATGTTGCTATGAGTGGAGCTAGACCTTTAGCTATTACTGATTGTCTTAACTTTGGTAACCCTGAAAATCCAGAAGTTATGTGGCAGTTTGGTCAAGCTTGTGAGGGGATTAAAGAAGCTTGTGCTGAGCTTACTACTCCAGTTATTGGTGGAAATGTTTCACTTTACAATGAAACAAACGGTGTATCAGTTTTTCCAACTCCTTCTATAGCTACTGTTGGTGTAAATGATGACCAAAATAATGTTCTTATGTCATCATTTCAAGGTGAGGGTAATGCACTTTACTTAGTAGGTGAGAGCAAATCTGAGTTTGGTGGATCACTTTATATGAAAGAGATTTGTGATACTGTAGCTGGAACTTTACCAGAGATAGATTATAAAGCTGAACTTGCACTATGGGATTTAGTTATCGAAGCTAACAAAAAACATCTTTTAGAATGTGCAAAAGATGCATCTAGTGGTGGTGTAGCTATCGCTTTAGCTAAAATGGTAGCTACTTCTGGTCTTGGATGTGATACTGAGATGAGTGTATCTGATGAGCGTGACATATTTGCCGAATCTATGAGTCGTGCTATCATAGAGGTTAAACCTGAAAACTGTGAAGCTTTTGAAGCAATGCTAAGTGATACAATGGCTTGTGAGAAAATTGGTACAGTTGGTGGAGAGAGTATCAAAATCAATGATGTAGAGATGGTTAAGGAAGAGTTAAAAGATAACTATTTCAATACATTTCAAAGAGTAATAGAGAGAGATATTTAATTAGTTTTTAAAACTATTTATTTTAAATATTTCATAAGCCACCTCTTTATAGAGGTTGGTTGTAATAAAATTTCAACAGCTTCTTTTATAGGTTAATCCTATGTTTCACAATAAAAAAATACTAATGCTAGGAGATAAAATATATAGAAAAGAAAGTATATAATCCATATGAAAAGCGTATCGATTTATATGGTGGTATCCTATTTAATGAGTTTGTTGAAAAATATGCAAAAAAAGATGTAGTAGCTGTAAAACTTATAGCGATAGATGATTATGCAATTACTATCGATAAAAAAGATTGGCTATCTATGCCTATACTTCTCTCAACAAAGTTAAATAAAAGATATATTCCTATTAAATTAAAAGGTCCTTTAATGACTGTATTTCTTGATTATGACGCAAAGAAAAAAGAGTATCAAGATAATATTTCTAAATGGATATGGATGATAAAAAAGATAGAATTTAAGTAGAAAATTATGTTTAAAAGAAAATGGTTTATATTAGTATTATTAATAGTTTTAGTTGGTATATTTTTTCAGTATTATCAATACTCTCAAGATAATCTGCATAAGCGTATAGCTGAATCTGAAAATACTATGATGCGAACAGATGCTATCCGTTTTTCTTTTAGAGCAGTAGTTATGCTTCAAAAGGGTTATATTTCATTAACACAGTCAATCGCAGATAAGGATGAAGATAAGTTTTATGATGCACTTGATTATATAGAGGCTGGACAAGGGTTTCTACATATGGAATATATCCAAAATGATAAACTTGTTGCAAAATTAAATCCTCTTATTGAAGATATATATAATAAAATTGAATCTTTTGGATTAAATATTACTCAAAAAGAGTTAGATAATATCCATACTAATCTTATTTTTATAGAAAAAGAGATGGAGTTATCTGAAAAAGATATTTGGATAGAGTTTCAAAAAAA
>JAYEHQ010000066.1:13679-24761 GCA_034659595.1 Campylobacterota bacterium
ATAAAATTGAATCTTTTGGATTAAATATTACTCAAAAAGAGTTAGATAATATCCATACTAATCTTATTTTTATAGAAAAAGAGATGGAGTTATCTGAAAAAGATATTTGGATAGAGTTTCAAAAAAACTATATCAATTTTCAAACTAATGAATATAAATTAGATAATATGTATTCGTATATTATTTTATTTATATCTTTTTTACTTATTGAATGTGTAAAGCGTATAAAGAGTTGTATCCGTGATTTTGATGTGTTAGGTCGTTTTGGTGGTGATGAATTTATAATTGTATTTGATAACCTATCTCATTATTCCAAACTTATTACTATTTTCAATCGTATTGGAGAAAGTTTTAAAAAACCTATACGAATAGGGAAAATTCAACATTCTACAAATGTAAGTATAGGAATTTCAAGTTATCCAAATGATGCAAAAAGTGTTTCTGATCTTATTAAAAATGCAGATATTGCGATGTATCATTCTAAAGTTCAAGGAAAAGCTCAATACAGCTTTTTTGAAAATAAATTAGCTATAAAAATGCAACGGCAGTATGAGATAGAACCTCAAATCAAAGAGGCACTAGAGTTTAATCAGTTTGAACTTTATTATCAGCCTCAAATAGATGTTAAAACAAATAGTGTAATATCTGTAGAAGCATTAGTTAGATGGAATCACCCAGAAAAAGGGTTTGTATCACCATTTTATTTTATAGATATAATTGAAAATGGGTATATGACAAAAGAGTTTGGAGAATGGGTAATTATAAAAGCTTCAAAAGAACAAAAGAACTGGTTAAAAAAAGGTATTGACATCTCTGTATCGGTGAATTTATCTGTAAAACATATAATGATGTCTAGTTTTTATGATGATATGATAAAACTAATATCAAGATTAAATATTGATTTAAAACGCTTCTCTTTTGAAATAACAGAGTATGAACTTTTAACATATAAAGATAGAAGCGTTAAAGTTCTTAACGATTTAGTAGAAAAAGGATTTAATTTTCATCTTGATGATTTTGGTACTGGTTATTCATCTATAACATACTTAAATGAAGTAAATATAGAGTCTATAAAAATTGATAAAAGTTTTATAGATAAAATTGTTATAGATACAGATGAAGCTCATTTTGTTGATACGATTATAAATATGGCTAAAGCATTAGAAATTAAGATAATAGCAGAAGGTGTTGAGTCTGAAATTCAACAAAAGTATCTTCAAAAATTAGAATGTGATATTATTCAAGGGTATTATTATTCTAAACCATTATCTGTATGTGAGTTTGAAAAGTATATTAAAGAGTATAAAGTTTAATCCAAATTATAAAAATGAGATTAACTCTTCATCTAGTTTATATGGATTATTTATAACTTCATCTATACTTTTATGGATAAAACCTTTTTTTGTATAGCAAATAATACTTTCATTATTGTTATAAAGTAGAGAATCTATAGCATGGTTTACAAATTTGTAAGCCATAAGTCTATCGTATATACTTGGATTACCACCTCTTTGGATATGTCCTAAAACAGTCACTCTTGCTTCAATCCCTATCTTTTCTTCAAACCATTTAGCTATCTCATTAGAATCTTGTTTTATCCCTTCACTAACAATAGCTATAAAATATTTTCTTCCATTTTTAAGTTGTTCTTTAAATTTAGTTTCTAAGGAGTTTAAGTCATACTCTTTTTCAGGGATAAGACAAAGTTCAGACCCAGATGTAAGATGCGAAACTAAAGCTAAATATCCGCAATCTCTACCCATTGTTTCAATTACAAAAGCTCTTTTAAATGATGAAGCGGTATCACGAATAGCATCTATGGAGGTTTTAATGATATTTAATGCACTATCTACACCAAGAGAATATTCAGTACCAAAAATATCATTATCAATAGTAGATGGTATTGCTGAAAATTTTATTCCAAACTCTTTATAAAAAATATTTAAGCCACGAAAAGAACCATCTCCACCCAATACAACTAGCATTTTAATCTTTAATGCATCAAGATTCTGTTTTGCTATTTTTCTATACTTTTTTTCTAAAAATCTTTTACTTCTAGCACTTCGTATGATAGTCCCACCACGATTTATAATCCCAGATACATCTTGATAAGTTGCTTTTTTAATATTATTATCTATTAGCCCCTTAAATCCATCATAAATAAAATACGGCACTAAGCCTTTTTGTATGGAATATTCCACAAAATGTTTTAAAGCTGGATTCATACCAGAAACATCACCACCTGAACATAAAATTGCTATATTTTTCATTTAAGTATCCATAATTAAATTTATTTAGTTTACCATCATCTAAACTCTATTTAGATAAAATTTCAAAAATAATTTTTCAAGGAATTTACTTTTATGAAAAAAAGAGCATTAGTAAGTGTTAGCGATAAAAGCGGTATAGTAGAGTTTTGTAAATCTTTAGTTAAAAATAAGTATCAAATCATCTCAACTGGTGGTACATTTAAACTTCTAAAAGAAAATGGTGTAGAAGCTATTGAGATAGATGAAGTTACAAAATTTCCTGAGTGTTTTGAGGGGCGTGTTAAGACTTTAAATCCTTTTGTTCATGGTGGTATTTTACACCGTCGTGATAAGCAATCACATCTTGACCAAGCAAAAGAATTAGGTGTAGAAGCTATTGATTTAGTGTGTGTAAATCTTTACCCTTTTAAAGCGACAATCGAGAAAACTGATAATTTTGATGACATCATCGAAAATATAGACATCGGTGGACCAGCTATGGTTCGTTCAGCTGCTAAAAACTTTGATAGTGTAATGATTGTTACTGATGTTGATGATTATGAGCCTATAGTTCGTGCGATAGAAGAAGATACAAATACAGTAGAGTTTCGTCGTGATTTAATGATAAAAGCGTATGAGCATACAGCTGCGTATGATGGTATGATAGCTAACTATATGAATAAACGATTTAATGGTGGATTCGGAGAGAAACAATTCATAATTGGAAATAAAGTAATGGCAACTAGATATGGTGAAAATCCACATCAAAAAGGTGCATTGTATGAGTTTGACAATCATTTTACAAACAACTTCACAACTCTAAAGGGTGAAGCAAGTTTTAACAATCTAAATGACTTAAGTGGTGCTGTTAAAATTGCATCTGCTTTTGGTGATGAGAATGCTATCTGTATATCTAAACATGGTAACCCTTGTGGTTTTGCTATAAAAGATACACTTTTAGAAGCTTATACTGAGGCACTTAGATGTGACCCAGTTTCTGCATTTGGTGGTGTTGTAGCTGTTAATGGTACTGTAGATAAAGAGTTAGCCCAGAAGATGAATGAGATATTTTTAGAAGTTGTTATCGCTGGTCGTATTACAGCAGAAGCTCAAGAAGTATTTTCTAAGAAAAAAAGAATCAAACTTTTTGAGATGGGTTCTGATAAGTTAGTTCTTTCAAATGACCCTCATAGCTTTAAGCATATAGATGGTGGTTTTGTGTATCAAGATGCAGATAAAGTTGGTGAAGATGAAGTTAAGAACTCTATCTTAAAAACAAGTAGAGAAGCTACAAGCCAAGAACAAAAAGATATGGAGATAGCATATAAAGTAGCATCTCTTACTAAATCTAACTGTGTAGTTTATGTTAAAAACTCTGCCATGGTAGCTGTTGGTATGGGTATGACTAGCCGTGTAGATGCTGCTAGATGTGCATTGAAAAAAGCTGAGGAGATGGAACTTGATGTTACTGGCTCAGTTCTTGCATCAGAAGCATTTTTCCCATTCCGTGACTCTATAGATGCAGCAGCAGCAGCCGGTGTAAAATGTGTAATAGAACCAGGTGGAAGCATCCGTGATGATGAAATCATAGAAGCTGCAAATGAGTTTGGTATGGCTCTTTACTTCTCACAAACTCGTCACTTCTTACACTAAAACTTATAATAGATAAAATTTGTATAGATATTTAACGATTGAATAGAGTGGATAAGTTGCCGCAAGGCTACTTATTCGCTCCTATGATTTAGTTAAGCCCATTTTAATTCAGGTTTTACATGTTTATGAGCACACTCAGTCAGACATGAGTTAATCAAGTTTTGATATGATATGCCAGTTTCTTTCGCTAAGTCTTTAAAATAATCAATTGTATCTGTTTCAATACGAATTGAAATTTGTTTTTTAACATGCTTTGCTATATACACTTTTTCAGTAAAAGTTCAAATTGTTTTCTTGGTCTTTTTAAGTCTAATTTATTTTGTATTATATTATTTAATCCAATATTAATTTCAAGTAAGTCTTTCTCTATACTATTGTAAATATACGGCAACATTTGATTCATTGAAGCTAATACTTTTCTATCATTAGTTTTGGAAAATTTTATATTTTCCATAGTTTCTAAAATAATTTCAAATTTCTTTTGTTCAAATCCTGAACCTAGTATAATTTTAAAAATACTTTGTTTTATGATTTCGGAAAAATCTTTAAAATCATTTTTTTCAAAACCGTACAAATAAAATGAAAACAATGTTGCATCATTTGTAATCAACACTCCATATATCTTGCCGAAATCAATTATATTGCAATGCCAATTTTCAATATCTTCATTTGTATTTGATGTTTTCAAATTATTTGGATTCTTAATTTTTAGCATATCCAATAGTTTTTTTGTACATTTTAAATTCATTTTATTTGTGTGTTCCTTTGTGTATAAAACGGTTGGCTTGAACTGTAAATTTTCATAGAAAATTTATTAGTTCCAAGGTTTTGTTAAACAGTCTAAATATCACCTCTGCTATCAACTTTTAATATTTGTATTTCTTCCTCATCCATATAAAATAAAATTCTATATTTTGATACTCTTATTCTATAAATTGGAGGTATATCATTACCTGTTAATCGTTTAATATCTCCATTAGGTAAGTTCTGAATTGCAGTAAATATTTTCTCTTGAAGTTTTCTATCATATTTTGAAAACTTTTTTTCAAAGGTTTTAGAGTATGATATTTTCATAAATTAAATTTACTTTTAAAATCATCACTTGAAGTAAATTTTTCATTTGCCAATATTGATAAAAGTTCTTTTTCATCATCTGCTTGAAGTATTAAATCAGCTTGTTCTTTTGTTTTATTATTTTTTGAAATATATTCACTTAGACTCTCTCTAATCATTTGAGAAATTGATTTTTTTTCTATAAAACTAAATGCTCTTGCTTGTTCATATAGTGCTTCATCTATGGTTAAATTTAATCTATGCATAATTTATTCCTTTGTGTAGTGATGTATAGATGTATTATATCATATTTTATTTATTCTTCTGTCATTTCTATTATTTCAAAAATTTTGTCTAGATACTTCACTTGATTAATATTAATATTTTTATTTGGAATATTATCTCTAAATTCTACCATATCAATTGGTCTGTAAATTATAAACTTTTCAATTATATAATGTACCCACGAAAACAAACCACTTAATACAAAATTCTTATTCCAGATGATAGAATAAAAACAAAAAAATGAGGGAAAAACAGATGAGCACTAAGAGAAAAACATATCCAGCAGACTTCAAAGCAAAATTAGTTCTAGAGGTTTTAGAGGGTGAACAAACATTAAATGAGATAGCAAGCAAATATGAGATATTGCCAAAGAATTTACAGAACTGGAAGAAACAGTTTATGGAAAACATGTCACTAGCCGTACCGTGTAGGCGAATATGGAACAAGACCGTGGCTTGTGGAATTTATGATTTTGAAGATTTAGAATAGTTGAAAGTTATATTAGGTCATTTAGTAAATGAAAGAGCGATAGAGATTTTTTATAAAATCTCTATCTAAAATAAAAGAATAAACTAGATGTTATCTCTAACACCTAAGTCAGCAAGAAGTTTACTGTATGCTTCTTTATCTTTTCTTTTGAAATATTTCATTAATCTTTTTCTTTGACCAACTAATTTAAGTAGTCCAAGTCTTGAAGCGTGATCTTTTTTGAAAACTTTTAAGTGTTCAGTTAATTCTGCAATTCTTGATGTTAAAAGTGCAATTTGAACTTCACTTGAACCTGTGTCATTTTCTGTACGACCGTACTTAGAAATAATCTCTTGTTTTTTCGCCTGATCTAAAGCCATAATAGCCTCCTGATGGGTATATTAATCTAACTCTCAGCTAGTTGCTAAAAAAGTTGAAGTGGAATTATATCTTAAATTTGCTATAATGACTATAAATTAAACAAAAGAACAACAATGTTAATAACAAAAGCTAGTGAATATGCAATTCTTTCCCTTATAATTTTATCTAAAACTCAAGAACCTATGGGAAGTGAGAAACTATCATCTAAACTAAATATATCAAAAAGTTTCTTAGCTAAAATATTACAATCACTTGCAAAAAATAACATTCTTAAATCTTTCAAAGGTGCAAACGGTGGTTTTGCTTTAGCAAAAAATACTAAAGAGATTAGTATGCTAAATGTTATTGCTTCTGTCGAGGGGAAAGCCCCAGCTGTTTTTGAGTGTTCCCCTTCTATAGATGAGTGTCCTTCAAATAAAGCAGATAGCTGTTCAATATGGCCTTTTCTAAATAAACTTCAAATTAAGATTGATGTTTTTTTAGCTGATTTATCCTTAGCAGATATTATAGAAGAGTAAATCTTGGCAAGAAAACTAACTGCTAAACAACAAGCAGGGACTGCTCTTAATTTCCTTATAGGACAAAAAGACTTAAGTGTTGTTATATTTGTTATGATGATTTTGGCTATTATCATCGTCCCATTACCATCTGCTTTATTAGATGTTTTTTTAACAATATCTATGGCTTTAGCAGTTTTAATTTTACTTATATCTCTTTATATACCTAAACCAACCGATTTAACAACTTTTCCAACCATCATACTTATTTTGACCCTATTTCGGCTCTCCTTAAATATAGCCACAACAAGGATGATTTTAAGTCATGGATATGAGGGTCCAGATGCCGTAAGTAGCATCATTACCAGTTTTGGTGACTTTGTTGTTGGTGGTAATTTTGTTCTAGGTATTATTATTTTTTCTATTTTAGTGCTTATTAACTTTATGGTTATTACAAAAGGTTCAGGAAGAGTTGCAGAGGTTGCGGCTAGATTTACACTAGACTCGATGCCAGGTAAACAGATGGCGGTAGATGCTGACTTAAATGCTGGACTTATTGACGATGCAGAGGCTAAACAACGCCGTGCAGAGATTCTTCAAGATGCAAACTTTTATGGAGCTATGGATGGTTCGTCTAAGTTTGTAAAAGGTGATGCAGTTGCTGGTATTATAATCACACTTATTAATATTATTGGTGGATTTCTTATTGGTGTTTTTCAAAATGACATGACAGTTAGCGATAGTGCTTCAACATTTACACTTTTAACTATTGGTGATGGTTTGGTTGGTCAGATTCCTGCACTTATAATCTCTACAGCCACAGGTATCATGATAACTCGTTCATCTAGTGATGGTGATAACTTTGCAGAGGGTACTATTAACCAGCTTATGGGTAATGCAAAAGTAATGATAATAGTTGGTTCTATTATGATTATGTTTGCTTTAGTACCAGGTCTTCCAACAGCTTCTATGGGATTTGTAGGGATTTTATTTGCTAGTCTTGGATGGGCAATGTATAAATTTGAAAAAGGTGAATTTACTATCCTTGATGTAGCAAAAGAATTAATACCAAAAGACAAAGATGGTAAACCTGTTAAAGGACCTGATGGTGAACCTTTAAAACAAGATGCTAGTGGACAACCTATTCAACCACCAACAAAATCTCCAGAAGAGATAGCAAAAGAGGAGGAAAAAGCACTCGAAGATATACTAAAAGTTGAGATGCTAGAACTAACCTTAGGATACCAACTTATCCGTCTTGCTGATAGTTCACAAGGTGGGGATTTACTAGAGAGAATCCGATCTATGAGAAGAAAAATAGCTAGTGATTTTGGATTTTTAATGCCTCAAGTTCGTATAAGAGATAACTTACATCTTGGACCAGAACAGTACCAAATACTTTTAAAAGGTATCTCTGTGGGTGAGGGTTCAATCATGCCAGATAAATTTTTAGCTATGGATAGTGGGATGGCTACAGGTGAGATTGATGGTCAAGTTACAAAAGAACCTGCATTTGGTCTTGATGCTATATGGATAAATCCAGAACAAAAAGAAGATGCTATCATAAACGGTTATACAGTCGTTGACCCAGCTACTGTAATCTCAACACATATGAGTGAGCTTGTCAAGAAAAATGCTGAAGATTTACTTACTCGTCAAGAGGTTAATACTCTAGTAGATAAAATCAAAGGTGATTTCCCTGTTATTGTAGATGATGTTTTAAAAGTTGCTTCTATTGGATTAGTACAAAGAATCTTCAAATCACTACTACATGAAAAAATACCTTTAAAAGATATGCTTACTATATTAGAAACTATAGCAGATATAGCAGAATACACGAAAAATGTAGATATAATTACAGAACAAGTCCGTTCTAAACTATCTCGTATCATAACTCAGATGTATGCAAGTGAAGATGGAGTTATAAGACTCTTAACATTTGATACAAATTCTGAGCAACTGTTACTAGAAAAGTCACAAGAGAAAGATGGAGTTAGAAACTTAATGCTAAATGTTGGGGAGATAAACCAACTCATAGATGCAGCTAGTAAAAAAGCAACAGAACTACTTCAAAAAGGTGTATCACCTGTAGTAATCATAGTTGATCCTACTCTAAGAAGAAGTGTCGCTGAAATTTTTGAAAGATTTTCACTTGATATGGTGGTATTATCTCATGCCGAGATTGATTCAAGTGCAACATTTGAAGTTATGGGTTCAGTATCTATAACTTCATAATAAACCTCGTAATGGGCTTTACCCATTATAATGAATAATATTAGGTAATAAAAAAGGAAAAAAACAATACATGAAAAATACAACAGTTCATCACTTATCACACATAGACTTAGATGGTTATAGTTGCCAACTAATTATGAAATTCACACCATATACTGTATTTAACTACAATGCTAATTATGGAGCTGAAGTAAAAGCAAAACTTGACCAAATTTTAGAAAATATTAACAAATCAAAAAATGATGCTCTTGTATTGATAACTGACTTAAACCTAACTGCTGATGAATCAAAATGGTTTAATCATGAAGTAAAAAAACTAAATGAATCTAAAAAAACAACTAAAATAGTACTTCTTGATCATCATGGCAGTGGTAAAGATAGTGCAAATAAATATAAATGGTATTTTCTTGATGAATCAAGATGTGCTACAAAAATAACTTATGACTATGTAAAAGAAAACTTTGAATTTAATGAACCTTTGTGGATGGAAAAATTTGTAGATGTTGTAAATGCTGTAGATTTATGGAAACAAGAAGAAAAATTCAATTTTGAATATGGAAAAGTATGTATGCGTCTTGTAAATGAAACAAGAGAATTGAGTCGCGTAATGTTTGCAAACGAAGACTCAAACTATAAACTTTCACTATTAGAAAATTGTGTAAAATATATAAATGAAGAAAATGCAAATGTACTTTTAGATGAAAATATACATTTACTCAAAAAAAAGTTTTTTCAAGAAGATAAAAATGATACTTTAGATAATTTAGCTACAAAATATATAGTGAAATTATTGGGTGAGCTAAAACGAACACATACTATTTACTATAAAGGTTACAGGGGCTTTTTAAGCTATGGAATTGGTAATACCTCTATAATTGGAAATGGCTTTTTAATAACATTCCCAGAATATGACTTTATTGTAGATGTTAGTTCAAGAGGTACAATGAGCCTAAGAGCAAACAATAAAGTAAGTGTTTCTCAAATATCAAAAGAGTGGGCAAATGGTGGTGGGCATCCAAATGCAGCAGGTGGAAGGATTCAAGGTTTTAAAGAACAATACAACTATCCTAAAGTTAAAAGACAAATTGAAAAAATTATAAATGATAAAGAAGCAGTAGCTGGTGATTTAGAGTATAAAAAAGAATAATGAAATTTTTATTACTCTTTTTTTTATTTGTAAATATTATAGATGCAAAACTAGTTATAAAAGATGTTTATAAATATGATTCTAATACTATAAGTGAACTATCTGCTTTAGCTTATGATGGTAAAACTCTTTTTGCGTTGAGTGATTATGGTGTTTTACATCACTTTAATCTAATCTTAAAAGATGAAAAGATAGAAGATATACAATATTTAAAAAGCATCAAACTTACAGATAAAAATGGTAAAAAACTAAAAAAGAAAAAGAGAGACTCTGAGGGGTTAATTTATCTAAGCAAAGCACTATATATATCTTTTGAAGGTGTCCCTAGAATTGAAAAACATTCACTAAATGGTCAAAAAATAAAAAAAATAAAAATCCCGAAAATACTAAGAGATATAGATAATTATAAATCCAAAAACAAAGCACTTGAAGCTTTAACTTACTCTAAAAAATATGGCTTTATAACTGCTCCTGAAAAACCTCTCAAAGATGAAGATATACACAAACTTTATACTAAAAAACAAATATTTAGTTTCAAAGCATCTGGAAAGATTACAGCTTTAGAGTATTTAAAAAATAATACTATATTGGTAATAGAAAGAGATTTCAACTTATTAACAAATGGTAGAAAAATAACTTTAAGTAAAGTTTATATTGATAAATGTAAATCAAATATATGTAAAAAAGAAACCTTAAAAGTATTAGATGCTAAAGCAGATAAATTTGTAGATAATTATGAGGGGCTTACTAAGATTAAAAAGAACCTCTTCTTAATGGTAAGTGATGATAATAACAATATACTTCAACAAACTTATTTTATACTTTTTGAGATAAATGACTAGCAAAAAATCTAATATGTATTTATTCAAAAAATCCATATTATGGTAAAATAAAATAAGAAAGGATTATTATGCAAACAGTGACTTTAAAAATTGAAGACAATATTTATGAAAAATTCACTTGGTTATTAAATCATTTTTCAAAAAATGAAGTAGAGATAATAGATGAAACGGATGGGTTAAAACCAAACAAATAAAAATAACATTAGATATTGAGATATGAAAACAGACAAAACAACAAAACTAAACCTACTTATAAAACAATTAGACCTCGT
>JAYEHQ010000066.1:24861-38676 GCA_034659595.1 Campylobacterota bacterium
TGAAGTAGAGATAATAGATGAAACGGATGGGTTAAAACCAAACAAATAAAAATAACATTAGATATTGAGATATGAAAACAGACAAAACAACAAAACTAAACCTACTTATAAAACAATTAGACCTCGTAGAACATATATCTGCTTTTAGCAGTTTTTTTTCTCGTGAATCATCTTTATATATAGAGGGTGACCAAGAACTTCATTTTAAATATATAAAAGCACTTGATAAGTTAGAATTTAAAGCACCACCTAAAGTTAGTGACTTTACTACAATAAAAATGTATTTAAAAAAACATGGCGTTTTAAACTTTGAACAAATTTTTGAAGTTATAAAAGTTGTAAGATACTTCCGTTACTTTAAAAATAAAGAGGTAGATGGACTTATTGGTGCGTGGATGGATAAGTTTATCATAGATGATAGATTTATAGAGATAGAAGAGTTTTTTAATGCTGATGGTTCATTTGCTGAGGATAAAGATGAAACACTTTACTCCCTTTCACAAAGGATAAAAGAGCATAAAAATGATATGAGTGCATCTATGAAGAGGCTTACTTCAACTTCAAAAATATCACCATACCTTATAGATACTCAAATCCACCTTGTAAATGATGAAGAGTGTCTTTTAGTTCGTGGTGGATTTAACCATGTTTTAAAAGGTGCTGTAGTTGGTCGTAGTAGTGGTGGTGGTTTTTATGTATCACCAGATAGCATCCTAAAGTCTAAAGAAAAAATCCGCTTCATCAACCAAGAGAGAGAAAGCATCTTTTACTCCTATGCTAAAGAGTTTTCTTCTAAACTTGCAGAGATTCAACCATTTATAAACTTCATAGATAAAGAGTTTACAAAATTTGATAACTATCAAGCTAGAGTTATATTTGCAAAAAGTTCTAATCTAAAACTTATAAAATCTAAAAAAGATTCTAAGATAGTTTTAGATAGTTTCATCCACCCAGCCCTACACAAAGCAAAACCTATCCATGTAGATTTTTCAAAAAATATACTTATGGTAACTGGTGTAAATGCGGGTGGTAAAACTATGCTTTTAAAGTCAATACTTGCATCTGCATTTATGGCAAAATATATTATACCTATGAAATTAAATGAACATAAAAGCCATATAGGTTCATTTAAAAGTATATTATCTATCATAGATGACCCTCAAAATGTTAAAAATGATATATCTACTTTTGCTGGTCGTATGCAGGAATTTTCACAAATATTTAAACATAACTCTGCACTTGTAGGTGTAGATGAGATAGAGTTAGGAACCGATAGTGACGAAGCAGCAGCTCTATTTAAAGTGATACTTGATGACTTGATAAAAAAAGGGCAAAAAGTTGTAGTAACTACACACCACAAGCGACTAGCATCTCTTATGGCTGATCGTGATGATGTTGAGCTTATGGCTGCTATATATGATGAAGAAGCTAGGATGCCAACTTATGAGTTTATGCATGGTATCATTGGAAAAAGTTACGCTTTTGAAACTGCAAGTCGTTATGGTATAGCTAATAAAATAGTAGATGAAGCCAAAGTCGTATATGGCGATAACTCTGAAAAACTAAATCTTCTCATAGAGAGAGGCTCTCAACTTGAAAGAGAACTAAAACAAAAACATAAAGTTGTAGATGATAAATTAGAGAAAATCAGACTTAAAGAGTTAGAGTTAAAAGAGCAAAGAGATGAACTTTTCAAAGAGCTAGATGAACAAAAAGAAGCACTAAAAAGAAGTTATGATGTAGCTATATCTGAGGCAAAAACTGCTGCAAAAGCTGGTGATACAAAAGCTATCCACCGTGCTATGAATAAAGCAAATAAAAAACTCCCAAAACAAGAGAAAAAAGAGCATATACAAGATGCTAAATTTTATGTAGGTGATACTGTGAAATACCACTCTCAAAAAGGTAAAATCATCTCTATGAAAGGTGAAAAAGAAGCGACTATAGAGATGGATGGACTAAAAGTAAGAGTAAAAACTTCACATCTAAAACATACAAAAATTGTAAAACCAAAATCACAAACTAATGTAAAAGTAAGTGTAGAGAAAAAATCAGGTTTAAAATGTGACCTTCATGGGATGCGTGCAGATGAAGCTTGTGAAGTTTTAGATAAGTTCCTCTCAGATGCCTTACTAAATGGGTGGGATGAAGTTATAGTGTATCACGGTATTGGAACAGGTAAACTATCTTATGCTGTTAAAAACTTCCTAATAGCACATCCTAGAGTAAGAAAATTTGAAGATGCACCTCAACATCTTGGTGGATTTGGTGCTAAAATAATATCGCTCTAACGCCTAAGGAATAAACCAAATGAATAAAACAACAAACGATTCAACAAAACTGTTAGCACTCAATAAGCCTAAAGGGTATGTAGTTACAAGATCTGATGAACTTGGGCGAAAAACAGTTTATGATCTTTTACCAGATTGGGTCTTTAATGACGGATGGATGCCAATTGGACGCCTTGATTTAGAATCTAAGGGGCTTTTATTATTCACAATAAATGGTAAAATTGGGAATGCCTTAACCAAACCTGGAAATTGTATTAAAATATACGAAATTTGGGTTAGGGGTCATGTAACAAATGAACATATTGAGTCAGCTATGAAAGGCGTAGAAAATAGAGGTGATATACTAAAAGCTCTTGATGTGGAAAAAGTAGGTACTGGTGGTGCAAAAACAAAACTCAGAGTAAAGATTGACGAGGGTAAAAATCGACATATTCGCCGACTTTTTGGAGCGTTGAAAGACCCAAAATTTGGAACACCATTAAAGGTTTTAACATTTTGAAAATAGCAATTATAGGTGGTGGAGCATCTGGACTTTTGTGTGCTATCTTTTGTGCAAAGAACTCTTGTGCAGTAGATATTTATGAGCAAAATTCTAAGGTCGGTAAAAAGATTTTAGTCTCAGGCAATGGCAGATGCAATATCACTAACAAAAATATATCTAAGAATGATTATTTTTCAGATAATCCTACCTTTGTAGAATCAGCACTAAAAGAGTTTGGGTTTAATGAGTTTAAAAAGTTTATAGAATCTCTTGGACTACTACTAGATATAAAAGAGGACGGTAGATGCTACCCCCTTAGCAATGAAGCAAAATCAGTAGTATCTATACTTACTAACTATGCACTAAATCTTGGTGTAAATATCCATACAGATGCAAAGATAGAAAACGCAAAAGAGATGTTTAAAACTTATGACAAAGTTGTTATAGCTACTGGTTCATCAGCTGGGTCGCATCTAGGTGGAAATGATGATGGTTTGAAGTTTGCCAAAGAGTTTGGACATAACATCATCCCAACTTACCCATCTTTAGTACAGTTTGAACTAAACTCAAAAATAGCACCAAAAATGGCTGGGGCTAAAGTTGATGCTGAAGTTACACTTTTACTAAACAGACAAAAAGATATAAGTGTAAAAGGTGATGTTTTATTTACAGCTTATGGTGTTTCAGGATTTGCAATACTAGACATATCTCAACGAGCAAGTGTAGCTATAATGAACTATGAAGCTGTAG
Source organism: Campylobacterota bacterium (assembly GCA_034659595.1). Classification (GTDB taxonomy): domain Bacteria; phylum Campylobacterota; class Campylobacteria; order Campylobacterales; family Sulfurimonadaceae; genus Sulfurimonas. Next base: position 28,384 of record JAYEHQ010000066.1, read on the forward strand.
ATATATCTATAAATCTACTTCCAAATTTTAATATGCAAAAATTATCATCACACATAATGAATCTTAATAAAAATATGCCAGATTTTAACATACTAGATATTTTATCAGGAGTAATCCCTATAAAAATTGCAAATGGTATTTTAGAAGACTTAAATATTTTAAACACTACAAAAGCAAAAGATATTCATACAAAACTTAGTAAAAAAATTGCAAATCATATATGTAACTGGAGATTTGAAGTAAAAGATACTCATGGTTTTCGCCATGCAGAAGTTGCAGGTGGCGGTGTAGATACACTAGAGATAAATCCAAAAACTATGGAATCACAAAAGAAAAAAAATCTTTATTTTTGTGGAGAAGTTTTAGATGTACTCGGTCGCCGTGGCGGATATAATTTTGCATGGGCATGGGCTAGTGGATATATTTGTGCTAAAGATATAATAAAAGGCTGAAAATGAACGAAAAAAATCTATTCTTACTCAGTATAAAAGACCTATTAACAGCTAAAATGCTTAAATACTCAATACTACCATTTTTTGTAAGTATGATTATAATATATACACTCTTTTTCTTTTTAGCTGGTATGGGGCTAGAAGAGATGGGCAGTATGGATATATCTACAACACAAACAACTATTGAAAATGGCATCCCACATACTGAAAGTTTTCAAGCAAATCTTGAGGGAAGTGCAATTATTCAGTTTTTAATGAATTATGCCATAACTTCTTGGATAGCCTCTTTTTTAGTCTATGCTATTGGTGGATTTTTCATGCTATATATCTCTATCTTTGTAGCATTGTTAGTTATAGGTTTTCTTACACCTATCATAATAAAAGAGTTACAGTTTCGTCATTATCAAGATGTAGAGATTATTGGTCATTCAAATATTGCTGAGGCTTTATTTTTAATGCTTAAATGGGCATTTTTTATGTTAGTGATGTTTTTTTTATTCTTTCCTCTTTATTTTATACCACTTGTAAATATAATAGCATTTAACTTTCCACTATATTATTTTTTCCATAAGATGTTAACATATGATATTGCATCAACAATATGCACAAGAGAAGAAAATAAAAAAATAAAGTTTTTTAACTCAACTAATATAAAATTAAAAACTGCCTTTTTATACATCTTATCACTCATACCATTTGTTATATTTTTTGCTTCTGTATTTTTTATAATATATCTAGGACATACTTATTTTGAGGAAGCTAAGAAGATTCGTCAAAACTAAGACATATCATCATATATTCCACTTATAAGCATATTACATATAGCTTCAATATTTGTTTTATTCATAATACCCTCAAGATTGCTAAAACCTGCCAAAGATGAAGATATATGTATTTCATCTTCTGCTGACATAACTATAGTTTGAATATTTATATCTTCATCCTCCATAAATTCTAGTATCTCTGAGCTAATACCATCTAATAAAAAGAAATCTAAAATCAAATAATCATATTTATTTCGTTTTATTAAGTTTTTGACTTTATTTACACTATCGGTAATAGTTATATTATGAGTTTCTTTTAAATTTTCTATTAAAATATTTTGATACTCTGGAGAATCTTCAGCTATTAATATATTTTTAGCACTAGCTGGTGCTTCATTTACTATATAAGTTTTAGACTGAATCATAGGTGTTGGTAACTCTATATAAAAAGAACTACCTTTACCTTCAGTTGATTCTACCCATATTTTTCCTTTATGAAGATCTTCTATGATTTTTTTACTTATCATCAGTCCAAGACCTGTACCTTGTTCCTGTTTTTTATATGAATCATCTACTTGTGAAAATGGTTGAAATAACTTAGCTATCCCCTCTTTAGAGATACCTATACCATTATCTTTAATTGTAAATATATATACATGTTTATCATAATTAAATTCTAAACTAACTTCCACTTTGCCACCATTGTTAGTAAATTTAATACCATTAGTTAAAAGATTTATTAAAACTTGTTTAAATAATTTAGTATCAATAAATAGATTTAAAGAAACAATCTTAGCCATATGATAATTAATATTTTTCTTTAGTGCTAAAGGTTCAATAAGAGTATTAACCTCACTTAAAACATTAGAAATATTACTTAACTTAGGAGTAAACTGCATCTTTCCAGCTTCTAATTTTGCAAAATCTAGTATAGTATTAACTAAATCCAATAAATTTTTACCCGCCATATTTATCTTTTCTATATATAGTTTCACAGATTTAGGTACATCTTTTTTCTTCATTAAAATTTGAGAAAAACCATTAACTGCATTTAGTGGTGTACGAAGTTCATGACTCATATTTGCTAAGAAAACATCTTTAGCTTTATTTGCACTTTGAGATTTATCTGCAAATGCAAGAAGAGATTCTTCCCTATCTTTTATAATAAAATGTAATTCTAAAACCTCTAAGAGCATATTTATCATCTCTTGAATATATTTTGATGTGTATTCTTTTTTTAACTTAATCCCAATATTTGCATTTTTAGATTCATATCTTATAGTATTAATAATATCAAAATCATCATCTAATTGTTTATCATAAACAATTTTAAAATCTTCAATTGCCCATGAAAAATTACTAAAAACATCCCTAGATAAACCCTCTAGCGTTTTATCAAAATCTCTAGATGTTTTTTTTGTGCTTAACATATTTGTCATTTTCTTCATAGATCTAATTCCAGAATCTAAAGCAATTTTTCCATCATCTAAAGATTTATTTAAGACACATTCTATTATTTGATTAATTTGTTCAGTTAATCGTTCAATGTAGTTGATTAAAGTATCAACATCACCCTCTTCATTGTTTATAATAATATTTTTCAATTTCACAAACTCTATATGCCATGAATCGTGTAATTCTATAACTTTTTGTAAGTCAAATTCTAAAAGCTTGTTGTACTTCTTATCAAATTTTAAAGTATTTAAAAATTTACCAAATTTACAATTAGAACTAAGCTCATTTATCTCTTCTAATAAATTATTATTTTTACTTGAACTAACGACTAGTTGTAGTTTTTCTAAATTAAGTTTATGTATATTTAAGCCTATATACAATTCATTTTCAATACTAAAACCTTGAAGTTTATCTATAGACTTTTGATACTCTTTCTCTCTTTCTGTATAATAACCATCATTCATAACATGCTCTACAAATCGTAGAATCTTAGACATTATAATTTTATGTTCTCTTACAATTTCATTTATATCTGCTAACTTATTTATAATTTCATCGATGCAATAAAAGCCATAACTAACTTTTGAAGGTTCTAGTTTTATAGTAAATTGGATAGAACTAACATGATATATTTTTGCTATATAATCTTCATCAACAGGTGCAGTAAAGATAATTGATATAAATTCTTTCATATTTTTCAGAAGTCGTGCTGTATCAATATGAGCTAAATATACTGAAAGGTTTGAATTTGTTACAAGATATTTCTGTACAAACTCTTCCACTATGGTAGAAGAGAGTGAAGAGGAAAATTCCTTCAATAACCCCCTAGAATCAAGCTCATTTTTACTAATATTAAAATTTTTTAAAAGTGTATCAATCTCTAATTTATGCATTTTAATCACCTTGCTATATTGTATTCAATACTATACCTTAAATCTTCATCTAAATCCATAATATTAGCTAACATCCATTCTAAATATCCTCTATCGTTTACAGAAACTTCCTCTATATATTTTCCAGCATATTTTCCAAAACTAAATTTTTCTATAAGTACTTTTTTTAAACTAAGTTCACACATCTCATCTATTGATGCTATATCTGTTAAGTATTGATATAAATTTTTCACAACTAATGCATCACTTAGTGCATGATGTGGGACTATATTTTGAGATTCTTGTTTGTAAAGTCTAAGTTCATATCTTAAAAACTGTAGAGAAAAAAATTCACACTCTTTTATAAGATGCTTTGTAACTCTTAGAGTGTCTATAACTCTGCCCTCAAAGAAGAATCCTATTTCGTTTAATTTTTGTAAATCAAATTTTATATTATGACCAACTAATACAATATTAGAATTATTGTTTTTTTGTAAATATTGAAATGTATCAGAATCTTTTAAAGAGACTTTATCTTTTATCATCTCATTTGTTATATGATTAATACTAGATGCTAATGGTGGTATTTTTTTACCCTCATTTACTAAATCATAATGTGTCTCTTCATCTGATACTATAGCTATAGAACAAATCTTGTCAAAACTATCTAACCCAGTAGTCTCTAAATCTAAAAATATTAACATCTCACAACCTTTAGTATTTTTCATCTTAGTCTTTTTTCTAACTCAAGCCTAGCACCAAAATAACCTTCACTCTCTTTTATATGTGTCATGTTCAAAATATCTTTAACATGAAAAGAGAAGAGAATATCATTATCCCAAATATCTATAAAGTTACAAACAGATGAATCTGCCTCAAATGTTATTTGCACTCGCCCATCAATGATTGTTGCGTCAATATGTTTGATTACGCGTTTAGGATGGAGGAAGAAATTACTCCTATAAAAGAGCATAGCGTAACCTTTTTTTTCATCTAAAAACTTTTTTAATTCTTGTGGTTCAAAATAGTCATTTCTATTTGTATCGTAATCAAGTTTTATTAATTCAGAGGAAGCTTCATCTATTAACCATAGCATATATATCTGTTGCTCTTTAGCATCATATTTAGCACTTATATCAACAAAAATATGTGGATGAGCAAACAGAAAAAATGGTATTAGCAATATAAATATGGATTTACAACAAATGTTCATATACCTTTCATAACCTTTACTCTTTTGCATCTACTACCTAACAAAACAAATGAAACAAAACCAGACATAAGTACAAAACTATATAACCAATAGATATTGAACCAATCAAATACACTTTCAAATGAAGTAAATAGATTTGTTAAAATTAAAGCTACTATCATTATTGACCCAACAAACCAAATAAGTAACATAAGCCACCTTCTAAAAACTTTTGTTAAATCACCATAACCTATTATCTCTATAATATTACTACTATTACATTCTAAGAGTTTAAAGGAATAACCATTTAGGCAATTATTGAAGATATATTTTAAACTTCTATATAATGCTATTAAAAGAGTAAAATTCCATACTATTACAAACCAAAATTTGAATATGTCAAACAATGCCACTAAAACATTTGTATCTATATTTACATTGCTCTTCATAAAATATATAGATGCAGTTATTAAAAAAGATAATATAATTGCCAAAACAACACTACAAACAGTAAGACGCAATGCCCATCTACTCCATAATAAAAAATAAAATTTATACATCTTTTAATACCTTTTATAAAATTATATCAAAAAGATTTTTTAATAATTTATAATCCAAACATATAATTTGCTATAATGCTAAACTTTTAAAATTTATATCAAAAACAAAAGAGATTTATGGATTATTTACAAACGCAAGGCAACCAAAAACTAAAAGGTACTATTGAGATTTCTGGTGCTAAAAATGCTTCATTGCCACTTATTGCTATGACTATATTAGCTAAAAATAGTGTAAACATAAAAAATCTACCAAATGTTGCAGATATAAAAACTCTTTTGAAACTACTTTCAAATCTTGGTGCTTCTTGTGAATTTCATGATGACAAGGTTGTAGTTGATACATCTACACTTACACAAACAAAAGCAAAATACGACATTGTTAAAACTATGCGTGCATCTATACTTGTACTTGGTCCTATATTAGCTAGATTTGGACATTGTGAAGTATCACTTCCTGGTGGTTGTGCTATAGGACAAAGACCTATAGATTTGCATCTAAAAGCATTAGAACAAATGGGTGCAAAGATAGCTATAAAATCTGGTTATGTTGAGGCTACTGCACCAAATGGACTAAAAGGATGTGATATTATTTTTGATAAGATTACAGTAACTGGAACTGCTAATATTGTCATGGCAGCAGCTTTAGCAGATGGTAAAACAGTTATAACAAATGCAGCTCGTGAACCTGAAGTTGCACAACTTTGTGAAGTTCTAAATAATAGTGGCGTAAAGATAGAGGGCATCGGTACTGATATCTTAACAATACACGGTACGAATAGTAAACTTCTAAATATTAATGAATTTTCTGTAATTCCTGACCGCATAGAAGCTGGAACATATCTATGTGCAGGTGCTATAACAAGATCAGTGTTAACATTAAAAAATGTAAATGCTACTCATCTAGGAGCTGTTATTGCTAAACTTGAGGAGATGGGTTCAACATTTGATATTCAAAAAGAAACTATAACTATACACCCATCAAATGTTATAAAACCAGTAAAAATAACAACTCAAGAGTATCCTGCATTCCCGACAGATATGCAAGCACAATTTTTAGCATTAGCTACTCAAGCTGAGGGTGTATCTATAATAGAAGAAAAACTTTTTGAAAATAGATTTATGCATGTTAGTGAACTTCAAAGAATGGGTGCAGATATAACACTAAATGGAAATATAGCCACGGTAAATGGAAACTCTAAACTAAGTGGAACTGATGTAATGGCTACAGATTTAAGAGCTTCTAGTGCTTTAGTTTTAGCTGGTATGGTGGCAGATGGAGAAACTGATATACATCGTATCTACCACCTTGACCGTGGATATGATAAGTTAGAAGAAAAACTTCAAAATGTTGGGGCAGATATAAAAAGGTTAAAAGAGAGTTAATTCTCAAAAATTATCATCTCATAAACAGAGCGTTTAGTTACCAATGCTCTGTTTGGTGAGACAGAATGAGTATTATTAGCCTTTGTAAGTTCATGTCTTAATTCTGTAATATTATCTTCCATCTCATCAACATTCTCTTTAAGTCTTAAAATAATATCTACACCAGCAAGATTAACACCTAGTTCACGAGTAAGACGCAAAATAAGCTTTATCTTATCTATATCTCTTTGAGAATACATTCTAATTCGTCCACTTGACCTAGCAGGAGAGATTAAGTTTTCTCTCTCATACTGTCTAAGAGTTTGTGGATGTATATCTAAAATCTTAGCAACTACACTTATAAGGTAAACTGGTTCGTCGTATTGGTGATGCATCTATTATTCCTTTGGAAGTTTATCTTCCATCATCTTAACTAAATCTTCATCTAACTCATCAACATTTGGCAAAATAATATTTGCTTTCAGGTAAAGATTTCCACGAGTTTTAGTTTTTCTATCCATCGCTCCCATCTCTTTAACACGGAAACTTTGTCCATTTTTTGTATTTTTTGGAAGTTTAAGTTTTATCTCTTTTTCTAATGTTTGAATTGCAACTTTTTGACCAAACAATGCTGAATATAATGATATATCAAAACTTTTAGTAAGATCATTACCATCTTTTTCATACTCAGGATTAGTAGCTACTGTTATCTTTAAAAACAAATCTCCTGCCACTCCACCTTGTGCATGACCTTTACCTTTAACACGCATCTTCTCACCACTGTTTACACCAGCAGGAATTTTTATATCAAATCGCTCACCATTAACAGTTACAGAATGAGAACCACCAAGTATAGAAACAACAAAAGGTATAGTTACATTTGTTTGAATATCAAGGTTTGGTGCTTGTTGTTCAAACCCTCCACCAAATGGACTACCACCACCAAAGCCACCTCTTGAAGAGCTACCAAATGGACTTCCACCACCACCGAAGCCTCCACCACCAGCAAACATTTGTCTTAAAATATCATCTAAATCAGCTGAACCTGCTCCACTATGTGAACGGGAAAAATCATGGAAATTTTGCCCACCAAACATAGAATCACCATGCATATCGTACTGTTGTTTTTTCTGCTTATCACTCAAAATCTCATAAGCTGAATTTATCTCTTTAAATTTATCTTCCGCACCCTTATCTTTATTTACATCTGGATGGTACTGTCTCGCTAACTTTCTATATGCCTTTTTAATCTCTGATTCACTTGCACCTTCATTGATTTCAAGTGTCTCATATAATGATTTTGCCATTTATTTATTCCTAAATTCGTATATTATAAAATTATTTATTAAGCGTGATTATATCATAAGGGTTGAGTTGAAGTCAATCAACTTTATACTCAATGATTTTACTTTTATTCATCTCTGAGACTATATGAGTATATTTTATAGTAGTCTCAACACTTTTATGACCTAAAAGTTCTTGAACCTAGTGTAAATCTATATCTTTAATTCTTATATTTAAAACATCATTCATTCTAAGTCCACAACCATACATCAAAGTTACAACTATAATGTTTAAACCTTATCTTATCACGAACATTCCATTTTTTCAACTTCTGAATTAATGAAAATTTCAAGATAAGTATAGAGTGTTGGCTCACTTATTCCCAAATCTTTAGCTATACTAATATCATCTGCACTAAAATATAATGCTTCATCTAAAGTATGGTATAACAAAAACTATATAAAAGTTAAAGTGTACTTTATTAATTAGTTGGAGTATTATAAAATACTTCAAGAAAAAAAAGAGGAAGTAAAAGATACAATATTAAATATTGATTTATTTCATAATTAGGAGTGTTAAATGAAAATAGTTGCTTTTTTACTTTCACTTAGTTTACTGTTAAGTGCAAATATACTAGAAGAGATAGATAGAAAACTAACTCCTGTTTCGGCTCAAATGTATAAAAAACTTATAAACATTGAGCCAGATGGGGAGAGAAAAGAGTTTTTAATCTTTCAAGCTAAAAAAGATAAAGATAAGATGGTATCACTTTTTTTAGAACCAGATAGTGAAAAGGGGAGGGCTACTCTTCGTTTAGGTGAAAATATGTGGCTATATATTCCAAATGTGGGTCGTCCACTTCGCATCACTTCGATGCAGTCAGTTGTAGGTGGTGTTTTTAATAATGCTGATATTATGAGACTTGATTTTACAACTGAGTATAAAGTGGCAAAACAAGAGGATAAAGATAGTTATATATTACTTGAATTAAAAGCAAAAAATGACACTGTTTCTTACGATAAGCTACTGATGCAAGTAGATAAAAAAACTCTCTCACCAATCCAAATAGAGTGTTATACATCTACAAAGATGCTTATAAAAACACTTTACTATAAAAAGTCAAAAGATTTTGGAGATGGCATCGTTCGTCCATCTGTAGTTGAGACTATGTCACCTATATATAAAGGTTTTAAGTCTATTATGATTTATGGAAAGATAACTCCAAAAAAGTTTGCAGATGAAGCTTTTACACTTGATAACCTTGCTAAAGCATCTGATTTGAGAAGATAAAATTTGTTACGATTAGTTTTTGTATTTATAGTTTTTATCTCAGCCATAGATGCTGATGAGTACGATTTTGATATGGATGCTATAGAGCAAAAACCTTATGAATATAGTGGTTATTTACGCATGGAAGATAAAACTAAACAAAATCATTTTCATTTAGAGGGTTTGTTAGACTTTTCATATAACTACGATATTTATAGATTTAAAGTGTCTAGTATGGTTTTTTATGATTATATAGATGATGTTATAAGTGATAAAGATTTTATAGTTAATGAACTCTATGTAGATGCAAAACTAACAAAAAATCATACCGTTTTAGTTGGAAAAGAGTCTTTAAAATGGGGTAAGGGTTATTTTTATAATCCAGTAGCATTTTTTGATAGACCAAAAGACCCAGCTCAACCAACACAAGCTAGAGAGGGTTTTAATATTGCAAAATACAGTTATAACAAAAGCTTCAATAGCTCACTTAAAAATCTTAGTTTTGATTTGGTATATCTTCCATCTTCAAAAGAGATAAATGAAGATTATCATAAGTTAATTACAAATAGTAAAAATGCTATCAACATAGCAACAAGAGTTTATTTACTTCTGTACGATACTGATATAGATATAATTTATAATTATTCAGACATGGCATCTGATAAAATAGGTATAGATTTTTCAAAAAATATTTTAACTAACTTTGAAGTTCATGGGGAGTATGCAAAAATAATAGATACAAAATATAGTTATCTTTTAGGAGTAAGATATTTGACTGATTTTGAGATGACAATTATAAGTGAATATCTTTATAAGTCAGGTGAACTAGAAAAACAAGAGATTCAAAATACAACTCTAATAACCCAAAAAGAGCCTTTTTCATGGTTATACTCTAGCATCTACTATAAAAATACACTAAACATACAAGACAACTCAATGCAAAATAAGGTAGGGGTTACTTACTCTTTTAAAAATAATATAAATACTGATTTTTCTTATAATATAAACAGTAAAGAAGATTTTTTATGGCTTCGTTTGACTTGGAGTTTTTAGATAAATAAGTATGAGAGAGTATAAAAATTC
>JAYEHQ010000067.1:0-23805 GCA_034659595.1 Campylobacterota bacterium
CTATACTTTTAATTTTCAAACTAACTGCCATATCTTAAATAACTCAGAAATCAATAAAAATGCGAATATAAATAATCCACCCATATCTACCAATTGTAAAAGTTTATTTTTATAAATCTGTCTATTAAATAATACTAATTCAATAGCTCCTATTGAAAATATAACGATTGAGATGCTATCTAATATCTCTATCTTAAAGATTGAGTAATTCAAAAAAGCTAGAATAATACCTAAGGTACTTATTAATATTGCTCGTTGTCTATTGTAGATTATTTTCATAATACTTACTTATAATTCTTCTAAAGAGTATAAAAGTTCTATCTCTTGTTTCCAGATGCTATCATCTATCGTTTCAAGAACAAGTGGAATATCATCCATTCTTTCATCATTCATAAGAAATCTAAAAAACTCTAACCCTATCTCACCCTCACCTATGGAGTGATGTCTATCTTTTTTAGAACCTAGTGGTGGTTTAGAATCATTTATATGCATCCCCATTAAGTATTTAAACCCAACTATCTCTTCAAAATCTGACCATGTTTTATCATATACATCTTTTGTTCTTATGTCATATCCAGAAACAAATAAGTGACAGGTATCTATACAAACACCTATACGAGTTTTATCTTCAACACCAGCTATTATATATGCAAGTTGTTCAAATGTATAACCAAGATTTGTACCTTGTCCCGCTGTATTTTCTATAACTGCTTTTACATTTTTAGTTTTTTCTAGTGCTATATTTATTGATTCAATAATAACATCTAAACAATGCTCCTCTACCTCTTTTAAATAAGCTTCATCTCTTTTTTGTTTAGCTGTTAATTTTACCAAATGACTACCTGGATGAAAATTCAAACGGTCAAGTCCAAGTTGCTCACATCTCTCTAGTTCATCTATAAAAGCTACTCTTGATTTTTCAAGCTTTTCTGGGTCTGGATTACCAAGATTTATAAGGTAACTATCGTGTGGAAGTACATATTTAGGTAAAATTCCACTCTCTTTTAAAGCATCTTTAAACTTCTGTATAGTTTTTTCATCTAAGGGTTTCCCTTCCCATCTTTTTTGGTTCTTTGTAAAAAGAGCAAATGCTTTTGCCCCTATACTAACAGCATTTTCAACTGCATTAAAAACACCACCAGATGCCGAACAGTGAGCACCTACAAATTTATTACTTTTTTTCATTATTTTATGTCCTTAATTTTAAATATTATTTTATTTTTTCTATCTTTAAAATATGTGATATTTGAAGTTACTTTATACTTTATATCTACTTTTTCATCTTTTATATATTGTTCAAATCCATCTTCAGTTTTCACTCTATTTTTAGCATCATAAATAGGTTTAGCCAAAAGTATATTTTGTAAAATATCGCTAGGATATGAACCATTTAAGTACTCATTATTAAAACCTTGTTTACTCATGCATCCAGCACTTACACAAACAAGATGATTAATACTGATTTTTTCAACAACTGTCCCAGCCATAAAAAGCTCCAACTCTAGTGAATCTTTGCTATTTCGGATATATCCAACATCAGCGAACTTTAATTTAGGTGACTTTATAATGACTATTTTAGTTTGAGTTCGTTGATACTCTTTTACACTACAAGCAGTAAAAAAAAGTAAAAAAACTAATAATAAATATTTCATAAGTGAATTGTATCAATTAATTACTGATATTAAGAAAAAGGGGAAGAAATCCCCTTATATTGTAGATTTATTAGATTGGAAGAACACGGATATTTTTAGAAAGCTTCTCTTTTAAAGTTGATTCTATCGCATAAAGTGTACCAGTTGAAGAACTTACACAACCATTACATGCACCTAAGTATCTGATATATATGTCTATATGCTCATCACCTTTTTTAATGTCAATAATTTCCATATTACCACCATCCATGATAAGAAATTGACGGATATTTTCATCTATAACAGCATCAACAGCTTTTATCTGCTGAACTAATGTCATCTCTTCAAAATTAGCACTACCCTCAGCTTGAGCGTCAGCAGCAGCTTTCATCTTCTCTTCATCCATCTCACGACGAGTATCAGCTAAAATATCTACTAGGTAGTAATCTTTTGCTTCATGTCCACCAGGTTGAATACAAGATTTACAAAAACCACCAGCTTTTGTGTAGTCTGTAATCTGCTCAACAGTTTTAAGGTCATTTAGTTTAATAACCTCTTTTACAGTTTGAAGAGAAACTCTAGCACATTCACAAATAATAACTTCTGTTTCAAAACTTTCACTATCAACACCTAAATACATCCCAGCTGCTTTTTTGATAACATCATAAGCCATAACTGAACAGTGCATCTTTTGAGGTGGAACTGCTGGAGTCTCAGGATCATCACGAAGAGCCATCTCAACATCAATATTTGTAATCTTTACAGCTTCTTGAACTGTTTTACCTATGCAAAGTTCAGTCATAACATCACTAGATGCTATAGCCGTACCACAACCAAAACTTTTAAATTTTGAGTTTACAATTGTATCAGTCTTGGGTTCAATCTCCCAATAAAGACGAACTGCATCTCCACAAGATTCTGCACCAAAATCAGCAACAATAAGTTTGTTACCTCTCTCATCTGCATCTGCTTGAAAAATTTCCCCTTGATGTTGAGGGTTATTCATTAGTGTTGTAACTTTATTTGAGTAAGCATCCCATAGGCTATCGCCTAACATATCTGACTTAGCCATCTATGCTCCTTTTTTATTTATAATTTTTATTTTTACTATCTTTAATTAGTGGTGATGTAGTTCGCATTCACGAACTTCTCCACCCTCAGTAGGTTGTTGTTTTGCAAATGAACTTGAAATTGCACGAAGTCTATTTACACCATTTTTAAAATGTTGTATTGTATAGTCAATCTCTTCATCAGTTGTAAAACGACTTAAACTAAGGCGAATACCAGTATGAGCTAACTCATTATCTGCACCAATAGCTAACATTACAGTATTTGCTTCTAAATCTTCAGATGCACAAGCTGAACCAGTTGAAGCCCCAATCATACCATTGTTTAAATCCCAAAGCATACCCTCACCCTCAACACCTCTTATAGATATAAGGATAGTGTTAGGTGTACGGTTTTGTCTATCACCAACTACAAAAGTATCACTAAGTTCAAGTATTGCATCTTCTAAACGATTTCTTTTTGCAGATATAGTGGTCATTTTTTCTTCTATATTTGTAGTAGCAAGTTCTAACGCCTTACCCATACCAATAATATACGGAACATTTAAAGTTCCAGAACGCCTACCACCCATATGTTCACCACCATGAAGCAATGGAGTTAGTCTTCTTGAATTTCTAATATATAAAGCACCTACACCTTTTGGTCCATGAAACTTATGAGCTGACATTGATACAAAATCTACTTTTACATCTTGTAAATCAACTGGTATTTTTCCGATAGCTTGAACAGCATCTGAATGGAAAAGTACAGCTTTTTCTTGACACACTTCACTTATCTCTTTTATAGGGAAAATTGAACCTGTTTCATTTGAAGCCCACATAATAGAAACTAGAGCTGTATTTTCAGTTATAAAACTTTTTACAGTTTTAGCATCAACTACACCTTGTTCATTTACTGGAAGATATGTAACTTTTACACCCTCTTCTTCTAGCCATTTACAAGTTGAAAGAATTGATGGATGTTCAACTTCAGTAGTGATGATATGATTTTTTTTACCGTTTACTATATGGTCAGTAAAAACTGATTTTAAAACCCAGTTGTTTGACTCCGTTGCACATGAAGTAAAAACTATATCATCATTATCAGATGCATTTAAAGCATTATAAACTTGGTCTATAGCATTTGATAATGCAGGGTGTGTAGCCGTTCCAAATTTGTGAAGTGAGTTGGGATTACCATACATTTCACTAAAAAATGGCATCATTGCATCTACTACTAACGGATCTGTCATTGTTGTAGCGTTGTTATCTAAATAAACTTGCATCTTATACCTTCTATATTGTAAATAAGAGTATTTTTGTCCTCTTTTCAATTCCGTTATAATAGTGGCTTTGTTATTATGTTTTGCTTAACTAAAGCTGACATGATACTTTGTTTAAGCTATAATTATAAATTCAAATAATTAACTAGGAATTTCAATGTGTAATTTTAATAAACAAGACTCTGATACAAAAGCTCTAATCCATCTTTTCATGAAAAAAAGTGCGGATGCTTTAGGCGGTACAAATTTTTTACTAAACCTTATAGAAACGATGAAAAAAAACAGACCAAACGCTTTACTATTAAAAGAAAAAAAAGTAAAATCAAATGAAGCAACTATCGAATGGAATAAAGTTATTTTCAAAGATAAATTTGAAATTTTAGAAGATGCTATCCGTTCTCATAAAAGCGAAGAAAATCAAGATTTCAATCTTTTAGATATTGAAAATGAGAAAAAAAGAAAAAAAGTTTTAAATATGATAAAAACTTTAGCACCTATAGAGTTTACTATAGCACCAAAAGATTCTAGTGAAAATGGTGGATTTAGTTTTAAAGTTTTTGATAGTGTTGATAATGATTTTGTAAAGGTTAATCCTATCTTTGTAGCAATGTTTTTTTGTTCTGTAGATTTTACAAAAAAAGCTTTAAAGTATGAAATTTAATTTTCACACTTTAAAAAGATATTAAAGGATTTATATATGAATAAACTTACACTTGAAACACTTGAGAGATGGCTATGGGATAGTGCTGATTTACTTAGAGGACACATAGATAGTTCTGATTTCAAAAACTATATCTTTGGACTACTGTTCTTAAAAAGAGCAAATGATCAATTTATGGAAGAAGCAAACATAGCTGTTAGTGATGATGATGTAAGTTTAGAAGAAGCACTTGAAGATGAAGATTACCACCAATTTTTTATTCCTCGTGATGCTTATTGGTCTGAGCTAACTAAAAAGACTGAGAACATTGGTCAAGCTCTTGATAAAGCTTTTTCACTTATAGAAGAAAATAATCCACAACTTGAAGGTGTTATGACTGCTGTTCATTTTGGAGATACAGAGAAGCTTCCAGATAGTCTATTGTCAAGACTTCTTCAACACTTCAACAAATATTCACTTGCTAATGAACGATTAGATAATCCAGATATTCTTGGAAGTGCTTATGAGTATCTAATCCGTGAATTTGCTGATGATGGTGGTAAAAAAGGTGGAGAGTTCTATACACCAAAAGAGGTAGTTAGTCTTGTTGTAGGACTAATCAAACCAGAAGCTGGAAATAGTGTTTATGACCCTACTTGTGGAAGTGGTGGTATGTTAATTCAAAGTGCTAATTACATTAAAAACAATGGTGGTGTGGTTGGTAAGTTTGTGGATGCTAAGTTATACGGTCAAGAGAAGAACCTTGGTACTTGGGCTATTTGTAAGATTAATATGATTGTTCATAACTTCAAAGATAGCGATATACGAAAAGGCGATACTTTATCAGCACCGAAACACTTAGAACATAATGAGCTAATGACTTACGATAGAGTTATAGCTAATCCACCGTTCTCACTGAAAAAGTGGTGGGCTTCTGCTGAGATAGATATAAAAACCGATGAAAAAGGTAAAGAGATAGCACCAAAATATAATAGTGTTGTATCTGATGAATATGGAAGATTTAAGTATGGTATCCCACCAAGAGGCTATGGAGATTTAGCATTTGTTCAGCATATGGTAAGTGTTCTTAAAAATGATGGTCGTATGGGTGTTGTTCTACCACACGGTATTTTATTTAGAGGTGGAACAGAGGGAAAAATCAGAAGTGGCTTACTTAAAGATGATTTAGTAGAAGCTATTGTTGGACTTCCTGAGAAGCTATTTTATAACACGGGTATCCCTGCTTCTATAATCATAATCAACAAATCAAAAGCTGAAAACCTTAAAAACAAAGTTGTGTTTATAGATGCTTCAAGTGAATACAAAGATGGTAAAAACCAAAATACTCTTACAGAAGAAAATATCAAAAAGATAGTTGATGCCCACACCCTCGGAAGTGAGACTTCAGTCTCACCAAAAGGTGGAGCTAAAGCACCACTTCCAAGCATAGACAAGTTTATGAGAGTTGTAGATATGAACGAGATAGTTGAGAACGATAGCAACTTAAATATTTCACGATACATTAATACAAGTGAAGATGAAGTTATTATTGATATAAAAAGCACTATGGAAGATATAGCTGAGTTAGAAAGTAAAGAGCAAGAGATAGATGGTAAGTTAAACGGCTATTTGAAAAGTTTAGGTTTTTAGGTGAAGCAGTTTAATGAGTGGAATGAGCTTAAAAAAGAGGTAGATAATCATAAAAATAAAAAAGTAGGTTTTAAAACTAGAGATATATTTTATATGAATATGGGTGAAAATATTGGTTTTGAGCAAAACGGTAAAGGTAAAAACTTTATAAGACCAATAGTGGTTTTAAAAGTTTTTAATAGAGAGATGTTTTTCGCTATACCTCTATCTTCACAACTAAAAGAGGGAAAATTTTACTACTCTTTTGAGTTTGAAAAAAAAGATAAAATTTTAAGTAAAAATGTAGCACTTCTATCTCAAATGAAAATCTTCAGTTCAAAAAGGCTTTTAAATAAAATAGGAACTATGAAAATAGATGATTTTGAAAATATGAAAGAGAGCTTTAAATGTTTGTTAGATTAACCCCACCTAAAAAAGATGGGTCGTCCCGAAGGAATATAGACCACAATTATAACCAAAATAGATTTAAAAGTAAAGAAGTGAAAAATGACTAGAATAAAAGATGGTTATAAAGATACTGAAATAGGTGTTATTCCTAATGAATGGAATGTTGCTAAACTTGAAACAATTTGTGATGTTAGAGATGGAACACACGATAGTCCAAAATACCAAGAAAGTGGAATACCATTTATTACTTCAAAACATTTAACAGACAATGGAGTAGATTTTAGTGATGTTAATTATATTTCTAATGAAGACCATATTTCTTTTAGTAAAAGGTCGTTAGTTGAAAATGGAGATATTTTATTTGGTATGATTGGAACTATTGGAAAGCCATTAATTGTTAATTATGATTTTGAGTTTTCAATAAAAAATGTTGCTTTGTTGAAGTTCAAAGATAACACACAATTAAATAATTCCTTTACTCTTAATTTGTTGAAATCTACAATTATAGATAAACAATTCAGTAAATTATCAAATGGTGGAGTTCAGTCATTTATTGCCTTAGGTATGATTAGAAGTCTTAAAATCCCACTCCCACCACTAAAAGAACAAGAGAAAATAGCTGATATTCTCTCAACTGCTGATGATAAGATAGATGTTATTGCTTCACAGATAGAAAAAACTCAAACACTTAAAAAAGGGCTACTACAAAAGCTATTGAGTGAGGGTATAGGACATAGTAAGTTTAAGGATAGTGAGCTTGGGAAGATACCTGATAGTTGGGGAATTGATACAATTAACTCTGTAAGTCAAAAAATAAATGTTGGCTTTGTTGGAACTTGTGAAAAGTTTTATACAGATAAAGCTAATGGTGTATTAATGATTAGAACAGGAAATGTAAAAGAAGGAAAAATTGATTTATCAAACTTAAAACATATTTCATATGAGTTTCATAATAAAAATACAAAGTCACAACTGAAAATTAATGATTTATTAATAGCAAGACACGGAAGTAGTGGATTATGTTCAATAGTTCCAGAGGACTTTCCTGAGGCGAACTGCTTGAATATAGTTATGATACGAATAGATACAAAAAAAAGTAATCCAATATTTACTATGTATTTATTTAACTCAAACATTGTTCAAATACAGATGGAACAAAAAAAAGCAGGTTCAACACAAGGAGTTGTTAATACAAAAGAAATAGCAAAAACAATGATCGTAATCCCACCACTTGAAGAACAAAAACAAATAGCTGATATTTTATCAACTGCCGATGAAAAGTTAGAAGTGCTTAGAGCTAAAAAAGAGAAGTATGAAACACTTAAAAAAGGTTTATTACAGAAGCTTTTGAGTGGAGAGGTTAGGGTTTAATTTTAATTGTGCTAAAATACTTTTAAAAGTACTATTAAGGATATTATTATGATTGTAACAGCAAATGAAGTAAAAACTAAAGGTGTATCAATATTTGATTATATGTTTGAAAGATTTAATGAAGTTGTTATTAATGTAAGAGGAAAAAATAAGTATTGTGTTATACCTTTTGAAGAGTATGAAGAGTATAGAGCTTATAAGCTTGATTTAGCACATAAAGAGGTTATGAAAGATATAGAAGATGGTAAATATCATACTGATATAAATAGACATTTTCAAGAGATAGAAGAAGCTATTAAAAATGATTAAAATTGAAATGTCTGACAGTTATAGAAAAAAGGTTATAAATTTTTTTAAAAAACATAAAGATATATACCCACAATACAAAAAAACCATAGAACTTTTATCTTTTAATCCACAACACCCCTCACTAAGACTTCATAAACTTCAAGGTAAAATGAGTAAGTTTTCATCTATCTCTATAAATATGAAATATAGAATTATTATTGATTTTATTATAGTTGATGATGTTATAATTCTTATTGATATAGGAAGTCATAGCGATGTATATTAGGACAAATAAATGAGCGAATACCTACAATCAGAACTCCCAGCGATAGAGCTTTTCAAAAAGTTAAATTATGATTACTTTGATGCTAAAAGCGAATCGTATGAAGTTGTTCTTGAAGATAGACTAAAAACTTCACTTAAAAAAATAAACCCTTGGCTAAATGAAAACAATCTAGCAAAAGTAATCCGTAAAATATTAGCAGTAAGTGGTAGCTCTTTGATGGAGATAAACTCTGAAATCCATAAGCTTATAGCTAAAGCCGACGCACTATCACTCAAACCTACACCAGAAGAAAAACCAAGAGCTGTAAAGTTCATAGACTATGACAACCTTGATAACAATGAGTTTCTTGTAGTTAATCAAATGAAGTTTAAAGGCGAAAGAGCTAACTCTATTCCTGATTTAGTAGTGTTTATAAATGGGCTTCCACTTGCTGTAATAGAAGCTAAAAATCAAACTGTAGATATAAGTGATATTCCAGATTTAGACTACTATCAAGCAAACTCTCCAAAACTTTTTTCTTACAATCAAATAATAGGGGCTATTAATCGTATAAGTGGCTTATATGGAACGATTGAAGCTTCAATGAAGTTCTACTCAAAATACAACGAAAAGGCTTCTGATGAGCTTATAGAGTTATTGAACAATGAACCAACACCACAAGATATTTTAATCTATAACCTATTTGAAAAAAGAAAGTTTCTTGACATAATCAAATACTTTGTAATCTTTGAAGTTGATGAAGGTAGAACTATCAAAAAACTACCAAGATACCAACAACTAAGAGCTGTAAATAAAATAGTTGATAGACTTATTACTCATAACCGTGGTGGTGTTGTATGGCATACGCAAGGAAGTGGTAAATCAATCACTATGATTTATCTTGCCACTAAGTTAAGAGCTGCTACAAGTGGGTTTGATAATCCTACTATTTTGGTGCTAACAGATAGAACAGATTTAGATAATCAAATAAGAGGTACTTTTAATAGAGTTGGCTTTTCAAACATCAATCAAGCTTCGTCGATTGAACACTTAAAGACACTACTAAAAGATAGCTATGGTAAAACTTTAACTTCTACTATTCAAAAGTTTCAAGAGAGAGCAGAGGAAAAGAAAGAGATTGAAGTTTTAAGTGAGAAAGAAAATATATTTGTTCTAATAGATGAAGCTCATAGAAGTCAATACGGACTAACTGCTTCATATATGAGACAATCACTTCCAAATGCCAAGTTCATAGCCTTTACGGGAACACCTATAGACAAAGAAAACAAATCAACACTCAATGAGTTCTATGGTGGCGACTACATAGACAAATACACTATAAAACAATCGGTTGCCGATGGTAATACACTACCAATACTTTATGAGACGGGATTAAGTAAGTTCTTCATAGAAAAAGAGCTACTTGATGCTGAATTTAATAAGTCGTTTGGCAATGAGAGTAAAGAGAAACTCTCTATTCTAAAAGCCAAAGCTACACAGTTAGATAAAAATGCTACTCGCAGAGTTGAAGAGTGTGCAAAAAGCATTGTAGAACACTATAAAAATAAGAGTTATTTAGATGGCTTCAAAGCTATGATAGTTTGTCATAACAGATACCAAGCCATAGCATATAAAAAAGCATTTAATAAATTGGCAGAGCAAGGACAAAACAACTTCCAATCAAAAGTTATTATGAGCTTTGATACAAAAAAAGACCCACAAGAGTTTTATGACTTATCTACACCAGAAGCAGATGTAAAACAAGCCATTGAAGATTTCAAACTTCCATTTGGAGAAGAGCAAGAGAAAAGTCGTGCTGGAAGAAAACAGTTTGACAACACTGCTTTTTTAATTGTAAGTGATATGTTATTAACGGGATATGATGCCCCAATACTTCAAACTCTTTATGTAGATAAAATACTCAAAGAACATAATCTACTTCAAGCGATAGCTCGTGTTAATAGAACTCGTAAAGGTAAAGAAGCTGGGTTCGTAGTTGATTATGCTGGGATTACTAAACACCTTATTGATGCCTTAGAAATATTTAGTGGAGATTTAGAACCAAATGATGTTATGGTGGATATTGAGAGTGAAAAAACAACTCTTGAAAATAGACACACTAAACTTGTAAATCACTTCAAATCAATCAAGAAAAATAGAGAAAATGAGAGAGATGATTTTATACTTCAAGCTATAAGCTACTTGAAGCCAATAGATATAAAAGATAAGTTCAAAGAGCTTGTTAATGATTTTAATAAGTCTATGAATATAGTTCTTCCAGATGCCTTCGCTTCAAAGTATGATTATGATTTCAAACTATTTAATGAGATAAAGTATATGGTTCGTGATGAAAAAGAGAAAATCACTCGTGAAGATAGTAAAAAACTTCAAATGATTTTAGATGAGCATTTACGAACTAATGGTATAGAGTATTTACTAGAAGTTGCTATTGATATAACTGATTATAAGAAGTTTGCTGAGGAACTAACAAAAGAGGGAAAACATAACCCACTTGATAAAGCAAAAGCAATCATAAAAGCTAATGAAGAAGAAAATCCAGAGTTAGCACTTGAACTTTCAGAGCTGTTGGAAAAAAAGCTAATTGATGCTAAGATAGACCGAAAACAAGCTGTTATAGATTTATTTAGTGATATGGAAGAGATAATCAATCGCCATAAAAATAGACATAGTACTTCTGGATTAAATGATGAAAAACAGCTTGTAGTATATGATTTAGTAAAAGAGCAAACGACAGAAGCAACTGAGCTTACACTTGAAATATTTAGTGAGCTTGATGAGTGGTTAAATAAACCTGCGATACTTTCTCAAAGTGATGCTCTTAAAGATATGAGAAATGCTATAAAACCTATACTTTCGCAATATGGAGTGGATAGAAAAATGTCAAAAGATATAATAGCTAAGTTGGTAGAAACATTTGTATAGTGTAGTCTATGGCACTAAAAGTATAAAGTTTGAGATAGAACGAAAAGCCACTCTCAAAAATACCTATATTAATGTTGATACTGATGGGGTGCTTGTAAAAACAAATGACACCACTACCATAGAACAGATTAATAAAATGGTTAGTAATAAATCAGCTTGGATAAGTAAAAAGCTTGATATATTCAAATCAATAGCCATTAATAAAGATATTAGCACTGGTTCAAGACTTTACTATATGGGTAAGAGCTATTATGTAAATATAATTAAAGATGAAACTACTGATGATATAACTATTAACTTCACTCATTCAAAGTTTCATATAACTACACCACCAAAATATGCTGATACAGAGCTACATAATGCTATTGAAAGTTTCTATAAACAAAAAGCAATAGAAAAAATAATACCACTTAGTAAAAAGTGGGCTAAAAAGATGGAAGTATCACCAGAACATATAAGTTTTAGATACTCAAAAAATAGATGGGGAAGCTGTAGCTCTACAAATAGAATTTCATTTAATTATCATTTAGTAAAATTATCTTCTTCATTAATTGAATATGTTGTGATACACGAATTAGCTCATATAACTTATCAAAACCACTCAAAAGAGTTCTGGAAGTTGGTTCAGAAACATCTATCAGATTACAAAGCAAAAGAAGAAAAAATCAGAGTGTTTGAAAAGCTGATTTAGAAACTATTTATGTAAAGTAATTTGTATGAAAATGAAAAATAAATCTTTGTGATATAATTTCTAATGCAAATAAAAGTAACATATTATGCCTCGTATAGATAACGAACAATTTTATAAATCTGCCATTGAAAAACATGGAGTTAGTGCTAAAGGTGTTCAGTGGATATCTGAGAAAACTCAACAGGTAAGATTTAATGTTATTTTAAATATATTACCAAATGATGTAAGTGATTTAGTTATTGTTGATGCTGGTTGTGGATTTGGGGATTTTTACTTTTGGATGAAGAAAAAAAAGAAACTTCCATCGAAATATATCGGTATAGATTTATTGAGCGATATGGTAAACATAGCATCTAAACGCACAAAGCAAAAGATTATCAAAGCAAATATTTGTAAAGATAAACTAATAGATGCTGATTATTATATTTGTAGTGGAGCTATGAATGTTTTGGAGCGATTTGAAACCCACCTCTTTATACAAAACTGCTATAACTCTTCTAAATATGGTTTTATATTTAACATATTACATGGTGATAAAAATAGCGAAACATATAACTACATGACCACCTCTCAAATACAACGAATTGCAAAAAATCTAAAAATAACAAATGTTAAAATATTCTCTGGATATTTAGATAAAGATATAACAGTTGGATTTTTTAAAAAATAAAGATACAATCACAAAATTTAAAATAAAAGGCTCAACATGAAAAAAATTATAGCAACTACAGCACTTGTAGCGTCATTAATCACACCAAGCATCTTAAGTGCAAGCCAAGCAAAAGGTTTAAATGTTTTAGTAAACTCAGGTAATCCACAAACACAAGCCATGGCAATGGTTTTATCTCTAATGACTATAAAAAAACATAAAAAAGAGGTTCGCATAGTTTTATGTGGAGATGCTGGTGATTTAGCAGATAAAAATGTTAAAGGAACTCCTGTAAAAAGACCAAATGGAAAAGCTCCATCAGCGAAACAACACCTAAAACTTCTAATCAAAAAAGGTGCTAAAGTTGAAGTTTGTCCATTGTACTTACCAAATGCAAATAAAAATAAATCTGTTTTACTTGATGGAATCACTATCGCTAAACCACCAATGGTAGCAGGTAGTCTTTTACATGATGATTTTCAAAATATTTCGTTTTAAAGAATATTTTAAAAAATAGAGTTTAAACTTTATACTATAATCTTTTCAATCAATTGAAAAGATTTTAGATGCAAAAACTTATAGAACTTTAAATTAAAGATATAATAAAATGACGACTATTATGAAATCAAATTTAAACTTATTTCAATCTCACAAATTTCCAAGAACAAGATATCAAGGAAGTAAATATAAATTACAGAACTGGATAAAAAGTAATTTAGAAAAGCTAGATTTTGAAACTGCTTTAGATGCATTTTCTGGTACAAGTTCTATCGCATATATTATGAAAGAGATGAATAAGACAGTTTATTGTAATGATATACTTAAATTTAATTATTATATTTCAAAAGCACTAATAGAAAATAATAGTGAACAAATTACAAAAGATGAATTTGATAATATAATCCAAAAGAAAAAAAATCATCCATATTCTTATTTTATAAAAGATACATTTCAAGATATATATTTTTTAGATAAAGAAAATAAATGGCTAGATATTGTTATTCAAAATATTAATCAAATGAAAAATAAAAATAAAAAAGCAATGTTTCTTTGGGCTTTATATCAATCTTGTATATCAAAAAGACCTTACAATCTATTTCATAGAAAAAATTTATATGTTAGAACTTCCGATGTTAAAAGAAATTTTGGAAATAAAACAACTTGGGATAAACCATTTGAAGAACATTTTTATAAGTTTATCAAAGAGATAAATTCAGCAATATTTAATAACTATAAAAATAATAAAGTCTATAATAAAGATATTTTTGACTTAGATATAAAAACAGATTTGGTTTATTTTGATACTCCATATATTCCGCAAAAAGGAACTTTAACGCACTATAGAGATTTTTATCATTTCTTAGATGGATTAACAAATTATGATAATTGGGATAAAGAGATTGATTACACTTCAAAACATAAAAAATTAAAATCTACTTATAATATTTGGGAAGATAAAAAAAATATTATAAATGGATTTGAAAACTTAATAAAAAAATTTAAAGATAGTATTATTGTTATTTCATATAGAAGTGATGGTATCCCAACTATAAAAGAGATAAGTAAAATATTAGAAAAATATGGAAAAACAGTTAATGTTGAAACTATTGATTATCAATATGTATTATCAAAAAAACAAGATTTAAAAGAAGTATTAATTATAGGGAAATAATAATGACATTTGAAGAGAAATTTAATGATTTTATACCAGAATTAACAAAAGCATTAACAGTACCAAATAGTACAGATTGGACTGTTAAAGGTTTTATTGATTATTACCAAAATATTTATTCAATTAGCACTGATACAAAAGTTGTTTCAAAAGTTATTGAACTAATGATTTTTCCAAAGTTTTTAGAATTTGCTCAAAGAAATAATTTACAATTAAAACTATCTCCTCATCAAAATTATTATCCAGATATTACATTTATTGATAACAATGGTAAAAAATATGCTGTTGATTTAAAAAGTACATATAGAGCAACAGCAACTAAAGTAAATGGTATGACACTTGGTGCATTTACTGAATATTTTAGAAATAGACAATCTAATAAAAACACTCTTTACCCTTATGGTGAATATCACAAACACTATGTATTTGGAATAATTTATTCAAGAGCAGACATATCAAAAATTGAAGAATACTTTTTAACATTAAAAATAAAATCAACAGTAAAACTCAAAAAAATAATTATTGAATATATTAATGAAAATACAACTGATAATTGGAATAAAATTATAAATGAAATTTCTAATAATATACAACTAACAAATGAAAATAAGAAAATTGTTGATTCATATTTAATAAATGAAACAAAAACTTACAATCTTGAAAACTTCACAAAGATACAATCAGTAATAAAAGATTTTGAATTTTTCATACAAGAAAAATGGAAAATTGCACTTGATAGACCAGGAAGTGGTAATACAAAAAATATTGGTTCAGAAGTAGAAATCAATAAATTAAAGTCTGGTAATGGTTTATTTAAAAGAGAATTTGGAGAAAATGGT
Organism: Campylobacterota bacterium; assembly: GCA_034659595.1. Classification (GTDB taxonomy): domain Bacteria; phylum Campylobacterota; class Campylobacteria; order Campylobacterales; family Sulfurimonadaceae; genus Sulfurimonas. The sequence continues at coordinate 15,356 of JAYEHQ010000067.1, forward strand.
AAAAATATATTTAATAATTATTGGATGAATTATGAAACAAAAGATATGGCAAAAGCAAATGGAAAAGATACTCCAAGTTTCAAAAATATAGAAACATATTTAGAATGGATTAAGTCTTTAACTACAAATTAATAATGTGTGCAATTTTCGGAATACTAGGCAACTACAACGAACAACAAGCCAAAAAAGCTTTATCTCTTTTAGCTCATAGAGGTTCTGATTTTTGTGGTATCGTACAAGAAAAAAATCTATTTTTTGCTCATCAACGACTTAGCATTTTAGATACTTCATCTTATTCACATCAACCACTAAAACATAAAAAAATATTACTATCTTTTAACGGTGAGATTTATAATTTTAAAGAGCTAAGAAAAGAGTTAGATTATGATTTTAAAACTGATGGTGATAGTGAAGTTATCATTGCATCTTATTTAAAATGGGGTGTCGATTTTGTAAAGCATCTTCGTGGGATGTTTGCTATCGCTTTAAAAGATGGGGATACTCTTTACTTATTTCGTGATAGACTTGGGAAGAAACCTCTTTTTTACTATGAGGGTAGTAGCTTTGTATTTGCGTCTGAGATAAAGGCGTTACTTCCCTTTTTAAAACAAAATAGAATGAACAAAGATGCTTTATTTAGTTACTTATCTTTTTTAGCACCTACTCCACCTTTTACATTTTTTGAGGGTATTAAGAAGTTGGCATCTGGTGAGTATCTTACTTATGAAAATAATAAAGTTGAAGTTAAAAGATACTTTGACCTTTTAGATGCAACACCAAATATCATAACAGATAGAGATGAAGCTTTATATTTGCTAAAAAAGAAACTTCAAGAGTCTATAGAGATGCGTTTAAATGCGGATGTGCCTATGGCTTCTTTACTCTCAGGGGGAATCGATAGTGCAACGATAAATCACTTTGCATCTAACTATGGAAAAAACCTTCAAACATATACACTTGGTTATGATGGGTTTAACAAATATGATGAGAGAGAAACTGCGAAACAGACAGCTGAGTTCTTAGGCTTAAATAACAAAGAGATTATTATATCTCAAAATGATTTTTTAGAAGCTAGTGATAAAGTTCTTGATACTTTAGATGAACCTCTAAATGACCCTGCATCTGTACCTCTTTACTTACTATTTCAAGAGATAAAAAAAGATGGTTATAAAGTTGTTTTAAGTGGTGAGGGGAGCGATGAACTATTTTTAGGTTATAGACAATATTTTGAATACCTTGATATTGAGAGTTTGGCATCTTTAAAAAACAAAGGGTGGTTAAAAAACTACTTTCGTTCAAACTTTTCAAACAAAAGAGAGTGGGAATGGTACAAACGAATTTTTGAAAATACAACATTATTTCGTACCTCAGGGGAGTGTTTTACTGACTTGCAACAAAACAACTTACTCAAAAGAAATGTAAAAGATAACAACTCTTTAAAATATCTAAAACCATACCTAGATAGATTTACATATTCAAAACATACAGACCCTGCATTATGGTACTCATACATAGACCTAAATCTTTTTCAATCTGAGCATTTTTTAACAAAACTAGACCGTGTAAGTATGGCTCATTCCATAGAATCACGCACACCATTTTTAGACCATGAGTTAGCATCTTTAGTTTTTTCAATAGATGCAAAATTAAAATATGAAGATGGTGTTACAAAGTCTTTACTAAAAGATATTATGAAACCACATCTAAATGAAAAAATACTAACTAGAAAGAAAAAAGGATTTTCAAACCCTTATATGGAGTATCTTATAGATGCAAATAAACTTGAAATTATAAATGAGGTAAATCAACAAACTGGGCTTTTTAATCCTAAAGAACTTCAAACTTATCTAGCATCAGCAAAGCAAGGTGGATTTAAACAGCATCTATGGGGGATATTCGTTTTATCTGTTTGGATGAAAAAGTATCTTATATAAGTTATAGACTACCACAATAACTCAGCTTCTGGGTCTAGGTCTTGCTCAATTCTTGGTGGTTTAGATATATTACTAAAGTATTCTTTTTCATTATCAACAATTACTTCTATAATACCCTCTGGTTGTTCAAATTTTCTTTGTATCTGAGGATATAATTTAATAACATTTTTATAAAACATACTAAAAGCAGGTCCAGCTACTCTTCCACCTGTTTCACTTTTGTACATTGGTGAATTGTCATCATTTCCAAACCATACCATTGTTTGAATAGTTGGTGAATAACCTGCAAACCATCCATCTATATTGTTGTTAGTAGTACCTGTTTTTCCAGCTAACTCTATCCCTTTTGCTCTTGCTTTTCTACCTGTTCCACGCGTTACTACATCTCTTAAAACTGTTGTCATTATATAAGCTTGTGTTGGCTCAGTTATAAATCTCTCTTTTTTAGTATGTTCATAAAATATATTTGAATTTTGTTTTATATATTTTATTAAAAAAGGTTCAACTTGTACTCCATCATTTGCAAATGAACTATAGTATTGTGCTAGTTTTAATGGTGATAAAGAGATAGTTCCTAGTGATATAGATAAATCATGAGGTAATTTTTTTATACCAAATTTTTTAAACTCTTTTAAAAGCTGATTTAATCCTATATCGTTTACAAGATTTATAGTCGCTAAGTTTCTTGAGTGAATAAGAGCTTCCCTAAGAGTGATAAGACCTTTATAATCTTTTTCATAATTTCTTGGTTGCCACTTCATATCTTTACCATCTTTTTCATACTCATAAGTTTTAGCAATATCTACAAGTTTTGTAGCACCACTAAAACCTAAATCAACAGCAACTTGATATATAAAAGGTTTAAACGCACTCCCTGGTTGTCTTTGCCCTTGAGTAGCACGATTGAATGAACTTTTTTTATAATCAACACTCCCAATCAATGCTAAGATACTTCCACTTTTAGCTTCTACACTTACTAATGCCCCATTTAATAAGCTAGTATTTACATCTGATAGTTCAAACTCAGGGTCTCTTTCTTTTCTTCTTTCTTCATATATCTTACGCTCTTCACCCCTTTTCATAGATAAATCGTAAGCATGTTTTAGTGAAGTGATACCTGCTTGTTGCAGTCTTAAATCGATAGTAGTATAAATTTCATAACCACCAGTTTTAATATCTTCTATCCCCACAGAAGATGAACGACGCAATACTTCATCAACGATAAAAGGTGCTTTATTTTGAGTTAAAGTAGTTTTAAATACTTTTGGATTTTCAGCTACTGATGATATATACTGAGCATCATTTATCCACCCTAAAACATGCATCCGAGATAAAACTCTATTGGCTCTTTTTAGTGAAGCATTATAATTTCTTGTAGGGGCATAATTACTTGGGGCTTTTGGTAAACCAACTAAAATAGCTATCTCTTTAAGTGTTAAATCATCAAGCTCTTTATGAAAATAACCATCAGCTGCTGTTTTAATCCCATAATACCCATGACCAAAATATATCTCATTTAAGTATCTCTCTAGTATCTCCTCTTTTGTTAAAACTCTCTCTAATTTTAAAGCATAAATAGCTTCTTTTATCTTACGAGACAGTTTTTTTTCACGAGTTAAGAGTTTATTTTTTACTAACTGCTGAGTGATTGTACTAGCACCCTCTACTGCACTACCAGCTTTTATAACTTTTATGGCGGCTCTAAAAATTGCCTCTATGTTTATCCCCGGATGTTCAAAAAAAGTAGTATCTTCTATGGCAACAAGTGCCTCAATAGCTTTTGGAGGTATCTCATTGAAATTTGCATAATATCTATGTTTTTCATCAAAAATATTTGCTATCTTTTCACCATTTTTATCATAAATTCTTGTTGAAATATCTGGCTTATACTCAACAAGTGATGATAAATCATACTTAAACTGAGTTAGATAATAACCTAAAACTCCAAAAGGTGATAAGAATCCCAGTATAAAAATTATAAAAATAATATTTTTGATTGCATTCATTATTGTCTAAATTTCCTATTTGCAAAATTTGCTTCTATCAGCATTTTAGTATAATTGTTTTTTGCATTTATAACTATCTCTGACATTTTACCAAATTCCACAACTTTTCCATCTTTTATGATACAAATATCTTCACATAAACTTTTTGCTGATGCAATATCATGTGTAACAAATAAGATTTTAAAACCCATCTCTTTTTGTAATTTTTTTAAAAGATTTAAAATCAATACCCTTGTATCTGGGTCTAGTGCAGTTGTTGGCTCATCTAGCATCATAAGCTTTGGTTGATTTTCTAATGCCATGGCTATCACAACTCTTTGAAGTTGACCACCTGAGAGTTCTGGTGGAAATCTATTTTTAAAATCTGTTTCTAGTCCAACTGACTTTAAAAGTAAATCTATCTTTTCATCAGTTACAAAAAATTGTTTTTTGATTTTTGTAAGAGGGGAAAGAGCTGTAAAAGGGTTTTGAGGCACAAAAGATAATGAATTACCAGCAATTAATTTAAAATCTGAATCAATATCTAATTCACAATCCATACTGTTTGGTAACATGCCCAAAAGTGCTTTTAAAGTTAAACTTTTACCACTTCCACTTTGTCCAACTAATGCAAGGGATTTGTTTATATCAAAATTTATATCTACTAAAATCTTTTCATCAAGATTGATTTTTAGTTTAGATATTTTCATAACCTATAATAGCCTTTTTTTGATAGCATCTGCATATTTTTTTTCTCTCTCTATCGCTATGAAATTTCTATTATATTTTTTAGCAATAAAAGGGGTTGTACCACTTCCACCAAATGGGTCTAAAATAATATCATCTTCATTTGAAAACCCAAGTATGATGCGTTTTAATAACTCTTCTGGTTTTTGTGTAGGATGCAAAGCTTTTTTACCATCTTCACCACGAAGTCTCTCTTTACCTTGACAAAGTGGCATAGTCCAAATATCTCGCATCTGTTTATCTGAACCATCTTTTTTCTTGTCAGGATTCAACTCTTTTAAAACATCATAGTTAAAAACCCAACCTTTACCTTTAACTGCCCAAATAACAAACTCTGTAGTATGAGTTAAAACCCTGCGAGTAAGGTTTGGCATCGCATTTGATTTATTCCAAGTGATGATATTTTTTATATCAAATCCATTAAGTTTCAAACTCATAATAGACTCACCCATATTATGGTAAGAACACGCTATAAAGATAGAACCATTAGGCTTTAAAACCTCTTTACAAGATGCTACCCATTCGTTTGTGAAGTTTATAAATTCAGACTCTTCCATTTTGTCCCAATCTTCATTAACCATAGAAAAATCACCACCAGTTTTACTACCAGTTGATTTTAAACCGTTGCCTGAGAGATTATAAGGTGGATCGGCAAAAATGAGTTGAACACTCTGTTTTTCTATTTTTTTTGGATTGTTTAAAGTTTCGATACAATCATCATTATATACCTTATTTAATTGCATCTATTTTATACCTTTTAGTTTATTATTTTACAAAGTGAATTTTGTATAATCACTAACTCTTGATTATTTATAACTGATAATTTTTCTTTTACTCTTGTTTTTGATAAAGCTCTTATCTCGTAAATACATGCATCACAATCTTTTTGAAGTTTATCTCTTGAATTGATAAAAAATCTATAAGGTAAAGAGTTAGGCTCAATAACAGTAGATAATGGTATAACTATAACAGTATTTAAAATCTTATTATCTTCCTCATCACTTAAAATAATTGCTGGTCTTAATTTTCCAATCTCTCCACCTTTAGCAGGATTAAAATTAACAAGATATATATCTCCTCTAGTTAATTCCATCATCAGCAGTCCCATCCCCTATAATATCTTTAGAACTTGCATTCGCTACTCTTTGAAGTAACTTTCTTTTTTCTACTTTCTCTAAATCTTTCAAAAATATTTCAAATTTATCTTTTAAAATATTTGGTATAAAATAACCAATATCCTCTTTTTTTCTACCATTAACTATATGTATAACTTCTTGAGTTTTAAAAAATGAAGAAGATTTTCGTAAATCTGCTAATGTAGCTTCTATCATATCATTTCCTTTTTACATTTTAGTTTTAAACTCATAAATCTTGCTCGGTATCGCCCTTAAAAACTCATCAGAATTACTAACTTCATTTTTTAAAGAAACTATATCATCCAAAAGTTTTTTAAACTCTAAATGTGAAAATTGTTTATTATTTTCTTTCAACTTTTTTATAACTTCTAAAATCTCAATAATCTGATTTATTGTAAATGGAACTATCTTTTGCTTAGTTCCTTCGTATTCGTATTTTAGCGAAAACCAAAAAGTATTTATAGTGTCCCGATGCATTTTTGGTGCTATAAATAAACAATAATTTGACTCTTTATCTGATGCATTTTCAAAATCACGAAAATGTCGCATCACTGGTTGTCCCTCGTTATGCCATTGGTCTCGACCATTTAACATTGTAACCTCACAGATGCTATTAAAACTATCATAGTAACACTCTATATCTGGCTTATTTGCTGGGGCTGTAAATATAAATTCATTATCATCACCAACCAAAGAATTGGCTTTTATCTCTTTTGCATCATTTATGATATTTAACGCCATAGTTATATATTTTTCAAGTGCAATACTGGGTTTTAAATCTAAATTTCTTATATTTTTTAAGGCATCTATAGTCTCATCTATTTTAGATATGTTTTGCAACTCTTTTTTGATTTTAAGATTTTGAAGCTTTTTACGATACTCTCTTAATTCTTCTATATTTTTATCTTTTATAAATTCTTGCATCTGTAATTCAGACTCTAATACCCCTATATCTTTTAGTATAGCATCTATGATTTTCTTTTTTTCACTCTCACTATCCCAAGGCAAAAGAGGTAAATTAATGTCTGAAATATACTCTATATATCTCTCTTTTGTAAACTTTTCACTGCTCCCATTATATGTATTTAATAATGCATTTATCTCTACCATTCTTCGTGGTTCTAAGTCTATATAAAATCCACCACCCCTTATATATATAAGTCTTGTCAGCCTAAAATATCTTATGGTGTTATCGGCATAGTCGCTAAGATTATTATGGTCAATATTTACATATTCATATAAAAATTCATCTATATAGTTTTTGATAAACTCTTTTTTATCTTTGTGAAGTTTTATTTTTTTAAACTCTATTCTAAACTTTACTAAAGTCTCAGCCTGAGTTTTTAAATCTTTATAGTTAAGCAAAGTTTGTCCAAATATTTCAAACTCTAACTTAGAGATACCAACGGGTTTTATCTCTTTTGCTTTACAAATTTTATTTACTTCATTTATCAGATGCAACGACAAAATAAATGGTTTTACATCATAAATCTCTTTATCTTTGAAATCCCTATCTACAGGGTTTGGATATTGCCATTTTAAAAAGCTTTTAAAAAAAAGTTCTCCAAAATCATAATCTTCACTTAAAAGATACTCCCCTAAAGATGTGATTTTAACTTTTTTATCAACTATAGATGCCAGTCCAATTTTCTCTAAAGGTTTAAAAGAGTTTCTACCACGCATATCTGCATCTACATAGTTCTTGGTTATTAAAATATCTTTTGCATCTTCATAAGAGATATTTTTTTTAACATTATTTATCAAGTCTATCTGAGTTTGAGAAAGTCCAGTATAAAACAGAGTGCTACCAAAACCATAAAATCTATTTTTTATAAGCCTTATCTGAAACTCTAACTGAGTATCTTTACACCACTCTTTAGCCTCTATCTCTTTTAAAGTGATTAAAAAGTTTCTGAGTCTTTCAGGGTTTCTAACAGTTGTGGAGATTGACCATGCTTTTTTAATTTTTAATTTTTTTAATTTTTCATTTAATTTTTTAAATAATTCTAAATTTCCAAAAACTGCAGAAATTAATGTTATTTCTTGCTTATCATATTTACCAAATAGATAAGTCAAATTTCTAATATGTATGCATTTATTATTTTCTTTAATATTTTCTTTTTTTAAAAAAATATTTTTAGGTAATAACTTGACAAATAAACAATACTCTTCTATAAAATCATCAATTAATTTATAAAAATTATATGTTTTACTTTTATTTAAAAATTGTAAAAAATTATCAAAATTATCACTATAATTATTTTGAAAAATAACTTTAATGATTTTCAGTTGAGACTTTTTATAAAATTCTCTATTATATAAAAAATATATTTCATCTTCTGAAAAAAAACTTTTAACATATACATTTATAATTGTAAAGTTGTTGTTTTCATTTATCAAATTATCAATTTTTTTCTTATTATCATCAATTTTATAGCTATTATTAAAATATGAAAAAAATACAATATTTTGATTTTTATCATTAACAGTTGAAAATATGCTAGTTATTTCTTCATAGTATTTAGTCATTTCATTTATCATTATAAACCTTTATATCTTTTGTATTAAGACAAAAGCCCAAACAACCATAACAAAATTTTAATAACAAATTCTATATCTATATTTTTATCTATTCAAAGCTTTTATTT
>JAYEHQ010000067.1:23815-38294 GCA_034659595.1 Campylobacterota bacterium
AGACTCTGTTGTTACTGCTTCTTGTTTCATAGGGAAGATTATAGCTAAAAAGCCCTAAATATAGGCTTTATATAAACTTTTTTTATGTGTTGTTTACTTGGGGCTTACCTATTAAGTATTATTTTGTTTCATATATAAAACTTTTTTACTTAATCCTATCAAAAGCCTCACTATAAACCTCTTTATTATCTCTTTTACCAACAGCTATAACTTCAACAATTTTAGTTACACCATTTTCTATTTGAAAAACTATTCTATAGGTTGCTTCTGCTACATAAGTTTTTCTGTAGCCTTCAAGATTTAAACCACCTTGATTATGTAGTTTTGAGCTGTATTTATATGGGTCTTTTTCAAATTTATAAAAATAATCAATAACTTCTTTTAAGATATTCTCAGGTAATACTAATAAATCTTGATGAGCTTCGGAGATTAAATTAACACTATACATCCAAGCCTCTTTGTTTTAAATCCACAATCAGTTCTTCAAAAGATAATGTCTCAATAGGCTCTTTTTTATCTAAAACTCTCTCTTTTATAACTTGTGCTATCTGCATATCTTCTAGTATATCTGCTGATGCTCTCATGTATTCATACTCTTCTATTGGCACTATTACAGCCTCTGGTTTATTTCTTCTGATGATTGCTAGTTTATTGAAAGTATTTGAAGTTACTTTATCAAGATAACTTCCTAGTGATTTTCCTAGTTCTGTTATACCTACCATCTCTTCTTTTGCATAAGTTACCATAGTTTTCTCCATATTTTTATATATACTCTAACACATATAAAATTATATATCAATTAATTAATTATCTACCTTAACAAAGAAGACCCTCTCTTTATTATCCCCAACTTTTGCATTCCCCGCATTAAACTCTTTATAATTTTTTTCAAATATTTTTACTTCTCCACGCTTTGAAAGGCTTTTCATAATATCTTCATCACTTATTTTTGCATTACTTCTAGTATTGCCTTTATTTCCCATATTATTATATGAAAGTAAAATATATTTACATTTTGCATTTTGGATTAGGTCATCGAAACTTTTTGGTGCGTTTATTTTGCTATAGTCACTTTTAATTTTTGTTCTATCAAATTTTTTAGCTACTCCAAAAACTTCTGGTTTACTCCATAAAGATAGATTTTCAAGTAGATGGTATGCATCGCAGTATTGTCTTGAGTTGTATGGTGGGTCTAGGTAAAGTATGTCACACTCTATATCTCTCACTAAGAGGTTTGCATCTTTATTATATATCTCATTATTTTCATTTGCATCTGATGAGATATTTAACATTTTCATCTCTAGTTTTTGAACTTTTATCTCTTTTTTTATATATGCATCATAATGTCCAACAGTGTTTGCAATTCTATCTATTGAGTACATGAGAGATGTTAAAAGTATGTTCTTTTCATGTTGATTTATTTTATGATGAACAAAAAGTGATTTTATTTTTTCTCTTATATAACCTATCTTTTTAGCAACCTCTAAAGAGAAATATCTATCTCCAAAATTTTTTGAAAAATAATTATCGTTTTGAACTTCTATCTCATTAAACTCTTTAATGATTTTTAAAAGTTTCATCTCATCAAAAGACTCAGATGATAAAAATGCATTTAGAGATGTGAAGTTTTGATAAAGTAGGTCATTGGATATTATTTTTTTATCTTTAGTATTAAAATAAGCACCTACTACCCCCGTACCTGAAAAAATATCACATAAAGAGTTAAAGTAACCAACTTCAGTTTTTATAATTTCATCTATAAAAGGTAAGATACTGTTTTTATTACCGAGGTATCTTCTTTGTGATATTTTATACATACTAACCTCTATTTTTTTAAAAATATACTACAAAAATTAATTACTTTGCAAAATTATTGCATGCTGTCATATATTTATATTAATTATGATTATAACATTATCCACAATGAAGAGTTTATGTTTTGGTATATAAGTTTTTTTCGGTATAATTCGACCACTTTCAAAACATTTGGGAAGAACAAATCGCACTAGTGCGATGAGCTTCCTGCCTAAGGAAACCAAGCGTTAGCGTAACTAAAAGGTTTCCTTGAATTTTATGGAATAAAATTAAAGGAATTATATAAATGACAACTAGTTTTTTAGTTATTGTTCAAATAGTATTAGTTATTATATTAGTTATAGCGGTATTATTACAAAAAAGCTCAAGCATCGGTCTTGGTACATATAGTGGCTCTAATGAGTCTGTTTTTGGAGCAAAAGGTCCAAATAGCTTCTTGGCAAAAGCAACTTTTACAATAGGGTTTTTATTTGTTGTAAATACAGTTACACTTGGATATATGTTCTCACAAGCAAGTAAAGCTTCTGTAGTTGATGAGATGGTCGAAAGTACAAATGTTGTAGCACCAGCAGCTACTCCATCAAAAGAAACAAAATAAAAGGGATAAAATGTTAGAAGAAATATTTAGCGAATGTGAAGATAAAATGAACTCAAGCATCGAACACATGCAAAAAGAGTTTAAAACACTTAGAACAGGTAAAGTTACTACAAATGTATTAGATAATGTAAAAATTGATTATTACGGAAGTTTAACTGCACTTGACCAAGTTGGTTCTGTAATAGCTACTGATGCTACGACTATCGTAGTAAACCCTTGGGAAAAGAATCTTTTAAAAGATATTGAAAGTGCTATCCAATCAGCAAATATTGGTGTAAACCCTAACAATGATGGTGACCAAATTAAACTATTTTTCCCACCGATGACAGTTGAACAAAGACAAGAAGCTGTAAAACAAATGAAAGTTATGGGTGAACATGCTAAAGTTTCTCTTAGAAATGATAGAAAACACTCAAACGATAAAATCAAAAAACTTGAAAAAGATAAAGAAATCACAACTGATGAATCTAAATCTGCTCAAGATAATATTCAAAAAACTACTGATAAATTTTCAACTAATATTGACAGCATCTTAAAAGCTAAAGAAGCTGAAATTTTAAAAGTATAATTATTATGGATGTTAAAAAAATCTATATGGATGCAGATGCTCTTTTAGAGGGGCATTTTAAACTAAGTAGTGGAAATCATTCACAGTTTTACTTACAATCTGCAAAAGTTTTAGAAGACCCTAAAACTGCTAAACTTTTAGCTGATGCATTAGCTAAAGAGATTAAAGATAGTGGATTAGAAATAGATACAGTTTGTGCGCCAGCTCTTGGTGGTCTTATAGCTGGTTTTGCTCTTGCTCAAGCTCTTGATGTTCGTTTTATATTTGCTGAGAGAGTTGATGGCGTTATGAATATCCGTCGTGGCTTTGAAGTAAGTAAAGATGAAAAAGTTTTAATGTGTGAAGATATTATTACAACTGGTGGTTCTGCTATGGAAGCTGCATCTGTTGTAGAGTCTTTAGGTGGAAATATTGTTGGTGTTGCAGCTCTTGCAAACCGTGGTTTTTGTAAGCGTGAGGGTAGTGATGTAACTACTAAACCTAACTGTAAACTTCCACAAGATATTCCATTTTTTGCTTTAGCTGATTTTACATTTGAGATGTACTCTCCAGATGTATGTCCACTATGTAAAGATGGTAGCGAAGCTATCAAACCAGGTTCAAGAGGGAACTAAACCCTCATCTGGCAAACCATCATCCTCTCAACGAGGATTCTACCAACTTCATATTTTCCATCAACTATATCATCTATGTCGATACCATCTAATTTATCTCTTTCCTCTTCAGATATAACTTTTGCAATTAGATGAATATCTTTTGTATGTTTTCTAACTGTTTCACAAATTGCTATCTTTTTATCTATATTATCTACTGTAACTATAACTGTAGCTGAGTTTCCTGTATGTAGAGCTTCTATCATAGAGAGTTTTGACATATCACCTAAGTATGCTTCTATCCCTTTTGAAATAGCTTGTTTAACATTTATAGGATTGTTGTCTATCACAACATAAGGGGCTTGTAAATTATCTAAATGTTTAGCCACTGATTTACCCATATCACTATATCCACAAACTATAATATGGTCTTTTCTAGTTTTAAATTTTACTTCATCAAGACCTAAATACTCATCTTTTGTAATTGAATCTACAAACTTATTTATATGAGATATAAAAAATGGTGTAACCATCATAGAAAATATAACTATAAGAAGTAGTAAAGATTCTAACTCTTTATCTATAAGTCCACCAACACTTGCAACAGCAAATATAACAAATGAAAATTCACCAACTTGTGAGATAGATAGAGCTGTTTTTAATGATGTTGCATGTGAAGATGAAAACCTTAAAACTATGTATGTTATAAATGTTTTTAATAATAATACTAATAAAAATATTCCAATTATCAATGCTATATTATTGAAAAAATAAGCAATATCAATTTTCATACCAACAACGATAAAAAATGTACCTAAAAGTATATCTTTAAATGGTGCTATATCGTATTCAACTTTATGATGATACTTAGTTTCAGCTATAACCATACCAGCTACAAAAGCACCAAGAGAGTATGTAAAACCAAAATAAGAAGCAAGAACTGATGCACTAATAACTATAAATAAAACACTCCCCATAAAAAGTTCATCCTCTCCAGATGATGCAGAAAAGTGAAGTAACCATGAAACAATTTTTCTACCAACTACAAAAAGTATAGTAATCACTATCAAAGCACTTATAACAGTATCTTTTATAATAACTAAAACAGATTCATCACCTTCATTAGTTAAAAAACCGATTAGTATTAAAAGAGGTATAACTGCTATATCTTGAAATATCAATATTCCCGTAGCTTTTTGTCCATAAGGTGCGTATATCTCTTTTGAAGATTTTAAATAACTTAGTACCACAGCTGTTGAAGAGAGGGCAAATGCTGTAGCTATGACAAGTGATGTTGTGAAATCTAAGTTAAACCCAAAGAAGCTTATACTTAAAATTGCTACTGCTGTAAGTGTAGCTTGTAAAAAACCATTTCCAAATATCTCTTTTTTCATACTATTCATTTTGTCCAGAGAAATTTCAAGCCCTATGGTAAACATTAAAAAAACTATCCCAAATTCACCTATATGTTCTAGTGTATGAGAATCTTTTAAACTTTGTAAATCAAATGCGTACATTAAAATAGTACCTGTAAAAATATATCCTATTATTTGTGATACACCTAATCGTTTTAAAAACAGATTTAAAACTGTTGAAATTCCCAATGCTATGACTATATATAAAAGTGCTGTGTCCATTATTACCCCAAAATTATCAAATTTTTAAGGCATTATAGTATATAATCCGCGATTAAATAATTGAGTTCCTCTTAAAAGATAAATCTTTTAAAGCTTTAGGGGGTTGTAGGGACATATTTGTCCCTGCCATTTATAATTGGCTTTGCTAATTATAATGTATAAATAAATAATATGGAGATTTTGCATGACTAAATACATTTTTGTGACCGGAGGGGTTTTAAGTTCTCTTGGAAAAGGGATTACAGCTGCTAGTGTTGGTACACTTTTAAAACACTCTGGAAAAAAAGTAGGTATGCTTAAAATCGATCCATACATCAATGTTGATCCAGGGACTATGAGTCCACTTGAACATGGTGAAGTTTTTGTTACAAAAGATGGGGCTGAGACTGACCTAGACATAGGAAACTATGAGAGATTTTTAGATGCATCATTTTTAAAATCTGCTAACTTTACAACTGGTCAAGTTTATTCTAGTGTTATTGAGCGTGAAAGAGCTGGTGGATACTTAGGTCAAACTATCCAAGTTATTCCACATATTGTTGGTGAAATTGTGAACCGCATCAAAAAAGCTGGTAAGGGTCATGAGATACTGATAGTTGAGCTTGGTGGTACTGTTGGAGATATAGAGGGATTACCTTTTATGGAGGCAATTCGTCAGATGAAACATGATGATGAAGTAGCTGGAACTTACTTTGTTCATGTTACACTTATCCCATATATTAAAGCTGCTGGTGAATTAAAATCTAAACCAACTCAACACTCAGTTCAAGAACTTCGTCGCATAGGTATAACTCCTCAGATGATAATCGCTAGAAGTGAAAATGGTCTGCCTAAATCATTCAAGAAAAAACTTGCTATGAGTTGTGATGTAAGTGCTGAGAATGTTATAGAAGCGTTAGATGCTGCATCAATCTATGATATACCTATGAGTTTTTTAAGACAGGATATTTTAAAGCCAATTGCAAAAGAGTTAGATTTAGGTGAACTTACTCCAGATATGGATGAATGGGATTCTTTAGTTAAAAAGATTGTTCAACCTAAAGGTAAAGTTGTTGTTGGATTTGTTGGAAAATACTTAGAACTTAAAGAGAGTTATAAATCTTTAACAGAGTCTCTTATCCATTCAGGGGCACATCTTGATACAAGAGTTGAGATTTGTTGGGTTGATTCTGAACAGATAGAAGAGAGAGGTGCAGAAGCTCTTTTAGCTGATTGTGATTCTGTTTTAGTTGCTGGTGGTTTTGGAAATCGTGGTGTTGAGGGTAAAATACAAGCTATTGAGTATGCTCGTGTAAACAACATCCCTTACCTTGGTATCTGTTTGGGTATGCAACTAACTTTAGTTGAGTATGCTAGAAATGTTCTAGGTATCGCAGATGCTAACTCTGTAGAGTTCGATGAAAATACTAAAAATCCACTTATCTACTTAATAGACAATTTTTTAGATCAAAGTGGAGATACACAATTAAGAACTCATACAAGCCCAATGGGTGGAACTCTTAGACTTGGTGAATACCCATGTGATACAAAAGAGGGAAGTATCTTAAGAGATGCATATAATGGTGAAAAAACTATTTTAGAAAGACACCGCCATAGATATGAAGCAAATCCAGCATATAGAAAACAACTCGAAGATGCAGGTATGATAGTAACTGGTGAATCAAATGGACTTATAGAAACTGTAGAGATAAAAGGTCATAAATGGTTCCTAGGTGTACAGTTTCATCCAGAATTTACATCAAGACTTCAAACTCCTAATCCGTCTATTTTAGCGTTTGTAAAAGCTAGTATGGATGCTAAATAAGAAAAATATGACAAATAGTTATATTTTTCCTTAAATCTAGTATTTTCAGTAAAATTACATAATAATTAGGATTTAAAATGACACAACTTATGTATACTAAAAATATAACTAACAAAAATAAAAAAATTAAAATTATAGATTTATTTGCTGGAGTAGGTGGAATTAGGCTTGGTTTTAAGCAAGTGTTTAAAGAAGAGTCTAATTTTATTTTTTCTTCTGAAATTGATAAACATGCACAACAAACTTATTATAAAAATTTTCAAGAGATGCCTTGTGGTGATATAACTGAAATTTCTGAAACAGATATTCCAACTCACGATATTATTTTAGCAGGATTCCCATGTCAAGCTTTTAGTATAGCTGGTAATAGAAAGGGTTTTGATGATACAAGAGGGACACTTTTCTTTGATGTTGCTAGAATTGCAAAATACCATAAACCAAGAGTACTTTTTTTAGAAAATGTAAAAGGTTTTGTAGGACATGATAAAGGAAACACTTTTAAAGTTGTTAAGCAAACTTTAGAAGACTTAGGATATAAAGTTTATTCTAAAGTTTTAAATTCAAAAGATTACGGAATACCACAAAATAGAGAAAGAATTTATATTGTAGCTTTTTTAGATAACTCTATAAAATTTAATTTTCCAAAAAAAAAGATTTTACTAAAAAGTATAAAAGACTGCTTGATTCAAGATATAGATGAAAAATACTATTATAATAATAAACCTCTTTATGAGAAAATTAAAAATGATGTTACTAATGAAAATAGTGTATATCAATGGCGAAGACAATATGTACGAGAAAATAAAAGTAATGTTTGTCCAACTTTAACAGCAAATATGGGTACAGGGGGTCATAATGTTCCTATTATTAAAGATAAAAAAGGGATAAGAAAACTAACTCCTAGAGAGTGTGCTAATTTTCAAGGTTTCCCAAAAGAGTACTTCATACCTCAAGATATAGCAGACTCTCATCTATATAAACAATTTGGAAATTCTGTAACAGTCTCAGTTATTGCACAAATAGCACAAGAGATTAAAAATGTTTTATAACTTACAAAATGAAAAGGAAGCTTTAGAGTATAAAGATTCTTTAAAAACTATAGGAAGTTTATCAAATTTATTTTCTGATTCAGATGTACCATATTTATATTATAGAGTTGCAG
Source organism: Campylobacterota bacterium (assembly GCA_034659595.1). Classification (GTDB taxonomy): domain Bacteria; phylum Campylobacterota; class Campylobacteria; order Campylobacterales; family Sulfurimonadaceae; genus Sulfurimonas. The sequence goes on from JAYEHQ010000067.1 coordinate 31,993, forward strand.
AAAAATTATTTTGCAACTCATTTTCTGCACACGATCTCTCTAGGGGAGATGTAGCGTTAGATGCTATAAAAAATGATCTCGGTATAGGTTTAAAAACATTTTTAGCTACTAATAATAAATCTTTTCAAAAAGTTGCTGAATTTAATAAAGATAAATTTTTGTATGAAGATAAATCTACTTTAGATATAGTAAAAATAATATCTTCGCTTCGAAACAAAAGAATAGAATTTGTTGAAAATTTATATAATATTGAAAATTCAATATATCATTGTGTAATAAGAAGTGAGCATAGTTTTAAAATACATGAAGAAACTATGAACTATATAGATATTCAAAATATAGTAGATATTCAAAAAAATAAAAATGTCATTAGATTTAATGATAATATTCATGAATATTCATTTAATATTTCTAAAAGTACATTAACTAAAAGATTTATAACAAATAAACCATTAGATGAATTTGATGTGAAAATATTAGAAAATCCACTTGAAGATATTAAAAAATGTATGTTGAATTCTACATTAAACTATAATAATCAGCATAACATAAAAGCTACAATTTTTTTACCTCTTTATGGACGAAATAAAACTGTATATGAAAGAAGTGGTTTAAATCAATGGAATGCAAATGGTAGGCAAAGAGATATTAATGAAGTTTATATTCCAATACCTAGCATAATACATAAAAAATCATCTGATTTTTTTCCAGCAAGAGATAAGCCATTTAATTTAATATTACCTAAAGGTGATGTACTATTATCAAAAGTTTGTCAAGATAATTCCAAGGCATTAATGTCTTATTCAAATAAAGAGTTAGGAAGATGGATATTAAGAGATGTTCTTTGTTTAATAGAAGGGGAACTATTAACATATAAAAAATTACAAGAGATAGGAATTGATTCTATAAGAATTGATAAAATTGATAGTAAAAATTATGAAATATCATTTGCCTCTATAAATAGTTATGAAAATTACATAGAATCTATAAAAGTTAATTCATGAATAGTAATAAAATATTAAATAAATCACTTCTTTACAAGCTTTTATCTTCAAGATTCCCAAGTCAAGATAAAAAACTTTCACAAATCCCAAATCCATCTTTACTTCACGATGGTGAAAAATCAGCTAAAAAAATAGCAGATGCAATAAGAGAAAACAAAAAAATAGCATTAGTTGGTGATTATGATGTTGATGGTGTGACATCTACTGCTATTATGGTTGATTTTTTTAGACAAATCCCTTATCCACTTGAAGCTATCATCCCAAACCGTTTTAAGGATGGTTATGGAGTTAGTCCTACTATTTTAGATAGAGTTGACGCAGACTTAATCATTACAGTAGATAATGGTATTTCAGCTATTGAAGCTGGTAAAATTTGTAAAGATAGAGGGATAGATTTAGTCATAACAGACCATCATACACCTAGTGATATTTTGCCAGATGCTTACTCCATAGTAGATCCTAAACTTGAAAATTGCCAATACCCCTTTAAAGAGATTTGTGGGGCTCAAGTTGCATGGTTACTTTTAGGATTACTTAAAAAAGAGTTAGACTTAAAAATCAATATGAAACAATTTTTAGACATACTTTGTATTGCAATCATTGCAGATATTATGCCTCTTATAGATATAAATAGAACTTTAGTTATAGAGGGCTTAAAGGTTCTTATGAACTCTAAAAGACCTGCATCAATAATCATTAAAGACTTTCTAAATAAACCTCGCATTACAAGTGAAGATATAGCATTTCAAATAGCACCCCGTATAAACTCAGCTGGTAGGCTAGAAGATGCATCTATAGCTTTAGATTTTTTTACAGCAACAGATACTCATACCGCATATAATCAGTTTGAAATTTTAAACTCTTTAAATGAACAAAGAAAAGAAACAGAAGCAGATGCAACAGCACAAGCCATAAACGAAGTTGATGAAGATGCTAAAGTTATCGTGGTATCTGGTGAGGGTTGGCATGAGGGAGTTGTAGGTATAGTAGCTTCAAGACTTGTTGATAAATTTGCTAAACCAGCCATTGTATTAAGTATTGAAGATGGTATTGCAAAAGGTAGTGCTAGAAGTATAGGGGATGTTAGCATCTATGAACTAATAAAAGAAAATGAATCATATCTAACTAAATTTGGTGGTCATAAAATGGCAGCTGGATTAGGACTAAATGCTACTGACATAGATGCATTTAGAGATGCCATAAATAAAAGTGCTTTAAAGGTAGATGAGAAAGATTTTATACCAAAAGATGATGTTTTAGGAGTTTTAGAAACTAATGAGATTGATTTTGAACTTTTAAATCTTTTAGAACAGTTTGAGCCTTATGGGGAAGCAAATATAAAACCTACTTTTCTTATAAAAGATGCAGAGGTAGTAAATATACAATTGATGGGTAAAGATAAGTCTCATTCAAAAATAAAAATAAAGCAAAAAGCTTATGATAATATCCTAGAAATAGTAGCTTTTCGGACAGTTTTTGAAATGCCAAAAAATAAAAAAATAAGTTGTAGTTATACTGTAAGTAAAAATATATATAATAATAAATTATCTATTCAACTTTTAGTAAATAAGATATATTTATAATACAGCTTCATGCTAATTATAATTTAAACTTCTATGTGTTAATATTTCGTTAATAAGTATTTGTTAAGGAAATAAAATGAAAAACATTATCGCACTTTCAGCAGTTGCACTTTTAAGTACATCTATATATGCTGGTACAAGTTCAGAGATGCAAGCACAGATAGATATGCTAAAAGCTCAAATAGCTAAGATAGAGAAGCAACAAGCTAAAATAGTTGAGCTTGAGAGTAAAAATGAAGCACAAGCTCTTAAAATAGAGACACTTGAAACTAAACAAGCTAAAACTGAGAAGAAACAAAAAAAGCTTGGAAAGAAAATTGGAAAAGTTAATGCACTTGCTGCAAATGATAACATTAAGTTTGATTTAGACTTTAGAAATACTTTTGAAGCACTTGATTATGATGGTACTATTAATGTTAATGGTGTTACAAATGATGTATCTGGACATAATGATTCACTTTTAACAAGTAGATTATATCTAGGGATGGCTGCATCACCTATGAATGGTTTAGTATTTCAAGGTAAATTAGGTATATATTCAACTTGGGGTTCACATATTATAGATGAATCTAATGGAGCTAAAAGTTGGTCGGCTTCATCTAAAGCAGATGATACTATTATGAGAGTAAAAGAAGCATATTTTTCTTATACAAATAAGTTTGGAGAACAACCATATACTTTTGGTATAGGGAGAAGATCCTCTAGTAATGGTTTTTTATCTAATTATAGAGAAAATGAACAAACTCCAGGTTCACCACTTGCACATATAACAAATATGGAAGTTGATGCTGCTATGGTTATGCTTTATTGGGATCGTTTTATCGAGGGTGCTTATAGTAAGTTTATATATGGTCGTGCTCACTCTGGAGAGATTCAAGGTGTATATGGGATAAATACAGATCCGGCTAGAACACCTTTCGTTATAGATGATTCTATAGAAGCTTGGGAAGATACTCCAGTTGATTTCTTTGTAACTTTGGGTGATGTATATAATGATGGTACTTACCAACTAATGTATCAATGGGCTCATATTTTTGATACTAAAGGTAAAAATTTAGATACAAATACGAATAAAGGTGCTGCAGGTGTTGCAGATTTAGCTGCATTATCATTAAAAGTTGATGGTATTGGTGATGAAATAAATGATTTTTTAGATGAGACTATAGTGTTTGCTTCTGCTGCATATACAAATTATAATGCTAAAGCTGGTAATTCAATAATTGGTTCAGAAGATGGTGGAAGTAAAGATGGTCACTCTTTTTGGGTTGGTGCGGTTATACCTGATATGATAACTGATACTGGAAAATTTGGTATAGAGTACAACTATGGTTCACAATACTGGACACCTATGACATGGGCAGAAGATACTGCTATAGGCTCTAAAGTAGCTGTTCGTGGTAGTGCTTATGAAGCATACTGGAATTTCAACCTTTTTGGTGTTAAATACTTACCATCACAAGTAAGATATACTTATGTTCAGCATGACTATACACCTAACTTAAACTGTGCTGGATGGATTACTCCAGAAAAAGCTGATATAACTGCTCAAAATCTAAGATTTGCTGTTACTTACAGATACTAAAATTTTAACCTATACCTAGTTTGGTATAGGTTATATAATCCCCATTTATACTAATAATAACTACACTTAAACTAACTTTTTATATAAAAAAAAATTATATATAAATAGTAACGCATGGAACAATTCTTATAAAATTTTCTTATAATTCACAACTTTTTTCACATCTATCTTGATAGAATTTAGATAATTATTTTATAAGGAAAAGAGATGAAGAAAATAGTAACACTTTCAACTATAGCATTTTTAAGTACATCCGTATTTGCAAACAACAACATAGAAGCAAAGCTTAACGCTTTAATGGAAAAAATGGAGCAAATGGAAAAAAGAGAATTAGCACAACAAAAGAAAATTGATGCTTTAACTTCTAAATTGGGAAATTTAAACAATACAACTCTTCCGAGTTCTAATTTTGAAGAACTTGAAAAAAGAGTAACTAAAACTGAAACAACTCAAAAAAGACTTACAAAAAAAGTTTCAGCCGTTAATAAACTTGCTAATAATGACAACTTAAAATTTGATGTTGATTTTAGAACTTCATATGACAATTTAAACTACAAAATGGCTAGTAGTACTACATATAAAAATGATGGCTTATATTCAAATCGTTTATGGTTAGGTATGGGTTATGCACCAATAGATGATTTAGTATTTAAAGGTCAGTTGTCTTTCAATAAAGCTTTTGGTGCTAGTTATTCTCAAAGAGCTACTGGACAAGGATTTGATACATTTGACTGGGTTATCAATGAAAGCTTAACAGATGATACTATAAAACTTAGAGAAGCGTATTGGTTATGGACACCGACTCTTGGTAATAAATGGGTCATGTTATCAATATGGAGTTTGATGGAGCATCTACTAGTGTAAAACTTGATGACATTATAGAGGGTGCTTATGCAAAACTTTGTTTAGGTCGTGGTTTAACAAATGCTGCTTCATGGGCAAACGGTGCAACTGCATATGTAGCAGGAACTCCAGCTAATGCTAGACCGAACTATATAAAAGTAGAGGGTGCATTAGATACTGTTGATATGTTAGGTGTAATCATTAAACCTTATGATGATGGTCAATACTCTGTTATGACTAAATATTATAGAGGATATAATGTACCTGGGTTAGTTGATACAAATGCTGATACTACTCCAGATAGCTTACAAAGTCGCGGTGATATGGACGGAGCTGCCATCTCTGTTAAAATTGACGGCATAGGTGATGAGATTAATGATTTCCTAGATGAAACTACTATTTTTGCTTCTTATGCTTGGTCAAAAACTAAACCAGATGCAGATGGAGCAATGCTAGGAAGCTTAAATGAAGAAACTGGTACATCTTACTGGATTGGTACTCAGATGCCAAATATGACAGGTGGTAAATTTGGACTAGAATATAACCATGGTTCAAAATACTGGAGACCATTTACTTATGGTGAAGATACTATGATAGGTTCTAAACTAGCAGCTCGTGGTGATGCTTATGAAGCTTACTGGACTCAACCACTTTTAGGTAATGTTTTTTCTATGCAAGTAAGATATACATATATCAAATATGATTACACAGGTTCAAATGCTTTCTTTGCAGATGCTGGTGCGCCAATGAGTATGTCAGATGTTAAAATGGCTCAATCAATGGGTATGAATATTGATGCTGTTGAAAAAGCACAAGATATTCGTGTTTATTTCAGATATAGATATTAATTTTAGTTAAAAAATTCCTCCGTTTCATCTCTTTTGAGATGAAACAAATATACTTAATTTACTTCAGCTTATAATAAATATAACCTTAAATTTTATTAAAAAATATATAAATATTTGATATGTGAAGTTTCTACACATATTATACAAAAAAACTATCTTTATTATGCTAATAATACTTATTGAGCCTCAAACTTGTAGAATAAAAATAGTTTATTAAAAGACAAGGAGATAAAGAATGAACAAAAATGAATTATTAGAAGAAATTTTAACTGAAGTTGATAAGCACCCTGAGATTATGTCTCGTCGTGACGCGATGCTTAGCATTTTTTGCTAGTTGTGAGGAGTAACAGATGGCAATAATTGGATTTATAATAATTTTTACGATAATTGGATTTATTATTGGTATCGTAATTAAGGACGAGAACACTGCAATGGGTGCTAT
>JAYEHQ010000068.1:0-11538 GCA_034659595.1 Campylobacterota bacterium
AGCAAGCTTACGCTTCTCACTTTCAGAGAGATATAAAATCATGCCTCGTCGTCTTACAGGTAACTGTAAACGCCACCAAGATATGATTTCAGTAGTAATCAAAAGAGCTAGAGCAGCAGCATTAGTTCCATATACAGTAACTCGTAAAACAGTTGTAACTGCACCATTTGAAAATCTAAGATAGATTTTCTTAAAGTCCCTTTTAACAAGGGACTTATCTTCTAAATTAAACTATGATCCATTTCAGATGGAATCTCTAAACCCATAAGCTTTAAAACCGTAGGTGCTATATTATTTAAACCACCAGATTCTACTTTACTTATACCATCAGCCTCAACAAAACACCAAACTTTTCCAACTGTATGATTTGTTAAAGTATTTCCATCCATATCCTTCATCTCTTCACAATTTCCATGATCACTTGTTATCACTACTGCATAATCTTTTTCTTTTGATTTTTCTAGTATTTTTCCAAGTTGTGCATCAACTGTTTCAACAGCAATTTTTCCAGCTTCAAAATCTCCAGTATGCCCAACCATATCACCATTAGCAAAGTTTACAACTATAAAATCATAATCATCCTGCATCGCATTTAAAACAGCATCACAAACTTCTAAAGCACTCATCTCTGGCTTTTCATCATAAGTTTTCACATCTGGTGAAGGGATTAAAACTCTTGTTTCATTTTCATAAGGTTCATCAATACCACCATTTAAGAAAAAAGTAACATGAGCATATTTTTCAGTCTCAGCAGTATGAAGCTGTCTCAATCCACTTCTTGAAATGATTTCTGCTAAAGTATTTTTAGGAGGCTCTTTTTTAAATAATACTGGATAGTTAAAACTTTTATCATATTCAGTTATAGTTGCAAGAGTTATCTCTTTAAATTCTCTCTCAAATTCATAAAATTCATCACTACCAAGAGCTGTTACCATCTCTCGCATCCTATCACTTCTAAAGTTTATAGTTAAAACAGCATCTCCATTTTCTACACCATCATAACCCTCAAAAGCAGTTGGTTCAACAAACTCATCAGTCTCACCTAATGAATAAGAGTGTCCAATATAACCTTGTGGTTCAAAATCTGTTTTAGGTTCTGCATTCATAATTGCATCATAACCTCGTTTAATTCTTTGCCATCTATTATCTCTATCCATTGAATAAAAACGACCACCTATTGTAGCTATAATCATATTTTCATTAGTATATTTTTCAACTTGTTCTATATATTTTTGAGCAGAAGTTGGACTTACATCTCTTCCATCAGTTATAAGATGCAGAAAAACTTTTTTACCATTTTTAACAGCTAAATCAGCGATTCCCATAAAATGATCAATATGTGAATGAACTCCACCATCACTCATAAGGCCTATAAGATGCAATCTATCAGATGAATTAAATAATATTTTTAACTCATCATTATCCTCTAAAGTATTTTCTGAAAGTGCTAAAGAAATCTTAACTAAATCTTGATATAAAACTCTTCCACTCCCTATACTCATATGACCAACTTCAGAATTACCCATTTGACCTTCAGGAAGTCCAACACTAAGTCCAAATGTATCAATTAAAGAGTGTGGAGTTTCTTTAAACAACCTATCATAGGTGGGCTTATTAGCGTTATAAAATGCATTAAATTCAGTTTTATCTGAATAGCCTATACCATCTGTAATTACCAACACTGTTTTTTTAGACAATGGGAATCCTTTTTACGAAAATTTTATATGATTATACTATAATATCGCTTTTAAATATTAACATAGGATTCCTACATTGCTTTATTGGCTTCATGATTTTTTAGATATTCACCTTTTTTATTATATAACTATTAGAGCTGGAGTTTCTTTCTTTCTCGCACTATTTTTTACACTTTACTTAATGCCAATTTTTATAAAATGGGCAAAAAAAAATTCAAATCTACAACCTATAAACTCCCTAGCACCAGAGAGACATTTAGTAAAAGATAAAACTCCAACTATGGGTGGAATAGTATTTATTTTTTCAACGATTATCGCTTCCCTTTTAACTATAAAACTTTCAAATATTTTTGCAATAGGTGCAATACTCACAATCATACTATTTGCTTTAATAGGCTTTTATGATGATTATGCAAAAATTAAACATAATCAAAACCTAGCTGGATTTAAGGCAAGAACAAAACTTATGTTTCAAATACTTTCTGCAATAGTTGTATCCTGCTATCTCTGCTTATTTGCAGATTTCAACACTCTTTTATATGTTCCATTTGCCAAAACTGCCGTTGTCGATATGGGGGTATTTTCTATAGCACTTTGGGTTTTAGTTATTATCGCTACATCAAATGCCGTTAACTTAACAGATGGACTTGACGGGTTAGCTACTGTTCCATCTATCATTGCTCTTTCATCATTTAGTGTTATCATCTATATTACTGGTAATGCAGTTATCAGTTCTTACTTACTAATGCCAAACTTTGATGTTGGTGAAGTAGCTATTGTAGCAACAGCTCTTATGGGTGCTTTAACTGGTTTTTTATGGCATAACTGTCACCCTGCGGAAATCTTTATGGGTGATAGTGGCTCTTTAACTATAGGTGCTTTTTTAGGTTATCTAGCTATTATCTCTAAAAGTGAAATTTTACTTCTTCTTATTGGTTCTATCTTTGTTATAGAGACACTATCTGTTATTCTTCAAGTTGGAAGTTTTAAACTTCGCAAAAAAAGAGTATTTTTAATGGCACCTATCCATCACCATTTTGAGATGAAAAATTGGGCTGAAAATAAAATAATTGTTAGATTTTGGATTATTGCGATTTTATCAAATATCATAGCACTTATCATATCTTTAAAGATTCGTTAATGAAAAGAGTTTCTTTATTTGGTTATGGCAAAACTACAAAATCTTTAGCAAAAAAATTTACAAATATTACTTTTTATGATGATAAATGTATTAAACCTTTCAAAGATGAAAACAATTATTCTATAAAACCATCTTCTGAATTTAATCCTAAATATTCTGACTTAGAGATAGCATCCCCTGGTATGCCACCGTATAATCCACTTATCAAAAAAGCTCAAAATCTTATAAGCGAATATGACTATTTTACTGATACAAAACCCCTTAAAATTTGGATAAGTGGCACAAATGGAAAAACTACCACTACTCAAATGATGCAACATTTATTAGAAAATTATGGTAGTGAAGCTGGTGGAAATATAGGCACACCACTAGCGGACTTAGATATAGATTCTAAGATATGGATTTTAGAAACAAGTTCATTTACAATGCACTATACAAATCAAGCTGTACCAAACATATATGTACTACTTCCATTAAGTCCAGACCATCTCTCTTGGCATGGAAATATGGATGAATACATAAAATCAAAACTAAAACCTATCAAAAAGATGAAAGAGGGAGAGATAGCTATAGTTCCTGATAAATATAAAAGTATTGATACTAAAGCTCATCTCATCACATATAAAGATGAAAAAAGTTTAGCTGAATACTTTGACTTTGATATAGATAAAGTAAAATTTCAAGGTGTATTTAGACTAGATGCCCTACTTGCTATGGCTATAGAAAAAATTCTTTTTGATAAAACTGACTATGAAAAAATAAACTCTTTTGAACTAGACCCACATAGACAAGAGGAGTTAAGAGATAGCAAAAGTCGTTTATGGGTAAATGACACCAAGGCTACAAATATAGATGCAACTATGGGTGCTTTAAAAAGATATGAAAACTCATCTATTCATCTTATACTTGGTGGTGATGATAAAGGTGTAAACTTAGATGAACTCTTCTTATTTATGCAAAATAAGAAAATTAAGATTTACAATATAGGTTCAAATAAAGATAAATTATCTAAACTTGCTCAAAAGTACAATATAAAATTTATAAAATGCACAAATCTTTTAGATGCTATAAAAGCTATAGATAAAAATCTGAAAGAAAATGAAGTAGCCCTACTCTCACCAGCAGCTTCAAGCCTTGATGAGTTTAAATCCTATGCCCATAGAGGAGATGAGTTTAAGAAAAATATTAAGTAGTAATCTCGTACTTACTTAAACACTCTTTTAAAAGCTTCTTATCCAATTTTTGGCTATTTGGATTATAAATATTTTCCTCCAAATCATCCATTATTTTTTGAACTTCTTTATCATCCTTAAAAGGCAAAAGTTTTATCAGAAGTAATTTTTCATCTTTTAGATTAATTTTTTTACTATTTTTAAACTTAGCCCAAGGTTTTAATATCATTATTAAAATACCTACAAATAAACCAATGATAAAAATACTTACTGCCCAAATAGTTGAGATACTATTATTTTTAATCTCTACTGTTTGAGGAATTTCCTTTGGTATATCTCTTTTTATAACCAATTCCTCTTTTATTTTTGCACCCTTTACATCTATTTTTATCTCTTTAGTAGTTATTGTTTTTACTTTTTTAGTTTTAGTATCAAAGTACTTTAAAATAAAAGGTTTTATAACAAAATCATTATCTGATATAAACGCCATTTTCTGAGTTAATTCATTATCTTTTATAACAATTTTTTCATCAAAAACTGTTACTCCATCTATAGTAGGTTTAAAGCTTTGCATATCTTCTAAATTTCCATTACCTACTATTTTTAATCTCAAATTTAACGCTTCATTTTTATCTATGCTAGTTTTGTCAATATCTACACTAATAGTAAAATCACCTATATATTTTACAGCAAATGGCAACGGTTTTACACTTATATCTAAAGGATTTGAAAAATATGTTTTCCACTTGACACTTTGCATAAATATACCCCAACTATCTCTAGTGTGTACTCTTTTTGCTATAGCTATTTTTGCTGGTGATATAGCAAGATTACCCTCTCTTTGAGCAGATAAAACATAAGAGATTTTAACTATATTAAAATCACCCTCTTTATACGCTTTTTGCTCTGATTGTCCCTTAATCCAAAAACCTTTAAATTTAGGTTCTTGAAATTTACTATCAACTGCATCTGCACCTATTTTTTGTTTAAAAATCAAATCAACTTTAAAACTCTCTCCAACCAATACCTCTTTTTTTTCACTTACTAAAGATAAAGTAAAATCACTATTTTTATCTACTTTTTGTTTAGTTACTTCTATTTTTATAGATTTTGATTTTTCTATTTTAGAGTTTATATCTATCTCTATAGGTTCTATAATACAACTTTTTAATGGCATAAACTTATAGCTTAATATATAGTTCTTTTTATACTCCCCATTTATCATAGTTATACTTGTTTGAGAACCACTTGATAAAATATCATTTCCACAGATGCTATCAATACTTGGTCTTTGTATATTTTCACCAGATACATTTAAGTTCAAAGTAACATATTCACCTTTTGTTACAGTGGTTGAATCAACTGATGCAACTACAGATGCAAAGATATATATAGGTGTTAAAAGGATTAAAAATATTTTACCAAGGTTTTTCATCATTATTTTCCTGTTTTGATTTTTGTGAATTTAGTTTATACATATATGTATTTTTTTGCAAATTTAATCTTTGCAACCATTTTTTTTCTTCTGCATCACTCATCTTATCTTTATCTTTATCTTTAGAAGATGCTTGTGATTTTTCTTCTTTATCTTTTTTATCAGCATCTTTTGAAGAATCTTTTTTCTCTTTCTTATCTTGCTGTTTCTCTTTTAAATCTTTTTTAGAATTTTCTTGCTTTTTATTATCTTTTTTTGATTTATCAGAATCTTTATTTTCTTTGCTATCCTTATTTTTATCATCTTTTTTATTCTGATTTTCTTTATTCTTTTTATCTTGCTTTTTCTTCTCTTGCTCTTTTAAAGCTTTTTTTACAGCTTCTAAATTCTCTCTAATTTGCTTATCCTGTTGAATCTTCAAAGATTTTTCATAATTCTTTACCGCCTCTAATAAATCCTCTCTCTTCCCACCATTAACATAAGCATTACCCATATTTGCATAATTTTTTGCTCTCACCTCTTTAGAATTAAACGAAGCTTTTTTATAAGATTGTATAGCTTTTTTATACTCTTTATTTTTATAAAAAGCATTCCCTGCATTAAAATAACTTTCTCCATTGTTTGTTTTATCTGCATATTTTTCATATATTTCTGAAGCATCTTTAAACTCTCCAGATTTATAAGCTTCTTTTGCTTTATCAAGCTCCATAAAATCTAAAAGTCCAGCTTCTGCTTCTATAGATGAAAAAGAAAATAAAAACACTACTAACAAAGATGAAATTTTAGCTTTTTGCCTTTTGCTAATAGAACTCGTAGCTATTAGTAAAATAACCAAAGCCAAACCTAAAGGGTAATAAAAAAGAGGTATGTATTTTTTAATCTTTTCACTTTTTAACTCTTTTGATTCTGTTTTTCTTTTTATCTCATTTATCATCGCTTTTATATCTACATCTGATTTCACACTTTTTATATAAACTCCACCACTTTTAGTTGCAAGAATTGATATATCTTCATTTAATTTTGAAACGATTATATTTCCATTTTGTTTTATAAATTCACCATTTTTAAGTTTTATGGGTGAACCTTTTTCTGTCCCTATACCCAATATAAAAACAACTATATCATTCTCTTTAGCATACTCTACCTCATCTGAAAAATCAGACTTATCACCACCATCACTTAGTATAAGTAGATGCTTTTTGTTTTTAGATGTATTTGCAACCACCTGCAAAAGGGACATAAAATCTGTCCCTTTTTCTGTTATAGAATCTGTATTTAATTGTGTTAGTAAAAATTCAACTGCACTATGATCAAAACTAAGAGGTGAAACAAGATAGGAATTTTTTGCAAATGCTACTATGCCTATCCTCTCATCAACTGTAGTATTTAAAATATCAAGTGCTTTTTGTTTTGCAAATTTCAATCTGTTTGGATAAATATCCTCTGCTAACATAGAATCAGAAATATCCAAAGCTATCATTATGTCTGAACTTTTCGCTTTTATCTCAACTTCTCCATCATTTATAACAGGGGCTGAAAGTGCCAATACTATCAAAATTGCCATAAAGAAAAAAAGTGCATTTCGTGCTTTTATGGTCAAAGTATTAGCACTTACACGAAGTTTTTCCATAACATCTTTACTAAAAAAATCAGCTTGTGCCTCTTGTTGAGTTAAAAGAAGTCCAAAAAGAATAAACAATAATGGCAATAAATAATACAAAAATTCTGGGTGTAAAAAACTCAATATAACTACCTTTTATTTCTTAAATATACATATACAACAAGAGATATAAACGCTATAAAAAGTGGATAAAAATAATAATATTGCAAATATGAAAATGTTTCATTTTTTATCTCTGACTTTTCAAGTGCATCTATCTTTTCATAAACTGATTTTAATTCACTAGCACTAGATGCTCCAAAAGCAACACCACCAGTATCTTTAGCAATTTTTATCAATACCTTTTGATTATACTCACTTGGATGCCCTATCCCTATAGGATAAACTTTAATACCCTCTTTTTTTGCCATCTCTATCGCTATATCTATAGGAACACTATCTTTTCCTACAGTTGAGTAACCATCTGTTAAAAGTATCGCTACTTTAGAGTTTGACTCAGTCATTTTTAGTAAGTTTACACCTTGTGCTAAAGATTCATAAAGTGCTGTATATTTTCCAGCCATCCCTATTTGCAATTGAGAAACTATTTTTTTTAAAATATTATCATCATAAGTAAGTGGAGATGCTATGAAAGAGTATGCACCAAATACAACTAACCCTATATTGTCATTTGTTCTTTTAGAGATAAAATCATCCACTATCATTTTTACTACATCAAATCTATTTAACTGAGGATTATCTTTATCAAAACCTTTTGCCTGCATCGATTCAGATGCATCTAGTATAAGTGCAAGTTCATAGCCATTTTTTGGGTCTAGTTCATAGGGCTCATCTTTTACAGGTGACATCAAAGCTAATATCATCATAACAATAGTAAGCCACTTCACAAAAAACAAAAGCTTAGATGCTGAAACGGACGAAGATGCAAACTGCTGTGTATGTGGGAAATATATAGATGGTACTTTCATCTTACAAAACTTTGCACAAGCTATAAAAAGTAATAAAGTAAATCCAATTAGCGGAAATTCAAAATAAAGTCCATTGAAAATATTATCAAGCATCTAGCATCTCTTTGTAAAGTTCTATATAACCTAAAGTCTCTTTATCGAGTTTATTAACCACTTTTTTATATTTGTAAGGTTCTAATCTTTGAGTTATATTTTTAAACATCTCTGTATGTCTTGGGCTATCATCTTTAAAAAGAGTACCATGAAAAGTTATAGCATAAGCAGTTTTTTTAGTATCGTTTAAATCAAGTGATTTTAAAATTTTTAGGTAATCTTTTCGTTGATTGTATCTGTTTTTATTTCTATACCATTTTATTAAAAGATAAATAATCGCAATTAATAAAAAAATTACTACTATACTAATACCCATAAGATAATAACGAGAGTATTCTTCAACCTCAACTATAGTTTTAATATCGTGAAGTTGTATGTTATTGGTTTGCTCCATCATCTACCCTCAAATAATCTACGAAGTTCCACACCAACCATAGAGTGTGTATAAATCTTTATAAATCTAATATTGTCTTTTCTAAAAGATTCATATAATTTATGGTCATGAGATGCAACTTTTTTAGTGTAACTAGCTACACTTGAAGCATTAAAATCACCCTCTAGTGTACTCCCTCGTTCAGGATCGACCAATGATGAAAATCCCATTTCAGGTGGATGCTCTTCTAACTTATCTCTAACTATTATGGCTACAACTTCATGTTTTTTCGCCAAAAGCCTAAAATCTGGAATCTCAAAAAAATCACCAACTACTATAACAAGTGATTTTCTTTTCAATCGTTTATATAACGAATCAGATAAAACTTTAAAATTCACTTGTTGATTTAGAGCTTCAAAATCTAAAATATCTTTAGTCATTTTTTGAATTTGATAATTTTTTTTACTAGGCTTGTTAAAAGAAATCATCTCATCTGTAAAGATATATGAACTCAACAAATCCCCATTTTTAAGTACAGAAAATCCAAGAGATGCATTTATCTCAGCTATAACTTCTTGCTTAAATTTATGTGAACCAAAATACACACTTCCATTTAATACAGATGCCACAACAACGCTCAGTTCCCTCTCTTCACGAAAAACTTTTATGAAAGGTTGTTGCATTTTTGCCGTAATATTCCAATCAATATGACGAATATCATCCCCTGCCATATACTCACGAAGTTCTATGAAATCATACCCCTCCCCTTGAAATATAGATGGATTATTTCCAACCATCTCACTAAAAACTTGTCGTCTTGCACGGACTAATATTTTTTTAAGTTTACTCATATTATTTTACTTAATACACTTCATCATGAGTTCCTATATCAATTAGTGCTATATCATGCATTTAATTATCCTTTTTATTTTTACGGTATCGCCACAGTTTCTAAAACTTTTTGAATAATCTCATCCGTTGTAATACCCTCAGCTTCTGCCTCATAAGTTAAAACGATTCTATGTCTCATAAGTTCTTTTATTATGTAAGCTACATCTACAGGTGTCACAAAATCTTTACCCCTCATAAATGCCATCGCTTTTACAGCTTTAAACGAATCTATACTTACACGAGGAGATGCACCAAACTGGATATACTCTTTTATATCATCTAGCCCATACTCTTGTGGATTTCTTGTTGCATTTACGAGTTCTATCATGTACTCTTCAACTTCAGCATCTATATGCACAGCTTTTACAGCTTTTTTAATCTCATCTAACTCATTAGCCCTAAGTGCTGGTACTATCTCCTCAAACTCTCCACTAGAGATGCGTCTTGCGATTTGTAACTCTTCATCTTTAGAGTTATAATCAACTACAAGTTTTAACATAAATCTATCTAACTGAGCTTCTGGAAGTTGATATACTCCCTCTTGTTCTACAGGATTTTGAGTAGCCATTACAAAAAATGGTGGGTCTATTTTAAATGTTGTATCACCTAAAGTCACTTGTTTCTCTTGCATCACTTCAAGTAGAGCCGACTGTACTTTTGCAGGAGCACGATTTATCTCATCTGCTAAAAGTAAATTTGTAAAAATAGGACCTTTTTTGATTTTAAAAGAATTATTTTGAGGGTCATAAATCTCAGCACCCAAAATATCAGCAGGAAGTAAGTCAGGAGTAAACTGAGCCCGTTTAAAGTTCAAGCCCAAAGATTTTGCCAATGCGTTTACTGTTGTAGTTTTAGCAAGTCCTGGAACACCCTCTATCAGAATATGCCCATCACATAAAAAAGCAATCAGAAGAGAATCTATCATTTTCTCTTGCCCTACTACTACTTTAGCTACCTCTTTTTTTACCGCTTCAATCTTAGAAATCATATACAACCACCTTGTAATTAATTAGATAAATTATAACTAAGAGGAGTAAATATTTAGCTAATTTTTACAAATTTATAAATTCATATACATATTACTTGACATTAAAAATGAATTTACCTATAATTTCGACCTCTTAACAATAAGAGACAATCGTCTTGTTAGCTCAGCTGGTAGAGCACGTCACTTTTAATGATGTGGCCGATGGTTCGAATCCATCACAGGACACCATTTTATTTATTTGCACCTCAAATTTCAGCTCACATACTTATTGTATGCTTCGCTAAAAACTTCGGCACAACTAAATCAAAAAACTTTTACAATGTTGGCCCCGTCGTCTAGCGGTTAGGATCCATGGTTTTCATCCATGTTACAGGAGTTCAATTCTCCTCGGGGTCACCAACACAACCACTCTTAAACTCCCTATATTACGCACTTTCACAACTTAAGTTTTAACTGGGTCACTCTTTGGGTCATCTTTCTATATTTAAAACAATCAATTAACAAACTTACTTTAATAATTTACTATGTTTATAACTCTCTATAAATTTAAGCCTTATTTTTTCAACTAAACAAGCCAACTCTAAACTAAATTTGATAGCTCTAGTTTCACCACTAAGCCAAATCCAAGACCCTACTACCTCTATAGTAATATTTTCATAATGTAGTATCTTTGATATAACCTTTTCAAGTTCCAAATCAAACTCAGAACCATCAGAAATACTTATACCATTTTCAAGTATCTCATTATAAATCTCATTTAGTAGTTTAAACTCTGCATCAGAACCACCCACATCTGGGTGCAATTCTTTAGCTAAAACCTTATATATCTTCTTAGCTTCATTAATCCCATCTATACCCATAAACTTTTCTCTAATCTCTGCATCTATCATCTCAACACCTCTCTTGTAAATTTTTATTAATATTTTGAAAAATATTATCGCTGATAAGCGAAACGCTCTTCGCTCTTCAAAACATCTTTTTTGGCTGAAAATAAACTGGGCTGATGGTCATTTTAGTTTCAGTTATGGTTCGATATGCTTTTTGGGTTTCTAAAGTTTTCTGACAAAAAGATAAAATTTACGCTAGTAAATCACCATGGAGTGATAACGACCAACAGTTCCCTTTCGGATGAAAGGGTTAGGGATAGTGACCAACACAT
>JAYEHQ010000069.1:0-2277 GCA_034659595.1 Campylobacterota bacterium
GGGCTTAATATAGAACTCTCATTTTTTGGCTGAGTTAACTCATCACCATAAACAGCAGCACTACTAGAAAACACAACTCTTTTTACATTATTTTGTCTTGAAGATTCTAAAATGTTTAAAGTACCTTTTACATTGACTTCATTTGATAATAAGGGATTATGAATTGTTTCTTGCACTGAAACTATTGCTGCTAAATGATATACTTGACTTATATTATTTTCTTTTATTATTTTATCTATATTTTCAAAATCCCTAATATCTGCTTTAATAAATTTAAACCTATTGTTTTTATTAATTGATTCTATATATGTTAAATTATTTTTTGCGCCACTATAAAGGTTATCTATTCCTATTATATGATTGTTTGTATCTTTTAAAAGTTCTTCAATTATATGAGAAGCTATAAACCCTACACATCCTGTTATTAAAATATTCATCTTTTACATCTCCATCTTTAACTATATTAGTAAAGTCAAGTAATCCTTTTTTTTAATCGCAATATCACTTTTTCGTACTAAAATTCACTTCATATTCTTTAATAAAATTCTAAAAGTATTTAAACTAAAAGATGTTAAAAAATTCATCATTGAAATCTTTTTCTCTAATAATAAAAGAGCATACATATAATAAGCTTTTCTATATGATTTATCTGATTTTCTATCAGAGATAGAATTAATGTCAAATCTATAATTTATTAGAAAATCATCTAACAATAATATTTTTTTACCATTATACAGGTTTTCTATCCAAAACATCCAATCCTCTAAAGCGATTAAATTTTTATCCTCTTTAAATTTTAAACTTATATCTTTTTTCATCAATACGGTATTTATATTGATGAAATTAGAAAAATAAAGTATTGTTAAATCATTAAAAAAATATTTTAATTTATTATAAATTTTTTGATTTTTAAACTTACCTATCATTTCACTTTCTATATCAATCATATATGCTTTTGTATGAACTATGTCGCATCTATTAATTAGTAAGAAATTTAATTGCTTTTCCAATTTTTCAGGCAACCAAACATCATCAGCATCTAAAAATGCAATATACTCACCGTTTGAATTTTCTATACCTATATTTCTAGGTCTTGCTGGTCCACCAAAATTAGTTTCAGATTCTACTAATTTCACTCTTTTATCTTGTTTTTGAATTTTTTTTACTATCTCTATACTATCATCGGTTGAACAGTCATCTACAATAATTATTTCCAAATTTTCATATGTTTGGTTTAATACACTTTCAACTGTCTCTAATATATATTTTCGAGCATTATAAAGTGGTATGACAACTGATATTAAAACTTCTTTATTATCTATATTTACTTCCAATTATTTGCTCTCGATTTATCAATATATTCTTTTATTGTTCTAGTTGGTTTCCAACCTAAGGCTTCTGTTTTCGAGGTGACTACATCCGCTGTCATTCTATTACCTTTTCTCTCAGGTAACATTTGAATTTCACCACCATACATTTGGGCTATCTCTTTAATAGTAAAAGCTTCTGGACTTCCTATACCAAATTCATCACCAAATCCATTTTCACCAACTAAAATCAAACCATCAATAATATCATCTATGTGAGTGAAGTTTCTTTTTTGAGTACCTGGACTAACTATGGTCAAAGATTCATTATTTTTCATTTTTTCTTTAAATAATGCAATTAATGTAGCATATTTTCCTCTTTGAAGCTCTCTATTTCCATATACATTATAAAAGTATGTAATAGCATAAGAGATACCAAACCAAGTTCCATAATTTTGTACAAGTTCTGTGTTTGAAGCTTTACTCCAAGCATATGGAGACGCACTTCTTCCCATACCTCCATCACCAAACTTGGTACTACTTCCTGCATATACTATTTTTGCGCCAGTTCGTCTAACAAACTCTAGTACTGCAAAGATTCCATCTTTATTAAATTTCCAAACTTTTTCAATATCATCAAAACTTTGTTCAACTCTTGAATATTCACCAAGATGATAAACTATATCTGTATTAAAATCAATCAATTTATCAATATCTGAAGTTAATCCCTCTATATAAGTTACACCTGAAACATGATTATCTTTACTGCCAGTAAAATAGTTATCTAATGAATATACATCATTATCTTTATCAATTGCCAAGCGTTCACATAGATTACTACCTATAAAACCTGCTCCACCTGTTACTAAAATTTTTTTCTTCATATTTTAATTTACCTTTTAACTATCACTATTAAAGATGTCTCTTGTATAAACCTTATCTTTTACATCTATTATCAAATCTTCCAATC
>JAYEHQ010000070.1:0-30823 GCA_034659595.1 Campylobacterota bacterium
GTGTTCATATGATAAAGAATCCAAATAATAACTTTCTAAATAAAGTAACTTTAAAGAGAAATTTACAGTTTTTTTAGAGATGGTTTTAATTTAGTCTGGTTTGAGAGATTGAGTTAGAATTGCTGTATTAGAATAACATCATTTGACTTAAGTTATATATTGTGCTACGATTTATTATACAATTGATTTAAGGAGTGTTGTTATGAGTAGTAGAAAAACAGCAGTAGCAGGGCAGTTTTATCCATCTAATCCTAGTGAAATAGAAGCAATGTTTAGTCAATATAATAAAATAATTGATGAATCTTTGCATGGTGATACAGAGATTTTAAATTTAAAAACAAGAGCTATTATTGTGCCACATGCTGGGTATGTATATAGTGGTTTTACTGCCAATATAGCATTTAGGTTGTTAGCAGATTCTAAAATTAAACGCATAGTAGTTATTGGTCCTAGTCATAGAGTCTCTTTTAAAGGTATATCTATCGGTGAGTATGATAATTATGATACGCCATTAGGTACATTACCTATAGATAAAAATCTTGTAAGTGAACTTAAAAATAAATTTGGATTAGTGTTTATACCAGAAGTTCATTGTGAGCATAGTACAGAGGTGCAGATGCCTTTTATAAAAACATATTTACCAAATGCTTCAGTTGTAGAGTTAGTATATGGTGATGAAAATCCATCAAATTTATCAGAGGTTATTCAATATCTTTTAAAAGATGTTACAACTGCAGTCGTTATAAGTACAGATTTAAGTCATTTTTATGATATAGATAAAGCTAATACTCTTGATACTATTTGTATAGAAGCTATAAAAAAACTAGATGTAAATAGATTATCTTTAGGGTGTGAAGCTTGTGGCAAGATAGGTATAGAAGCGATGCTTATCTCAGCTAAAAAAAATTGTTTACGACCTATGGTTTTAGATTATAGAACTAGTGCAGATGCAAGTGAAGATAAATCACAAGTAGTTGGTTATATGAGTGCTGTATTTTTATGAGATTTTACTAGTAGGGACATCAGCCCCTGCTGTAAAATCTATATCGCTTTTGTTTTATTCATAAGAATTGGTATAAATATAAGTGAAATTATAACTGCAGCTACAGTTCCAGATATAAGTGCAACACCAAGACCACCAAATACAGGGTCACTAGCAAGAAGAGCGGAACCAAGTATAATAGCGATAGCTGTAAGTATAATAGGTTTTGCTCTTGTAGCACTAGCAATTGCTATGGCTCTTCTTTTTTCAATCCCTTTATCTTCTATAAGAGACTTAGTAAAATCTATAAGCAAAATAGAATTTCTTGAACTAATCCCCATAAGTGCAATAAATCCAATAAGAGATGTTGAGGTCAAAAAGAATGTTTCAGTTGTAATTATATCAGCTATTAAGTGACCAAATATAACACCAATAATAGATAAAAAACTACCACTCAAAACAATTCCACTTAAAGCAAAAGATTTATAATAAATAACAAGAAGTAAAAATATTAAAATAAGTGCAGCAATAAAAGCTCCACCTAACTCTTTGAAGGTATCTAGTGTCACTTTCATCTCCCCATCCCATCTTAAAAGATATTTTTCACCAGTTTGTTTATCAACTAAATTCAAATCAAACATATAAGTTGTTATACCAGCTATTTTACTCACTTCATATTTATCTGAGAATTTTTCTATCATCATATCTCTTGCATCAAGAAGAGGGTAAACTTGAGATACCATATCTGTTTCAGCTACAACATTTACCATAGTCTTTAGATTTTTATGATAAATCATAGGTGTTGATTTTCCCTCATGAATCTGTACAACTTCAGTTAGTGGAATCATCATACCTTTTTGATTCATAAGGCTAAGTTGACTAAGTTTATTTTTAAGTGATTTTAGAGTATCTGTTTTCATAGTTTGACTTTTTTCACTTAATGAAACAAAGATTGAGATTTGATCGTTAAGATCAATAGTGTTTTTTACAGCTACCCCCATACCTTCAAATGCAAGATACAGGATTTGATTTATTTGCTTAACACTTAAACCACTTTTTGTAACTTTATCTGATATAGGACTTAGTGTATATTTTTTATAACTCTCATCAGCCATAATATCAACATCTACTAAGCCATCTGTATTTTGTAAGATATTTGATACCTCTTTAGATAACTCTATCACTTTTTCATTATCTTTTCCATATACTTCAACAACTATAGATGCAAGAGTTGGTGGACCAGCTGGCATCTCTATCATTTTGAGATTAGTACCATTTACAATAGATTGACAATTATTTTGAAGAACAGGTCTTAATCTTTGAACCATACTAAAAGATTTTTCATCTCTTGAATGTTTATCAGTTAAGTTTACAACTACTTCTGCAAACTCTTCTCCCATTTTCATACCACTTCCTTTAACAAGACCAGCATAATCAAGTGGAGAACCTTGACCTAAAAATACTTCTAAATCATTTACTTCTTTTTCTTGTTGCATAATTTTAGTTACACACTTAGTTACACTTTTAGTTTGTTCTATTGAACTTCCTTTAGGTGTATCTACATAGATTGTAAAAGTATTTGTACTTTTCCCTGGTAACATTTTAGCAAGTACAAGTTTAGATGGAAACATCATGATTGAACCAGCGAGTGTTGCAAAAACAAGTAATATAACTAACATACTTTTAGATGGTTTATTTAGGATTTCAAATATAAAGTTTTCAAATTTTACACCTTGATGTTGATTATGACTCATTTGAAGTCCCTTTTTTTTGATGATTATGTTTAAGTAGTTTTTTACCTAAATAAGGTGTAAATATATAAGCTATGAAAAGTGAAGCAAGTAAAGCTACAGGTACATTATAAGGGATAGGCTTCATAAATTCACCCATCATCCCACCAACAAATGCCATAGGAACCATAGTAAGTATAATAGCTAGTGTTGCTACATTTGTAGGCGCTCCAATCTCATCAGTTGCAGTTATAAGTAACTCATCCATATCTCTATCTTTGCCACCATGTTCGTTCATATGTCTATGAATATTTTCTATAACAATGATAGTAGCATCAACAAGTAGTCCAAGTGATAGTAAAAATGCAAACAGTGTGATTCTATTTATAGTTTGGTCACCCATATAGGCTATAAAAAGTGTTATAGCTAAAATTGCAGGGACTGTAAAAGTTACTATTAGTGATTCTTTCCAGCCTAAGAAAAATACTAACATAACAGCAATAATAATAATCGTTATAACTAAGTGATGAACTAGTTCATTTACGGCTTCATTTGCTCTATCGCCATAGTTTCTTGTGATAGTAAATCCAATGCCTAATTTTGCTAAATTATCTTTGTTAGCATTTAGCATCTCTTTTACATCATTTGCAACAAAAACAGCATTTGTTCCAGCTAGTTTTGATACAGCTAATGTTATTTGTTCATAAGAAGAGCCATCTTTGAGAACGATAGAAGCACTTTGTTTATTTTGTATATTTATACCATCTGTAACAGTTGCTATATCTTTAAGGTATATTGGACTTCCCATATATTGAGCAACAATTATATTTTTAACATCTTTTATAGAATCTATGGCGTTTTTGATGCCAAATACTACAAGTTTATTATCATTTGTATTTGCTTTTACACTTGGAACTCTAGTAGATATAGATTCTATACCATTTACAATTTGTCCTAAAGATAGGTGGTAACCTTTTAGTTTTGCTAAATCAACTTCAACATTGTATTGTTCTTTATGTTCACCTTTTAGCTCAGTTTTAGCAACATTATCAATCGCACTTATATCTTTTTTGATGTTTTGTATTGTTTGAAGATATTTTGGATAACTGATGCTTTTATCTTTTTGATAAAAAGCTATCCCTACAATAGGTATGTCAATATCTATGTCAAAAGGTTTAACTAATGGTTGCATCACATTTTTTGGTAGCATATCCATATTTTGCATAACTTTATCATAAAGTTTTAGGTTTGAACTCTCTCTATTTTGACCTATATAGTACATAACATTAACAACTGCTACATTGTCCATACTCATAGAATATATATGCTCTATACCATTAATTTCTCTTAGTTTTTGCTCTAGCGGTTCAACTATGATTTTTTCAATCTCTTTAGGTTTAAGTCCAGGGGCAGGGATGATGATACTACCACCACTTATAGCGATTTGCGGATCCTCTTCACGAGGCATAATCTCTAAAGATATATAACCAATAGCTAATAAAAAAATAGCTAAAACTGCTGTAAGTGGATTATACAGAAAGTTTTTAGCTAATCTACCAGCATAATCAGTAACTTTTATATGCGATAAATCTTTCTCTTTCATTTTATTTAGCCTCTATATCTACAGTAGCATACATACCAGGATATACAGATTTATTCATAGTCTTAAATGAAATTTTAATTTTAAAAGTATGTGTCATAGGATTTGAATTTGGGATGATTGCATTAACTGTACCTATAGTTTTTATGTTTAAAGATGGTATATTAACTGTAACTTTTTTTCCATAAGATATTTTAGATAAATCACCTTCCGCAATTTCTACAGAGATTTTTAAATTACTAAGGTCTGATAATACAATAGCTGGCATCCCTGGCATTGCCATCTCACCAACTTTGATATTTTTAGCAATTATTACACCATTATTTGGAGCTTTTATATTTAAGTATTTATATTGATTTTTAACCTCTTGAAGTTGTGCTTTTGCTTGTGACACTTGTTTTGTAGCAATTATAATCATATTGCGTAAGTTTTTTTCAGCTAAAGCAAGATTTTCAACTTCAAATTTTGAAACCATATCTTTTTTTAAAAGTCTTTTATGTCTATCGAGATTTAATTTAATATTTGTATATTGATTTTGATACATTTGAAGTGCTAGTTGAGCTTGACTAATACCTAGTTTAACCTGTGTCATAGCAGAATCTATCTCTTTTGAATCTATCGTATAAAGAAGTTGACCTTTTTTAACTTTTTCACCTTCAGATGCATTGACTTGTGTTACAAAGCCCATAAAACGGCTTGTTATCATTTTTTGATTATCTGAGATTACTGTACCCGATAGTGTTAGTGTTTCAGCTATTAATGATATAGCTAAGACCATTAGTATTAATATTTTTTTTATCATTATCTTTTTTCTCCATTTGCTAGTTTTTTAAGTGCGAAAATTCTTTCATTTCGTTTGTTCTTTGCCATTTGTAATTCAAGTATTTTTTGAATTTGTTCAGATTGTTTAATGATAACATCACTCATTGAAGATAGTTTTTCTTTATATCTACCCTCATAGTTTTCATAAATTGCATCTGCTAAAATCAACTCTTTTTCTAGTGAAGCAACTTCATTATCAAAAGTTTCAATCTCAGTTCTAATCTTATCAATCTTTAGTGCGATACCTTTTTTTGCTAGTTGAACTTGTGTTTGCATCTTTAAGTGTTGCAATCGAGATTTTTGTATATCAGCATCATCTGAACCACCATTGAATATATTCCATGTAAGTCTAGCACCAACAGTATATGCTTTATGCTCATTCATATCATTCAGAAATGAGTCATCAGCCGTTGCAACTTCCGCAAAACCACCAACCATTGGATAATAAGCAGATTTTGAAACATTTAACATACTTTTTCTAATCTCTAAACCTTGAGTAGCTTTTTTTATATCTAAATTCTCTTTTAGTATATCTTTGTTCAAGCAAATGGGCATTGCAATATCTTCTGTCGGTGTTGTAATATCATTAACTTTTTGATTTAGTAAAAAACTTATATAGTGTAAAAGTAGTTTTTGGTTAGATTCCATTTGTAAAACAAGTCTTTGAACATTACCTTTTTTAGCTTGAACTTCTAGTAAATCAACTTTTTTTGCATATCCAACATCTATCATACTTTTAGTCATGTTTTCCAAAGTATTGATATTATCTAAAATTGTATTTAGATTTTTTGTAGATTCACGAAGTAGAGCCATATCGTAGAAACTTTTTTTAACTTGATATATTTTTTCATCTATAACTTGCTCTTTTTCTAAAGATTTCATCTTTGTCATAGATTTCATTATCTCAACATAACTACTGATTTTAAAACCTGTAAATATTGGTAGTTCATACTTTAGTTTAGTTTGAAAAAAGTTTCTTGCATCTGGATAATTCAAGTCTTTTGGTTCAACGCCAAGCAGACCACTCATATCAGAAGGCATTTGGTCGTTAGCAGCTCCACCAATAGCTTGACCTAATGGATTTAAAAATTCACTAAATCCAAAATCTCCAAAACTTGCCTCACGAGATGTTAGTTTGAATCCAAAAGCATTACCAGCATTATCACTTCTTGCAAAGTCTTGGATAAAGTCTAATTTACCCCAGTTCATGCCTTTAACTTTGTCCAAATCTGTATATGCAGAATCTATATCTAAAGATGCAGTTTTTATTTCTAAATTTTGAGCTTTTAAAATTACGATAGCTTTATCCATTGTGATGGGTAAAGATGAAGTAACAGCAGAAGCATTCAAAAATACTATACTAAACACTAAACCAATTATTATTTTCATTAATTTTCCTTATAGGTGATTTAATACTTCATTCTAGCATAAGATTATTTATAAATGTTAACAAAAAATGATAAAATATATTTTAAAGAAAAATTATTTGGGATTATAGATAGGATGGTTAGTAATGATTTTATGTGATATAGGTAACACGACTTACCATTTTTTAGATACTAGTTTAGATGTAAATTATAAAGAAAGTTCTAAAACTTTTAATCCAGAAAGTATGAAAGAGAAGATTTATTTTATTTGTGTGCATCCAAAGATAAAAGAAAAATTGAAGCATCTTAGTAATTGGATAGATATATCAAAGTTTATAGATATGACAAATTATTATGACACTATGGGCATAGATAGAATTGTAGCAGTAGAAGCTATTAAAAATGGAGTTATTATTGATGCTGGTTCAGCGATAACTATTGATATAGTAAAAGATGGTATTTTTGAGGGTGGATTTATCTACCCAGGGATTAGTGCTATGGGTAACACCTATAAAAATATATCTTCAGCACTAGATTATCCGTTTAATTTTGAAATTAATCTTGATAAATACCCAAAAAATTCACAAGATGCTATTAGCTATGGGTATTTGAAAACACTTTATAATGAAGTGATTTCATACAAACAACAGATTATTTTAACAGGTGGAGACGCTCACAAATTTGCAAAAATATTTATAAATGCTAAAATTGATGAGTCGTTGATACTTAAAGGGATGCTAAAAATTATAACTGCACAGGGATAAAGATTTGATGATAATTATCTAGTTTGTAATATAGTTTTTCACTATCATTTGAAAATAATGAAAATATTCTTCTTGAAGTTAGTTTATTTGTAAAAGGTAAAATTTGGATGAAGTCATCTTTTTGTTTTAAAACTCTTATAGGATTTTGCTTCTCTTTTATGACTTTAATGCTTTTTGAAAATATAGTAGAAAGATTATAAAAATGTTCTATTATTTGTTCTTTATCTTCTTGATGCTCACTTAGATAGTTATATAGCTCTATATTAAAACCTAATTGTTCAGATATATCGTATATAGTAGATGCAACTTTTTCTAAATCACGATTATCAGATAAGACAACTATGGCATCCTTAACATTATCAAATGATTTATTTGATAATTTTAAAACTGGCACATGGCTGTTATATAGTAGATTTCGTATATTATAATCAGAAAACATATCTTTTGCAACTATTATTAAACCTACATGATATTTTATTATATCATTATAAAATACTTTGTCATATTGTATATTATTATATTCAATATCTATAATAATATTTTCACTTCTATACTGTTTTATATGACCAAGTATATCAAAATCACTAGGGTTGATTATTTTAATAATTAATTCATGTTTGAACTTTTTATGTAAAAATACAGCTTGTTGAACTAAATGCTCAATATCTTTGTTTTTAATTAGTTTCATATCAATACATAAATATATATTTGATCCAAATGGTTCAGGAAATTGTCCAAGCTCTTGTTTAATAGAACGATAAACAGATTGTAAAACACTTGGTTTACCAATTAAGACCAATAAATCATTAGGCTGAATCATTCTTCTTCTAGTAGGTAAAATAAGTTTTTTATTTCTATAAATAGCTACTATTTTCCAGTTTTTTTGCTCAATTACCCCAATATGTTTATAAACAAATGAACTTCCAAATGGAACTAAAACTTCCATAATTTCACCTTCACCCGTTCCAATATTTTGAGCGATAACAGGAACATTAGGCAAGTAGTCTAAAAGTTTTGATGAAAGTATTTCATTTGAATTTATTAAAATAACATTTGGGTCTTCATTCGTAAGACTAAATCTATTTAAAATAATAACACGAAGTTTATCTTTAATTAATCGAATATTTTTTAAAGTATTTTCAGTATCTACTTGCGTTTGCATAGCTACTATAACTTGAACAAAATCCATTTTTAGTAGATTTGCAAGTTTATACAAGCTTGTTGGGTCAAATTCATAAAATTTGAATCTTGCGTGATTTATATTTTTATATTCTGCATGTTTTAATTGAACTACATAATATATATTTTCACTAGTGTATGTATTGATAATTCTTTTTATAAAATGTTCACCTATATCACCATCAGCAATAATTAATATTTTTTTCATTTAGTTTCTTCTTATTACTTTATTTAATTTTATCCATTTTTCATTTTGTGCTTTATGCCATTTTTTATTGATAAAATAACCAGTAATTTTAATCCAATCATTTGATTTAATATTGGATGTAAATGTTCTGTGTTTTTCCCAATTATCAATTTTTTTACCATTTATTTTGTCATAGATATTACTAGAACTAATTAAACGAAAAGTACCAGCTTTAAAAAAGACAGTCTTAGATTCAATATTTTTTTCTATATTTACTATTTCACTTTTTACTACTTTTTCTTTTAGTTTCTCTTCAAGTGAACCTATAGTATCTGTGTACCATTTCATATCTACAAGCATCTTCTTATGTTCAGCTAATAATTTATTATTTTTTTCTTTCTCTTTTTTGAGTAGAATTTTGTATTTTTCTAATTCATTATAGTCTGTTTTAACAAAACGATTTTTTAAATCTTTTTGACATTTTTTATAGTCACTTCTAAGTTTTGTAATATCGCTAATAATCTCTTCAATTCTTTGAATCTCATCACCATTTAATAATGATATTAGAATAAATATACTAAATAATAATTTCATAATTTAACTCCCTAGTTAATTTTCTTTAATTTAACACCCATCTCAACATGGTGAGTATATGGAAACTGATCAAAGAGAGCCATATCAACTATTTCATGTGTTTGTGTTAGTATTCTTAAGTCTCTTTGTAGAGTCTTAGGGTTACATGAGATATATAATATATGCTCATATCTTGAACAAAATTTACAAGAATCTTCATCCATTCCACTTCTTGGTGGATCTACAAATATGGTGTTAATATTATAACTTTGTATATCTATTTCTTTCATGCGTCTAAACTCTCTAACACCATCAAGTGCTTGAACAAAATCTTCAACACTCATCCTTACAAACTCTATGTTAGTAACATTGTTTAATACCATATTGGCTTTTGCGGCATTGATAGAAGATTTTGATATTTCTGTTGCTAATACTTTATCGAAATTTTTAGAAAAAGGTATAGTGAAATTTCCAGCACCACAATAAAGTTCTAAAAGGTCACCCTCAATATTGGATAGATTTTTAATAGCCCATGAAATCATAAATTCATTAACTTTAGTATTTGGTTGTGTAAAGCTATTTTCTATATATTTGAATCTATATTTGTCGTTGTTTATATTTAAAGTTTCAGTAATGTAGTCTTGACCAATAATAACTTTTTGTTTACGACTTCTACCGATTATATAAATATTAAATTCAGTTGCTATTTTAGAAGCTAGTTTTTGCCAGTTTTCATCAAGTTTTCTATGATAAATAAGTGACACAACTATTTCACCATCATTTGAACTTAGAAAATCTGCTCCAAAAAGTTTAAAGTCAATATTATTATCTTTTATAGCTTTTAGAAGTTTTGGCATCAAGTTCATTATATGAATATTAACTTGTGGGCAATTATCAACTAATACAACACCTTTTTTCTCTATGTGATTCATACCATAGTATATGTCATCCTCTATGTGCCATATTTTAAATTCACTTCTTGAACGATAATTAGAATCAGATGACTTAAAAACAGATATTTTATCATGATAAAATTCTGAAAATCTATCTTTGTTTAATTCTAGCTTTTGATTTAATTGGGTTTCATAACCATTCTCATAAACTCTACAAGCACCACATTCTCCAAAATATTTACAATCCATTTTCAACCTTAAATTCTTTTTTTATATATGGTTTAAACTTAGAAAATGATGGTTTTATCAATTCTATTTCATATTGCATCTGATTATCTTCTAGTTCTATTTTATACTCTCTTTCATGAGAAGTTAAAATATGATAAAAATAATCAATACCTACAGTAGTAGTATAATTAATCCAATTATACACTATGTCATTTCCTAAAAGTGCATTTGTTTGTATAAGTATATTCTTTTCTTGGGTAATTGAGTTTGCTATTATCATATTTTTTCTATCAGTATATTGCGTCATAGATAACAGAAGTGGGTCATAGTTTATTTGTGTAGATAAAATATTTGTTATCTCTGTAGTATTTGTATCATAAAGAGTTAGTTGAGACATTATCATACCTGTTTTTACTATAGGGGTATTAATAAAACAAGATGATGCATTTATATCTTTATTATCTTTTAGATATTTTTCAAGATTTGTAGTTCTTCTTGGTATAGAAAATTTAATTACTGTTTTATTTGTATTTACTATTGTATTGTTAGTATCAACTGTATTATTAATATCAATATCTTTGAATTTATTTTCTTCATATAGTGCAAGTTTTTTACCAAGTGATGATTTGTCATAAAAAATCACCAGTGGTGATACAGCTTCCTTTAGAAGTTCATCACTTTGAGCTTGATAGTCAATACCACCAAAAAATAATTGGTTTGAAGTAGTATTTGTATCTTTTTTGTTTATTGTTGGAAAAAAGATATTAATGCTAGGATTGATAATTGTTATGTTATCAACACCTTTTTTTGTTAAAGGTGCAATAATATGTGAGAAACCATCTTTTTTCATCAATATCAATGCTTTTTCTATCTCTTGAATACTTTCATCTTCTATTTTATAACTTCTTAAATTGAATGAATTGTTTTTTGATATGAGGTATGCCATAGATGCATTGGTTGTTGAAGCTGCATATTTACCTATTTTTTTATATGGTAGGAGTAGGGCGATTTTGACTTTGGAATGAAATATATTTGAACCTAAATTAAATATAGATATATGCATCATTCTAATCTCATCAAGTTCTTTATTTTGAAGTTTATTATTTGCATTAGATAAAAATGAAAAAATCATATCTCTGTCTAAATATTCTTGTAGGCATTTGTCATCACAAGGATAAGGGTCTAAGTTTTGAATATATGTTTTTGGTATTGGTATATTAGATATTAAAAAGCTTTGTGCAAAGCTAGAGATAGGTAATAGTAGTAATAAAAATAAAATAATTGTTTTTTTCATAAATAACTCTTTATTGTTTTTAAATCGTTTAGTGTTGTTTTTTTCAATTCTGGATTTCTTAGTAGATAATTTGGATGATATATTGGTATAAGTTTGTATTTATTAAAATCACAAACATGACCTCTTACACTTTCAAAATTATCTCTTTCTCCTGTAAAATTTTCATAAGTATCTTTACCTAAAGTTACGATAATTTTAGGTTTTATAAACTCTATTTGACTTAGCAAATAAGGCTTGCAAGATTCACACTCTGATAATGATGGAGTATTTGAACTTAATGGCTTACATTTTACTAAATGTGTAAAATAAATATTTTTTATATCTAGTTCAAGAATATTTTGACACATCTTTGTAAGGATTTCTCCACTTCTACCTATATAATAACTATTTTGAGAATCTTCATTTGAAGACACACTAAAATCTATTATCATTAAATCAGTATTTTTATTTCCATAACCAACCATACTTTGAGACCTTGATTTGCTTAAATCACATAGGTGACAAGTCGTTATCTGATTTGTTAAATCTTCTAAATTTTTCGGTATTGTACTTAAATTTGTTTCATTTATAGAAAATGGATTTGAATATTCGAATCCAAGTGCTTTAATGCGATAAAGATTCTGAAGTAAAATAAGGTTTTGAAACGACATGTGAGAGTATATTTAAAGAGTGGTTAAAATACACTTATAATATATAACAACACAATATAAGATTGTGTTGTTATGTTAGTTTTATTTAACCATTGCTACTAATTCGTCTTTAGTAACTTTGTTGAAGTTAAGATATTTGTAAATCTCATCAGTCATTTCTGGTTTGATTTTATTAGCAACTATCTCTAAATACTCAGCAGCAGTTGGTAATGCACCTTTAAGTGCTACAACAGCAGCAAGTTCAGCAGAACCTAAATAAACTTGAGAACCTTTACCTAAACGGTTATCGAAGTTTCTAGTTGATGTTGAGAATACAAATGCATTTGTTGCAACAGATGCTTGATTACCCATACATAAAGAACAACCAGGAATTTCAGTTCTAGCTCCAGCCATACCAAATACAGAATAGTAACCCTCTTCTTGAAGAGTTTTCTCATCCATTTTAGTTGGAGGGCAGATCCAAAGTTTGTTTGCAACTGTACCTTCACCTTTAAGAATTTCACCAGCAGCACGGAAAAGACCGATATTTGTCATACACGAACCAACAAATACTTCGTCAATTTCAGTTCTTAAACCAGCTTCTCTAATTTCAGTTAATGTTTTAACATCATCTGGATCATTAGGACAAGCTAAAATTGGTTCTTTAATTTGATCCATATCGATTTCGATTACTGCTGCATACTCAGCATCAGCATCAGCTTCCATAAGTGTAGGATTTGCTAACCAATCTTTCATCTTATCAGCTCTTCTTTGTAGAGTTGCTGCATCTTCATAACCTTGAGCGATTAACTCTTCTATTAGAACGATATTTGACTCTAAATACTCAGCAATTGGTTCTTTGTTAAGCTTAACTGTACAAGCAGCAGCTGAACGCTCAGCAGATGCATCTGAGAGTTCAAATGCTTGCTCACACTTAAGATCTTCAAGACCTTCAATTTCAAGAACTCTACCACCAAAGATATTTTTCTTACCAGCTTTTTCAACAGTTAATAAACCATCTTTAATAGCTTGGTGAGGAATAGCATTTACCATATCACGAAGAGTGATACCTGGTTGCATAGTCCCTTTAAATCTTACAAGTACAGACTCTGGCATAGTAAGTGGCATCATACCAGTAACACCAGCAAATGCTACAAGACCAGAACCAGCAGGGAAAGAGATACCGATAGGGAAACGAGTATGACTATCAGCACCAGTACCTACAGTATCTGGCATACAAAGTCTGTTTAACCATGAGTGGATAACACCATCACCTGGGCGAAGGATAAAACCTTTTCTTGAAGTCCAGAATTCTGGAAGTGTATGTTGTAATTTAATATCAGCTGGTTTTGGATAAGCAGCAGTGTGACAAAATGATTGCATAGTCATATCAGCACCAAAAGATAATGCTGCTAACTCTTTTACTTCATCACGAGTCATTGGACCTGTTGTATCTTGAGAACCAACAGTAGTTGCAACTGGCTCACAATAAACATTTGGCTTAACACCATCCATACCACAAGCTTTACCAACCATTTTTTGAGCTAAAGTATAACCTTTACCATTATCAGCAGGTTGTGCAGGAGTCATGAAAATATCACCAGCATCCATACCCATAGCTTCTCTAGCTTTTGCAGTTAAACCTTTACCAATGATAAGTGGAATACGACCACCAGCTCTCATCTCATCTGGAAGAGTATTTGGAGCGATTTCATAAGTAGAAACTACTTTTCCATCTTTCTCAATTGTACCTTCAAATGGTTTTACAGTGATAACATCACCAGTATTTAATTCAGTAGTTGGTGCTTGAATAGGGATACATCCTGAATCTTCTGCAGTATTGAAGAAAATTGGAGCGATAATATCACCGATTATAATACCACCAGTTCTTTTGTTAGGGATACCAGCAATATCTTTACCTATGTGCCATTGAACAGAGTTGATTCCTGATTTTCTTGAAGAACCAGTACCAACAACATCACCAACATATGCAAGTGGATGACCTTTTTCTTTTAACTCAACCATTGTATCAAGAGGGTTGTCCATTCTATTGATTAGAAATGAGTTAGCGTGAACAGGGATATCTGCTCTTGTAAATGCTTCAGATGCAGGAGATAAATCATCAGTATTAGTCTCACCTGGAATTTTATATACTGTTACAGTAATAGCTTCTTCCATAGCAGGTTTATTTGTAAACCACTCACCATTTGCCCAAGATTCAACAATCTCTTTAGCTTTAGCGTTTCCACCATCCATAAGTGCTTTAACATCATTAAACGCATCATATACTAAGATAGTATTTTTAAGTTGTTCAGCTGCACAGTTTGCAACATCACCATCAATTTTAAGTGCTTCAACTAGTGGAGTAACATTGAAACCACCAAGCATAAGACCTAAAATTTCACATGCTTTTACAGCATCGATAGCATCACAAGAAACATTTCCTTGTACTACATCATTTAAAAATGCAGCTTTTACATAAGCAGCATCATCAACACCAGCTGGAATTTTATTTTCAAAAATATCCATTGCATAATCTTGCTCTGCAATTGGAGAAACTTTTAATAACTCTACAAGATCCGCTACTTGTTCAGCAGTTAATGCTAATGGTGGAACACCAAGAGCTGATCTTTCTTCTGTATGTGCTTTATAATCTTCAATAAATGCCATATATAATCCTGTGTTTTAAATTTCACATGATTATAACTAAATACAGATAATCATTTTTAGAGGTGTTACTTATATAAACAGTATAATTTTAATTTTTAGATTTTATGTATATATTTGTAACATTGTTTATATGATTTCTCGTACACCTTTAGTATTTGGAGCAGATAATATACCTTCACCCTCTAGTTGTTCTATAAGTCTAGCTGAACGGTTATAGCCGATTTGAAGTTTTCTTTGTAGATATGATATGGATGTTTTTTTATCAGTTAATATAACATTCTTCGCTTGGGCATAAAGCTCATCTAACTCTTCATTACTATCTCTACCTACAGAAGTGCTTTCTAATGTTTCTTCAACTAAAAAGCTTTTATCATAGTTTGGTTCTCTTTGAGATTTTATAAAGTCTGTAATCTCTTCTATTTCGTCCTCTGTTGCCCAAGGTGCATGAAGTCTAACTAATCCAGTAGTTCCCGGAGGTGTGAAAAGCATATCACCACGACCTAGTAATGATTCTGCACCCATTTGATCTAGTATGATTTTAGAATCAATTTTTTGTCCAACTCTGTAAGAAACACGAGATGGTAAATTTGCTTTGATAAGACCTGTTACAACATCAACACTTGGTCTTTGAGTTGCCACTATAAGGTGAATACCACAAGCTCTTGATTTTTGAGCTAATCTAGCGATAGATATTTCAACCTCTTTTCCACTTGTCATCATTAAATCAGCAAGTTCATCTATAATAACTACTATATATGGGAAAAATTCCCCACCAATTTTTTTAATCTTTTCATTATAATTTTCAATATTTTTAGTTTTACTTTCAGCCATAAGTTCATAACGGCGTTCCATTTCATTAACCATATTATTAAGTGATACAAGAGCTTCTTTAGGTTTAGTGATAACAGGAGTGAGAAGATGTGGAATGTCATTATATATTGAAAATTCAAGCATCTTCGGGTCTATCATAAGAAGTCTTAATTGGTCAGGTGAATTTTTATATA
Organism: Campylobacterota bacterium; assembly: GCA_034659595.1. Taxonomy (GTDB): domain Bacteria; phylum Campylobacterota; class Campylobacteria; order Campylobacterales; family Sulfurimonadaceae; genus Sulfurimonas. The sequence goes on from JAYEHQ010000070.1 coordinate 15,923, forward strand.
AAAGTGAAAGTATCATAGCATTTATACCAACGCTTTTACCACTACCAGTTGTTCCAGCAATAAGAAGATGGGGTAATTTTTTTAGGTCAGTTATAAAAGGCTTTCCAACTATATCTTTACCTAAAGCTATAGTAAGTGGTGACGAAGCTTCTTGAAATAGTTTAGAATCTAGTAGTTCTCTTAGATAAATAGTTTCAACTGTTTCATTTGGTATCTCTATCCCTACAACATCTTTACCTGGAATAGGTGCTTGAATACGGATAGTTTCTGCTGATAGAGCCATTGCTAAATCATCTTGAAGATTTAAAATTTTACTTACTTTTACATTTGCTGCTGGTTTAAACTCGAAAGTAGAAACAACAGGACCTGCATAAGTACGAACAACATCACCATCAATTTTGAAATGTTTTAGTTTATCTATTAGATACTCTATTTTTTCATCGAGTTCACTTTCATCTACACTTTGAATTTTTACTTCTGGTTTGTGTAAAAAGTTTACAGATGGCAATTTAAAGTTTATAGGTTTTTCAACTTTTCCTTTTTCAATCCCCTCTAGCAACTTTGTATTTTCTTCAAGTTCTTTAACAACGACTGAAGTTTTTGTTTCTTTTATTTTGGGAGTAGTTTCTTCAGTGTTTTCATGTTCTTTTGGTTTTTTTACTATCTCTTTATCTTTTTTAATTACTTTTATCTCTGGTGATTTTTTTATTATTTCTACTTCTTTTACTTTGTTTTCTTCTTTTATAGTTTCATTGGCTTTCTCTTCTTCTTTTATAGCTTCTTTTTGTCTAAGATAAGTTGGTTTATCTATATCTTCCTCATGGTTTTCTTCTATTTTAGAACAGATTTGTTTTTTTCTTATAATTTTGACTTCTGTTTGTATTTTTTCTTCTTCTATATCTTCTTTTATATTTTCTTCTAAATTATTATCACTTAGATTTTCTATCTTTTTTTGTTTAAACTGTTTTTGGAGCATAATAATAAGTTCATTAGTAGTTTTATCTAAAATAATTAAAATAGATACAGAAGTGATAATCGCCCAAAATATCCATAAGCCAAAGAAACCTACATATGGAGCTAGATAATCAATAAAACTTCCAGCTAATTCACCTCTAAACCCATTTTCTAATAATAAAGATTGAGCTAATAATGATGAGAAAAACAGAAGTATTGAAGCTATATTTATTTCTACTCTACGAAAATTAAATAGATGGTTTTTATACAAGTAGTATAGTGGAGCTAAAAGTAAAAATAGATAAATAAATGAGATATAACCAAAGTATGTATTGTTATATTTTGCAAATGTAGCACCATAACTGCCTATTATGGCATTATCACCAAAAATTGTTGCAAAACCTAGATAGATTAATATTCCAAAAATTATTATAAATATAGTGTCTTTCAAACTGTATAGCCTTTTTTAAATAATATTACTTTTATAAATGAAGTATAACCAAAAAAATTCTTTCTGATAGAATTTTTTGGCAATTTGCAATATTTTATAAATAATTTACTAAACTTAATTTAGAAACTTTACCAACAGTTGAGAGCATAGCTTCATAATTTAGATTAAGTTGAGTTAATTGCAGGGAAGCTTCAGCTAAATCTGTATCTATAACAGATGAACGAAGAGTTCTTGTACTTAGTTCTAAAAGTTCTGTTCTTTCTAGTGAAGTAGATAAAATATTTGAATTTGCACCAACTGTTGTATGTGCAACTTGAACATGCTCTTCAAGTTTTGTTATCATCTCTATGGCATTTTGAATACCTACATTTCGAGAGTCTCCATTTTGGGAATCTGGATATAGTTTATGTTCCTCAACAGCTTTTATAGCTTTATCTATGGTTTTGAAAAAATCTGTTTTTGCATCACGAACTTCAAGTGCATTATTTGAATTAAAAGTCATAATAGAAGCAGGTGTTGAAAAATCACCACTATTTACATCATGAAGAGCAAGGGATGCTTTTGTATTTGCTGATTGTGAATCTTCAAACTCTAATTTTCCATCATAAGTTATATGAGTACCACCTAGAGTATTTGAATCTTGTATAGCTTTGTCATAGTCACTATCTGCAGCACCTAGTGGCATTTTACCAGTTACTGCCATATTTACAACATCCATTAGTTGTTGATATGTCATATCATCTGCATCTACTGCTGTTCTTGGATTTTTCATATTGAAAATGTTATAAGTATCATCGTAAGTTCCATCTCCATCAGTATCTACAGAGAAAGTTGAACCACCATTTGCGTTACTTTTAAAATCTATTTGAACATCATAATCTGCACCATTTGTACTTTTACCAACTAATTTTAAAGAGTTCCCATCTAAGCTATCATCAGTAGTATCTGTAGTACCTTTTGATATATCTACAACGGCAGAAATTTTTGTGGATGGTGTTATAAATGAGTTGTCAGATTTTAGAACTTGTGCGATATTAGATGTTAGTTTTGATCCATCTTGTGTAAATTCTGTTCTATCATAATTAAGAGCATTTATATTAGTTGTTGCATCAGTAGTAGCTGTAAAAGGTGATACTACAAACTCTTTTATATGTAAACTTGAATTTACAGCTGTACTTGTTCCTAACATTATTTTGTCAAAATTTGTTTCACCACTGTCTAAATTGTTGATTTTACCAGCATCTAAACCATAAATAGCATTGTTTATATCAGCTTCATCTGCTCCACCATTATCATCTGGATTAAAATCGGTAGCTCCAACCATGTGAAATTCTATTTTAGATGAACCTTCAAATTTATCTTCTATAAGTATTTGTCCATGTGAGTTCATAGTAACATTTACTAAATCAAAATCAGCAGTATTACCAAAAGATTTACCAATTTCATCTAAAAGATTTTCAATACTTTGATCATCACTCATTTTTATTTGATCATTAAATGATGAGCCATCACTTTTTGTTCCACTTATATAAAAATGATGTTTTAAATTTCCTTCATCAACTTCATTATCTATATCTCCCATCAAATCTCGGATTTTATCTTCTGAAGTTAAATTTCTATCTTCTCCATCTACTGTAACATCTGTAAAATCAGGATATTTTTCAGTTAGACTTTTTTGAATTACATTTGAAGTCACTTGTCTTTGGACTCTTGATTCTTCACCCAAAAATAGTTCTGCACCACTAATGTTATATTGTTGCTGTACATTCGCATCTAAGAGGGCATTTCTTTCAAAATCATTTCCCATATATGTACCATCTTCAGCTATTGGTTTTATATCAGTAGCTGAACCAGAAAATAAATATTGACCATTTATAGAGGTATTTGCAAGATTTTTAAAGTGGCTTTCTAGTCCTCTTAAATCTTTTGCAATAGCATCTAAAGATAGGTCACTGTGTGAGTCATTAGCTGCATTTATAAGTAGTGTTTTTACACGAGTCATAGAGATAGAAAAATCATTTAAAACTGTATCTGATTGATTTGAAATTTTATAGCCATTTTCTGTACTATCTTTAATTTGTCCCAGTACTGTAACTTCATTATCAAGTCTCATAGTTTCAGTAAATGTTCTTACATCATCTTGAGCATATTGAATATTCATACCAGAAGCAATTTGTTTATTTACATCAAAAAGTTTATTTTTTAAGTTATTATGACTTTGACTATATAAGTTGTCATAATACATACTAGATGTTACTCGCATAATAGACCTCCAAAACTTGTTATTTTACATTGTAGCAATAAAGATTCCACTTTATATAGATTAATATCGCCTAAAATAGATAAACTTTTATTTACTTCCAAAGAATTTATAATAAAAGTTTTTAATAAATCTAATTTTTGTTCTACTTAAAGCTAAAGAACCTTTAGGAACAGTAACACTAGGAATAGTTGTTCCTGCTGCTATCATCACATCATCTTCTATAGTTACGGGAGCAATTAATTGAGTATCACTTCCAATAAATACATTTTTACCAATAATTGTTTTAAATTTTTGTTTACCGTCATAGTTACAAGTTATCGCTCCAGCACCTATATTTGTCCCTTCATTTATATAAGCATCTCCTAAATAACTTAAATGTCCAGCTTTAACACCTTTTAGTGAACTTTTTTTAACTTCTACAAAATTTCCTATATGTGTATCTTCTATGTTTGAAGCAGGGCGGATATGTGCTAATGGTCCAATATCTGAATTTATAATATTAGAGTCTTCTATAACAGTTCCAGATTTGATATGAGAATTTTTAATCAGTGTATCACCTGTAATACGGCAACCATTTTCAACAATACATTCACCCTCAAAGTTAACATTCTCTTCTATATATATAGTTGATGGTAATTGCATGATAACACCGCTATTCATCCATTTTTCTTTAATTCTATTTTGCATGATTACTTCAGCATCTGATAAATCTTTTTTTGAATTAATCCCTTTAAAGTCTTTTTCATTAACTAGCAAAGGGATAATCTTCATAGAGTCTGCTTTAGCCATAGATATAACATCAGTAAGATAGTACTCTTTTTGTGCATTTTCATTAGTTAATTTTGGAATATACTTTTCTATAATATCTTTAGAAAAAGCATATATCCCAGCGTTTACAGTGGTGACTTTTAGTTCATCTATAGAAGCATCTTTTTGTTCTACAATAGAGAGAACTTGCTTATCTTCAATGATAACACGACCATAGCCATTAGGATTTTCTAAATCAAATATAGACATAATAATATCAGCATCATTATCTAAAAATCCTTTTAATGACTTAGAAGTGATTAGAGGCATATCACCATTTAAAACTAACACTTTTTCATTTCTTGGATTTATATTTTTCATAGCACCACCAGTTCCGGGGAAGTTAGTAGCGTCTTGAATTATAAAAGTTATATTATCAAACAAGTTTTCTATTTGTTTAATTACAGCATCTTTTTGGTGAGCTACAACTACACTAATATCGTCAGAAATTTCTTTAGAAGCTTTTATTATATGATACAGCATAGGTTTACCGCAAATTGAATGTAAAACTTTTGCTTTCGCTGATTTCATACGGCTACCTTTACCAGCAGCTAATATTATTATACTTATTTCATTTTTGTTCATTAGTAAAGCCTTTTTCTTCTTTATTATTGATATTGTTTTATGAGATTATAGCAAAATTATGGTATTATAAGCTTATAATATTTATAATTTATGTAAGGTTAATAGATGGATTTAGGTACGGTTATTGGTTTAGTTTTAATTTTTGGTCTTTTATTCTCAGCCATGGCAATGGGTGTTGGTATTGGTCCATATATAGATGTTCCATCAGTTCTTATCGTTATCGGTGGTAGTATTGGTGCATTGATGATTTCATTTAAGCCAAGTCAAATGAAGCAATTTACAAAAGTATTTATGATTGCTATAAAACCACCAGAAACAGATGTACCTGAGCTTATAAAAAAACTTGTAGAGTTTGCAACAAAAGCTAGAAAAGATGGTATTTTGGCACTAGAGGGTGATGTAAATAATGAAGAAAATGAGTTCTTAAAAAAGGGTCTTTCTATGGCTATTGATGGAAATGAACCAGATACAATTCGTGACCTTTTAGAGATAGATATGGAACAAACGAGCACAAGACATAAAATACATGGTTCAATATTTAATCAATGGGCAGGTCTAGCTGGAGCTATGGGTATGATTGGTACACTTATTGGTCTTGTTGCGATGCTTTTAAACATGGCAGATCCAGCAGCAATTGGTCCATCTATGGCCGTTGCTTTACTTACTACTATGTATGGTGCAATGATTGGTAATATATTTGGTACTCCTATTTATAATATATTGGCTATAAGAAATGATGAAGAAACTTTAGTTAAAGAGATGATTGTTACAGGGATTATGTCTATTCAAAGTGGTGATGCTCCAAGGATTTTAGAAGCTAAACTTCTGGTATATTTATCACCAGTTGATCGTAATAGTCAATTTGATTAAAATGGAAAAAACAGATGGGTAAACAAAAATGTCCAGAATGTGAGGAGTGTCTTCCTGCATGGTTAGCTGCTTTTGGAGACTTAATGTCTTTACTGTTATGTTTTTTTGTTTTATTACTCTCTATGGCAACAATGGATGCTAAAAAAATATCAGAAGCTATTGGTTCACTTTCTGGTGCGATGAGTGTATTAGATGGTAGTACACAAACAGAAGTTTCTATGGAAAGACGGATGAAAGCTACCCCTATAGAATCTCAAACAGAAACATCTGAAATGGTAAACAGAATTACACAGGCATCTATCGATGCGAATGAGATGATGGAAAAGGGTCACGGTCCAACTATATCAGTAGAGGAAGCTGTAGAAGGGTTTATGATAGAACTTCCATCTTCATTACTTTTTAAACCAGGTAGTGCCGTCATAGAAAATGAAGATGCACTTTTGTTTTTAAAAAGAATAGCTCTTATCATAGATGAATTACCAAATGATTTACAAGTGAATGTAAGAGGGCATACAGATAATATAGGACCAGCTAATAGTTCACCTTTTAAAGATAATTGGGAGTTATCATCAGCAAGGGCAATATCAGTTTTACAAGAGCTGTTGATTGATGGTGTAGATCCTGCAAGAATCAATGCAACTGGATGTGGAGAGTTTACTCCAGTGGCTACAAATGCAACAAAAAATGGTAGAGCAAAAAATCGTAGAGTAGAACTTCACTTTACAGGTAAAAAATCTGAACAAGAAGCAAAAGTCAAACGATCAGTTTTAGATAAATTATCAGATAAATAATAATGAAATTTTTTATTTTATTTTTTAGTATAGTTACATTTTTAGGTGCTGAGAGTGTACAAATTCCTACTATGAATTTTGAATTATCAGCTCCTGATACACCAGAGCAATTAGTAAGTTCATTAAATGTTCTAATAGTTTTAACACTTTTATTTTTAGCACCAAGTATGGTGTTGGTTATGACAACCTTTACCCGCTTTATCATAGTATTTGGTTTTTTAAGACAAGCGATGGGTACTCAGCAAGTACCACCAACTCAACTTTTAGTAATGTTAGCAATGATACTTACTTTTTTTGTGATGGAGCCAGTTGGAACAAAAGCTTATGAACAAGGTATAAAGCCATATATAGCTGAAGAAATAGGATATGAAGAAGCATTTGATAGAACAGCTTTACCATTTAAAAATTTCATGATTAGAAATACAAGGGAAAAAGACTTAGCACTTTTTTTTAGAGTAAGAAAAATGGAAAATCCTCAAAGTGTAGCCGATGTGCCACTTTCTATAATTATTCCAGCATTTGTTATAAGTGAATTAAAAACAGCATTTGAGATAGGGTTTCTTATATTTTTACCATTTTTAGTTATAGATATGGTCGTAGCATCTATACTTATGTCTATGGGTATGATGATGCTTCCACCTGTTATGATTTCTTTACCATTTAAGATATTGCTCTTTATACTTATAGACGGATGGAGTTTACTTATAGGTAATCTTATAGCAAGTATAAAGTAAAACTATTTCTTTTTTTACTTTTTAAAGTAAAGTAAAATATACCAGCAATAATTACAAGAATAGCCATACGAATTGTTAAAGTTGTTATATCTGTTGTATCATTCATAAGTTGCCTTTTTGATTATATTTTAGGAAGTTTATTGTTGAAAGGGTGGATGGGGTAGAGGGATTCGAACCCCCGAATACCAGTACCAAAAACTAGTGCCTTACCGCTTGGCGATACCCCAATGTGTGTATTTATTAATACATTTAAAATTTATAGATTGGTTGCGGAAGCAAGATTTGAACTTGCGACCTTCGGGTTATGAGCCCGACGAGCTACCGAACTGCTCTATTCCGCGGTGTAATAAACAAGCTTTCGTTTGTTTGTTGGCGGAATTATAGGCTAAAATATTTAATATGTCAAGTTTTTTTAAAAGAAATTGTAAAAATATTTTTTGAACTCTTTTTAATGAACTTTTTTATATAATAACTGATATTACGAAATTTTCTTAAAAAGCTTGCTTTTTATAGAGCGTAACATTAGAAAATATTAGAGAGAAATTTATGACACCTATACAAAGAGTACAAGTCGCTATAGACGAGATAAAAAAGGGTAATATGGTCATCATGTGTGATGATGAAGATAGAGAAAATGAGGGTGATTTAGTTTATGCTGCTGCGTTTTCTACACCTAAACATGTGAATTTTATGGCTATGGAAGCTCGTGGTCTTATCTGTGTAGCACTTAGTAATAGTATAGCAACGAGATTAGAGTTAAATCCTATGATTAGCTCAAATACATCTTCTTATGAAACAGCATTTACAGTATCTGTAGATGCTAAAGACGCACTTACAGGTATTTCTGCTGGTGAGAGAGATGATACGATAAAGATTTTGGCAAATCCTATTTCATATTCAGATGAACTTGTAAAACCAGGGCATATATTTCCCCTTATAGCAAAAGAGGGTGGTACACTTGTAAGAACTGGTCATACTGAGGGTTCAGTTGATTTATGCCGTTTAGCCGGTCTTAGTGAGTCTTCTGTTATATGTGAGATAATCAAAGAAGATGGAACAATGGCTCGTCGTGATGATCTTGACATTTTTGGAGAGAAACATAACCTTAAAACTGTTTTTATCTCTGATATAGTTGAATATCGCTTAGCAAATGAAAGATTAGTTAAAGAGACTAAAGTTGAAGAGGTTGATTTTTTTGCTACGACTGTTAAACAATATACATTTGAAGATCATGATAAAGTGAAACATACCGCTATAGTATTTGGTGAGATAAAAGATGTTGTAAATGTAAGAGTTCATAATGTTATCCCCGATATAGAACTTCTTTTAAATCAGAAAAAATATAATAATCTTATTGATTCTATTGAGTATTTAAAACAAAATGCTGGTGTATTAGTATTTATAAATAAAACGCATCATCAAGATAATGCTTATATGAAAGAGATTGGTACAGGTGCTCAAATCTTAACAACTCTTGGAGTTTCTAAAATGAATCTTTTAGCAACTATGAAACAAACCGAGTTTGTTGGTCTAAGTGGTTTTGGTTTAGAAGTTAATGAGATAGTAGAACTATAATGAGAGAAATTTATAATAAAAATATAGATAATGAAAATTATATAATAGAGTTTGATGAGGAAGCATTAGAATATAAATCTAAAAATCCTTGGTTATTTAGTGTATTTATAAAATATGATAGTTTTGATGAATCACAACAGGGGTATGAAGAGTTTTTAGAAACTAAAGAGTCTCTTATCATAGCTATAGAATACGAAGGTACTGCTAAATATGTTGGGGTAAGAGTTGTAGATGGGTGGAGTGAGTTTTATTTTTATACATCTGTTACGAAAGGTTTCAACTCAACTGTTTCAGCAATTTTAAGTCCATCAAAATATATATACGAAAGCAATATTGTTAGAGATACTAAATGGAATTTTTATGAAACACAACTTCTACCATCTGAACTAGAAAGTCATCATATAGTAAGTGCAAAAATTGCTTTTTTACTTGCTGAGGAAGATGATGATACAGAAGTAGTAAGGGAAGTGGAACATTATGCAGTATTTGATACAGATACTCAAAAAGATAGATTTAAAGATTTAGCAATAGAAGCTGGGTTTGAATACAAAGATGATATATCAACTGATGAATATGAATACGGTATAGCTTTAATTAAAAAGCATAACATAGAAGATGCAGAGGTGAAAAAAGTGGTAGAGGAACTTTATGAGCTTATAAAAAAAGAGCATGGTTACTATGAGGGGTGGAGTACTACTCTTGTGCCTAAGGAATCTTAGAAAAAACTATGTCGGTGAGTTATGTTTAGAGTACTTTTTTGGCTCAGAGATAGAAAAAGAGACAAGTGATAAAGTTCTAAAAGTATATAAGTTTTTAAAACAAAACTTAGACTTTAAAGAGCTTTACATCTTAGACATACTTCCCACATATACCACAACTAAATACTTTTTTAGGTAATATTCATTTAATATATAATTTAACATTAGGGGATTTTTATGAAAACAACTTTAATAATTGGTGCTGGTGGGGTAAGTCGTGTAGTGGTTCATAAATGTGTTCAAAATACTGATGTATTTGGAAATATAGTATTGGCTAGTAGGACACTTTCAAGGTGTAATGAGATAAAAAAAGAACTCCCAAATGCTATGATTGATATAGCTTATGTAGATGCTGATATAGTTGGTGAAGTGGTAAGACTTATAAAATCTGTAAAAGCAGATATAGTTATAAATGTAGCACTTCCTTATCAAGATTTGGCGATTATGGATGCTTGTATAAAAACTAAAACTCACTATCTTGATACTGCAAATTATGAGCATCCAGATGAGGCAAAATTTGAATATAAGCTTCAATGGGCTAGAAATAATAAGTTCAAAGAAGCTGGCATTATGGGACTTTTAGGAAGTGGTTTTGATCCAGGGGTTACAAATGTATTTTGTGCTTATGCTCAAAAACACTATTTTGATGAGATACATACTATAGATATTTTAGATTGTAATGATGGTGATCATGGGTATCCTTTTGCTACAAACTTTAATCCAGAGATAAATCTTCGTGAAGTATCTGCCAATGGTCGTTATTGGGAAAATGGTGAGTGGTGTGAAACTAAACCTATGGAGATAAAAATGGTTTGGGATTATCCTGAAGTGGGGGAGAAAGATAGTTACTTACTTTATCATGAAGAGATGGAATCATTAGTTAAACATATAAAAGGTTTAAAACGAATTAGATTTTTTATGACTTTTGGTGAGAGTTATCTTACGCATATGAAATGTTTAGAAAATGTTGGGATGCTAGGCATCAAAGAGATTGAACATAAAGGGCAAAAAATAGTACCTATGGAGTTTTTAAAAACTCTACTTCCAGACCCAGCATTTTTAGGATGTAGAACTAAAGGAAAAACCAATATCGGCATAGTAGCTGAGGGCATCAAAGATGGTAAAAAAAGAAAAATATACATCTACCAAGTAAGTGACCATGAAAAATGTTTCGCTGAGGTAAATAGCCAAGCCGTTTCATACACTACTGGAGTTCCTGCAATGATAGGTGCAAAACTTATGTTAGAGGGTAAGTGGAGTGGTCAAGGTGTTTTTAATATGGAAGAGTTCGATCCAGATATTTTCATGGATGAGTTAAACAAACAAGGTCTTCCTTGGCAGATAAAAGAGTTATGATAGACATAGAAAATCTTCAAACCCCTTACTACATTTGTGAAGAGGAGCTTTTAGAAAAAAATCTTAAGCTTTTAGATTATGTGCAAAAAGAGAGTGGAGCTAAGATTATTTTAGCACTTAAAGGTTTTGCAATGTTTTCTACATTTGAGTTAGTTTCTAAGTATCTTAAAGGTTGTACAGCTTCTGGACTTCATGAGGCTAGATTAGCTCATGAAGAGTTTTTGAAGTTTAATTCAGATGCAGAGGTTCATACTTACTCTCCAGCTTATAAAGAGGAAGATTTAAAAGAGATTGCTAAAATTTCAGACCATATAGTTTTTAACTCACCATCTCAGCTTTTTAAATATGCAGATATGGTTAAAGGTATAAATCCTAAAGTACATTTATCACTTAGAATAAATCCTGAAGTTTCAGCATCTCCTAAAGATATTTATAATCCTTGTGGTGTTTTTTCCCGTTTAGGTACTACACTTGAAAATTTTGATGAAAAAGTTTTGGACTTTGTAGATGGGTTAAATTTTCATGCGTTATGTGAACAAGATGCAGATGCTTTGGAAGAGGTGTTAGTGAAGTTTGAGAAGAACTTTTCTAAACAATTTAAAAATCTAAAATACATAAATTTTGGTGGGGGACATCACATAACTAAAAAAGGTTATGATGTAGAGAAGCTAATTAAAATAATAAAAGATTTTAGACAAAAATATGGTGTTGAGGTTTATCTTGAACCAGGGGAAGCTGTTGGCTGGGAATGTGGATATTTAGTAGCATCTGTTTTAGATACTTTTAAAAATGGGATGGATGTAGCAATACTAGATACATCAGCAGAAGCTCACATGCCAGACACTCTTGCTATGCCTTACCGTGCGGAGGTAAGAGATGCAGGTGAAGCAAATGAAAAAAAATACACTTATAGACTAGGTGGAAATACTTGTTTAGCTGGTGATATAATGGGGGATTATTCATTTGATGAACCTTTGAAAATAGGTGATAAAATTATATTTGAAGACCAAATTCATTATACTTTCGTAAAAAGTACTTCATTTAATGGCATCAGATTACCATCGTTAGTTATAAAAAGAAAAGATGGTAGTTTTGAAGTTGTTAGAGAGTTTGGGTATGAAAATTATAGAGGGAGATTGTCATAATGACAGAAGATAAACAGAGATGGAATATTCGTCATGTTAAAAAGCCTATGAGACATAAAGTTTCAGATATATTAAAAGGTTATATCGAACATTCAAAAGTTGGAGATGCTTTAGATTTAGCTTGTGGCACAGGTAGAAATACACATTTTTTGGATGAATTAGGTTTCATGGTAGATGCAGTTGATTTATCTGATTATGCTCTTAGTCAGATAAGAGATACAAAAAATATTAATAAAATAGAAGTTGATTTAGATTTTTACGATTTACAAAAGAATAGTTATGATTTAATCGTAAATACTAATTACTTAAATCGTAGGTTAATGCAACAGATGCAGGAGTCACTTAAAAAGGATGGTTTGTTAATATTTGAAACATTTATACAAGCTCATACAAAACCAGAGCAGGGGAGTATGAACCCTGATTATCTCTTACAAAGTAATGAACTTTTGGATGTTTTTAAAGAATTAGAGATAATTTATTATGAAGAGAAAGATGGTATTAATTTAAGAGGTGAAGAAAATAAAACAGCATCTTTAGTTGCTAGAAAATAAAATATTAGATATTTTTAATTATCTCTTTAGTTATATCTTCTATGTCCATAGTCGCATCTATCGTTACTAACTCTAAGCCTAAGAGTTTAGTAGCTTCTATGATTGCGTCTTGAATTTTTAAAAGATATTCACTTCCTCTAAGTTCTATCCCATCTAACTCTTTTTGTGAAAGTCTGTATTCTAGTTCCTTTTTTGTAAGTTTAAGTAAGAAAACTTTTTTTGGATAGTTGTTGTTAGTTGCAAAATTATTTAATAATACTAAATCTTTTTTATCTATCTCACCTTGGATAAGGGCATAAGCTACACCACTTACAGCACTTCTATCTGAAATAATCATCTTTTTTAAATTTGGCTCAATAACCTCTTTTATGTGTTCAGCTCTATCTGCTAAAAATAGTAAAAATTCAGCTTTTTTACTTTTAGTTTTTGCAGATAAAACCATCTCTCTTATCTCTTTTCCTATCTCTGTAGCACCTGGTTCTTTTGTTATAACAGCACTTGGATAGTGTTGTTGTAGGCAAGATATTTGTGTACTTTTTCCAGCTGTATCTATCCCCTCTATTGCAATGTACATGAATTTATATCCTCTATAATATTTTGAACTTCTTTTGGAAGTAGGTGTGATGTTTTTCCATTAAACTTTAAAAGTCCACGAACGATAGAAGAACTTACAAAAGCATGATTTAGATTAGGCATCAGATAAACTGTTTCTATTGAGTTATCTAGTGAATTGTTTAAGTAACCCATTTGTAGTTCGTATTCAAAGTCACTAACTGCTCTAAGACCTCGTATTAAGATATTAGCTTCATATTGACGAGCTAAATCTACTGTTAGATTGTTAAATCCTACTACTCTTATGTTTTTTAATTCTTTTACTGATTCTTGTGCCATTTTAATTCGTTCATCCAACGAAAACATTGGTTTCTTTTCATCTGAAACAGCAACAGCGATTATAACCTCATCAAAAAGCTTTAAAGCTCTTTTTATGATGTCATAATGTCCGTTAGTGATTGGGTCAAATGTTCCCGGATAAAGTGCTATTTTTTTCATTATTATTTAATTCCTATATTTTATTTTTTTATGATTTTTTCAATTTCATAATCATATTTATAATTAATAATTCTTCTATTTTTAATTAATTCTATAGCTTCTTCAATTGTATTTAACGGAACTATAAACCATTCTTTAGGATTATAAAGATTACCTTTAGCATCAACTATATCAACATTTAAACAGCAATGACTAAAAAATTTATGTATTAATTTTTCTAGCTTATGTGGATTTGAATCATATACTTTATAAGTTTGTATAATCTTAACATCAGCCATTAAATAAGTTGGGTCATTTTTAGCATTTTTTATTCTTTGTTCTACCGAAGTAGTTGAGAAGCCTATTTTATACAAATCTTTTTTCGTCGTTATTTTATCATCATTACTTAATGATTCCAAAATATAGATATATCCATTTGGTTTGTTTTTGTCATTAGTTTGATCTAAGTTTTTTAATACTTCTTCATCAAGTTTAGTAACCATTTTTCCATTATCTTTCAATCTTTTTCCAAGTGATCTATGTAGCATATTTGATTGTGTCGCATTTTCAAAGATTAGGGTTGTTCTTCTATTTAGTTTATTACTATTGCCTCTTTGTGCTTTTTCTATATGAGCAATATATAACAAAACTCCATCAAGTACACAAAATGTACCAACTTCAAGTTTATTTTCAATAGAATCAATTAGTTTTCTTTTTCTGTCTTTTAAATCTTTTTGACATTCTTTAAATAGACTTTCATACTTTTCAAAATTATCACATTTTGTTCTTTTAGCTACAAAATCAGCTTCCGCTCTATTTTTATCTATATCATCTGTAACTTTTTCAACTGTTCCAATAATATCTATTATCCTATCAACTTCACCATGTTTATCTTTTATGGTCTTTAATATCTATTATCCTATCAACTTCACCATGTTTATCTTTTATGGTCTTTTTATCAGTATCTAGTACTTTACCTATTGCACTTGTATATTTTTCAGTATAAAAATGGTAACCAATACCAAGTGATTT
>JAYEHQ010000070.1:30923-43675 GCA_034659595.1 Campylobacterota bacterium
TAATATCTATTATCCTATCAACTTCACCATGTTTATCTTTTATGGTCTTTTTATCAGTATCTAGTACTTTACCTATTGCACTTGTATATTTTTCAGTATAAAAATGGTAACCAATACCAAGTGATTTTAGATACTCATAACCGTTTAATTGATCGTAGTAGTTATAAGTAACTTTTGTAAATTTAACCTCATCTTCTGGTAAAAGTACATATTGATTATCACCTCTAAAGTATGAACCAGTCATAGCTACTATATGAGCTGTTGTATTACTCATCAGAAATCTTAAAAGTTCACCAAGTTTATTGTCATTTGAAGATGATACATGATGGAACTCATCTATAGCTAAGAGAACATTGTCAAATTTTGATTTATCTAAATACTCATAAGTATTTCTAAGTGTAGAGTGTGTGCATATAAGTATCTCTGCTTTACTTGTTAAAAATTCATTAAACTCTTTAGTTAAAGCTTTTTTTTCATCTGCTATACAAAGGTTATATTTTTCTTCTACTTCCCAATCAGCATAAAAACCAAATTCTTTTAAGTTAGTATTTGAAAATGAACTACCTATAGATTTTTGAGGAACTGCAACTATAACTTTTTTTATACCTTGATTTATAAGTTTATCAAGTGCAACAAACATTAATGCTCTTGATTTACTTTGTCCTGTTTGTTCAAGGTTTGGCATCTGTTTTCCTTTATTTATCTTTAAGGTCACAAACTGTGACCTTAAGTTTTGACAATATATCTAAGGCATCTATATCAAGTTTAGAAAAAGCAAACCATTTTTTGCCTAAATCTTTTAAACTAGCCCCTATATGATATACATCTTTCTTATCAAGTATTATAAATCTATCGTGGGAACTAGTGAACTTTTTTAATTCTATTTTAGGATATTGCTCATTATACTTTTTTAAGTCTAGTTGTATTTGTTTAGTTATATTTTTTGTATAAATAGTTACAGATATATTCTCATCTCTCTTTGATAATAAAGTTAATATGCTTTCATCTATATAGTTATCTACGAGGACTATACTTTTATTGGCTTTTTTAATTAAATCAGATACAAATATATAAGCATCATAAACTTGCCCATCGTAAAATATACCTTGTGTTGTTTCTAATTTATTATTTTGTATAAGAGTTTTAATATCTCCTAATTCACTTTTTAAAGTAGTTACATCATTTTCTAAAGAGACAAATCTATCATGGGTTATTTTTTCACCATTTATAGTGTAACCATTTTGAATATATTGTTTTAAAACTGATGTTGCCCACTGTCTAAATCTTACACCTTTTTGTGATTTGACCCTATAACCAATAGATATGATTACATCTAAATTATAATATTCAATATTATATCTTTTACCATCTTTAGCAGTTGTCGCAAAATTTGCGACAACTGAAATTTTATCTAGTTCTTTATCTTTAAATACATTGTTGATATGTTTTCCAATAGTTTTAATATCTCTTCCAAATAGTTCTGATATTTGATTTCTATTTAGCCATACTGTTTCATTATTTACTGAAACATTGAGTTCTAGTTCACCATCATTGAATATAACTTGCTCTTTTATTGATACTAATTTATTATCCATTATTTAGCCTCTAATTTTGATAATATATCAAAAGCATCTATTTCAAGTTTAGAAAAAGCAAACCATTTTTTGCCTAAATCTTTTAAACTAGCTCCTATGTGATATACATCTTTTTCATCAATTATTAAAAATCTATCATGGGAAGTTGTGAATTTTTGTATCTCAATTTTAGGATATTGCTCATTATACTTTTTTAGGTCTAGTTGTATTTGTTTAGTTATATTTTTTGTATAAATAGTTACAGATATATTCTCATCTCTCTTTGATAATAAAGTTAATATGCTTTCATCTATATAGTTATCTATGAGTATAATACTTTTACTTGCTTTTTTGATTAAATCAGATACAAATATATAAGCATCATAAACTTGCCCATCATAAAATATACCTTGTTTTGGTTTTATATCTTTACTCTCTATAGCATCAAAAATCTCATTAAATTTTCCATCATTTTTAAATTGTTTTTGCTCTAGTGTGTCTAATCTTTCAAAGATTAAAGCATTGTTTGATATAAATTTTCTCATCTGAACAAAAGTATCTATGATTTGGATGCTTACTTGTACAGCTACTTTACTTTTTAGTATAGCTGAAAGCATTGCTACACCTTGTTCTGTAAAGACATAAGGTAAGTATTTTCTATGTTTTCCTCTATTGTTTTCTGAATCTAACTTTAAGGTCACAATTTGTGACCTCAAGTTTTGATACTCATCTTCTGTAAGTTGAAATCTAAAATGCTCAGGAAATCTTTCGATATTTCTTTTTACTGCTTGATTGAAAACTTTTGTTTCTACTTGATAAAGTTCTGCTAAATCTTCATCTAGCATAACTTGTAAACCTCTAATAGTATAAATTTTATCTTGTATGTTTTCTTTAGTTATGGTTGTGATTTGATTCATTTTATTTATCCTTGATACTTTTAAGTACCATAGCATTTAAAATTTTATTTGTTGAAAAATATGTCATTTTGTAATACTTTATTTTTCATGAGTAGACTCAATTCCAAATAATTGATTATTTATATTTATTAAAATCTCTTCTATTTCAATATTTATTTTTTCAAGTAATAAAACTTCTATCATTCGCTCAATGTTCTCAGTATTACTAAGTAGAAAATTTGTAATTATCATAGTTAAAGCTTTTGAAGATAATTGAAGTGGTTTATATATTCCATAATCACTAGCACCAAATAAAAGCTTACTAGTCAGTTCGTTTGGTAATGAAATATGGGAATATAAACTTGATGCTCCACAATGAATATTATTGCTTGCAAATCGATAATGAGGTTTTAATTGCTTTAATTTAGAATCAAGATAATTTAAGTCACTATTTTTTAGTCTTGATATGGTTGCTTTTGGTTCTCCATAAGCTAACAACAAATCAAAAATAAAAGTATCTTTTGAAAAGTCAGTTATTAAATTTTTTACATTTTGTTCTATCTGCATTTGAGTTATTTTCATTTATAATTATCTATTCCCATCTCTTATACAAATCATTCTCAATCCCAAGTAAATCAAACCATTTTCCAATGATGAAATCTTCCATCTCTTCTAAAGTTTGTTGTTCAGAATAGTAACCCATAACAGGTGGGGCAATTATTACACCTAAAGTTGCAAGTTTTTGCATATTTTCTAAAGATATAGCTGAAAATGGCATCTCACGAGGTGCTAGTATTAAAGTTTTTTTCTCTTTTAACATTACAGCGGCACTTCTTGTTACAAGGTTGTCTGCTATACCACAAGATATTTTTGCTAAAGTATTCATGCTACATGGTGCTATGAGCATAGCATCTACACCAAATGAGCCAGATGCTATACTTGCCCCTATATCTTCATTATCATGAATAGTAGTATTCATTTCAGCGTCTAATACTATCTCTGAATTTTTTGTCATAATAAAATGTTTTTCTATTGTTTTTGGAAGTAATTTAAGAGCTTTTAGCCCTAGATTAACTCCACTCGCTCCACTTATTGCTATGATTATTTTCAACTACCACATCTCCGCTCTATTTTTACCAATAGCTTTTACTTTTAGTATTTTATTGTTATTTGATCGTACTGTTATTGTTTCACCTATTTTTGCATCTCTAATAGCTTTTGCTTCAAAAGATATATCCATCCCCATACCATGTAAAATAATTCGTACAGTAGAACCTCTTTTTATAACATTTAACTCTTCAACATTTCTTGATGTTAAAATTTTATTTTGCTTTATCTGATGCTTTGTTTGTAAAGTGTTTTTGGTTATTTTTTGTATAGGTTTTGCTCTAAATTTATCTAGGATTATACTCTTTTTTTGTGTATTTAAAGCTGATAGTTCAGTATCTTTTTTTAGTTTTTTTCTTGTGATATAAACAGGAAGTTTTGCAGTTATAGTATAGTCGAAAAAGAGTTGTTTATTTTTTATAGTTCTGATACTTGCTACACCATTTTTAGATAAAAAGTTTCTTTTTCTAAGATGTACGGTAAAGTTTTTTGGTAATGAAGTTATATATCCTCTTGGTTGAACTTCCACTTTTTGTATATTTATAATACTGTATTTTTCTTTATAATATTTCTCAATACTTTTTTTAATCTTTGAAAGATTTATCGGACTCTTTTTTTTAAAAGTTATATAGTTTCCTTTTGCTTTATAGTCCGAATAGCCATGTTCTTTAAGTAGTTTAATTAGTAGAGTAGATTTTACTTGTTTTGAGTATCTGTTTGAATGGATTTTAAATAATAAAACATCTTGTTTTACATTTTTTACAATAGTAGATAGGTTAATATCGTTATTTTTCACATAATATGAGTTTTGTATAATAGTTGTAGCATTTAGTGATATGGAAATAAAAAAAAGTAACAGAATTTTTATAAGCATTAAATTTATTTTTTAAAAATACCTTGAAGAACAGCAGCTAATTCTTTTCCTACATTTAAAAGTAGTGTAGGTTGAGGGCTATCAGTCTTTGTAGCATCATATACATATCTGAGTAGTGCTAAAATTAATATGATAGGTGCTGTAATCATTTTAAACCTATAATAGCAACTTCTTGTGTAGTAGGAGAACTGTGTAAAAGTGTAGATGCTAAGTATATAGAGATAGATATAAGTAGTAATGATAGTAATAAAACTGACCAAAATAGTTTTTGTTGATGTGCTTTTTTTTGCAATTTTTCTTCTATATCTTGTGTGAAAAAATCACTATCTCTATTTTTAGTAACATCATCCACCTGTTTTAGCTTATTATTATTAATCATAATTTCTTATCCAGCCTAAATTTTGTAATCTTATTTTCATTGCAGTATATGATACAATTAAAATACTTGCTAATTCTTCAACGGTAGTAATACCTTTAGAATTTATTAAAAAATCTATCTTTTCTTTTGGCATTAGCAGTTCAGCAGCGAATACATTTGCCTCATATTCTTGAAAGTCGTAGTTGTTTCTTGAATACTCTTTACTTCCATCTCTAAACATTGTAGTAGAGTTATCTAAATGACCACATGCATAATGACCCAGTTCATGAGCGATGGTAAATCTTTGTCTTTCTAGTGATTCACTTGGATTTATATACATTGTGATAATATCTTTATTTTTTTCAATAACACCACTTTCACCATTTTGCAAAACAGGTTCTATATTAGAGTCAGCTACAACATTAACGCCATATTTTTCAGCTTCAACAATGGGATCAATATAAAAAGTAGCACTCATGATATTCTCCTTAATATTCTCTAAATTTTATCATATGTTTACCTACAAATTCTACTGAATCTTACTAAAGAATATTTATAAAAGATAAGATTAAGATTTATGAGGGGTTAAAAATAAGCCGAAAATGTTAGTTATATGATATTTATAATTTAATTTTTTGGTACCGATAGGCGGACTCGAACCGCCACGCCATTGCTGGCAGGGGATTTTGAATCCCCCGTGTCTACCATTTCACCATATCGGCACATATGTTGATTGGCATTGTATTTAAAAGAAGTTAAAGATTTGATTAAATCTTTAACTTCCTATTTTCTTTTTCTATAAAATTCTGTTTTAAATTCAGCAAATCTATCTTCTAAAATAGCCTCTCTTACTTCTCTCATAAGATTTAGGTAGTAGTGTAGATTATGAATAGTAGCTAGTCTAAAATAACTTATTTCTCTTGCACGAAATAGGTGGTTCATATATGCACGACTATATCTTTGACAAGTTAAACATTTACATTCACTATCTATTGGTGCTGAGTCCTCTTTGTATTTTGCACCTTTGATATTCATACGACCAAACGATGTGAAAAGTGTACCATTTCTAGCATTTCTAGTTGGCATTACACAGTCAAACATATCTATACCTCGTTCAATATTTTCAATCAAATCTTCTGGAGTCCCAACACCCATAAGGTAGCGAGGTTTATCTTTTGGCATATATTGGACAGTATGTTCAACTGTATCGTACATCTCATTATTAAGCTCACCAACACTTAAACCACCTATAGCAAATCCATCATAGTCTAATGCACAAAGTTCAGTTGCACTTTTCGTACGAAATGCTTTATCTGTTCCACCTTGAATGATAGCAAATATATTTTGTTCAACTCCTATACCCTCTTTTTGTTTAGCCCTAAAATATTCTATAGACTCTTCAGCCCATGCAGTAGTTCTTTCGATGCTTACTTTGATTCTTTCTTGTGTAGCTGGAAGTGCCACTAAATCATCTAAAATCATCATAATATCAGAACCCAAATTGTGTTGAATATCTATAACTTTTTTAGGGGTGAAAAAATGTTTACTTCCATCAATATGTGAACGGAACTCTATACCATTCTCTTTAGGTTTTGAAATATCACTAAGAGAAAATGCTTGAAAACCACCGCTATCTGTTAAAAAACTTTTCGGATAAGTTGTAAAACCATGAAGTTTTCCCATCTTGGCTATAGTCTTATCCCCTGGTTTTAAATATGTATGGTAAGTGTTGGCTAATATTATATCAGCACCTAATAAATCAAGAACATCTTCCATATCAAGTGCTTTAACACTTCCTAATGTTCCTACGGGCATAAAAACTGGTGTTTTTATTGTTGAATGAGCTGTTGTTATTGTACAAGCTCTTGCGTTTTTACTTGTTGCATCTAGTGAAAATTGCATAATATATGTAGTATCCTAAGTGAATTTAATAGTTGATTATATCTTATTGTAAATAAATTAAAATAGAAATAAGAGCTTTTATTGTAGTATCATCTTATGGATTTAGAATTATTAAAAACACTTACTATATTATATGTTGAAGATGAAAAAGATTTACAAGAGGAAGTATTCCAAAATTTAGCACCTTTTGTAAAGAAAATATTTAGAGCAAATGATGGGTTGCAAGGTTTAGAGCTTTTTAAAGAGATTCAAAATGATATTGACTTAGTAATAAGTGATATTTTGATGCCAAATATGGATGGTATAGAGATGATAGATAAGATAAGAGCTATAGACGCTCATATACCTGTCATATATACTACTGCATTTAATGATAATGAATATCTTTTAAAAACTTTACAACAATCAGTAACAAGCTATATGTTAAAACCAATAGATATGGAACTTTTATTAGAGTCTGTACAAAAAGCTTCTGTAGAAGTTGAAAATAAACGATTAAAAATATTTTTACAAGAAGAAGTTAAAAAGAAAACAAAAGAATTACAAGAACATAATGAACAATTAGATTATCAGCTTCATACGGATTACCTAACAAAACTTTTAAATAGAAATTCACTTTTACTACATCTCTCACAAATGAAACAACCTACTTTAATGCTTATTGACATAGATGCATTTAAAAATATAAATGATATTTATGGTGAGCAGGTAGGTGATTTAGTTTTATGTGAAGTAGCAATTATATTAGAAGAATATATAAATAATGAAGAGTGTAAATTATATAAAATTGGTTCAGATGAGTTCGTAATAATGAATGAAGCAGAGTTTAATGAAGAAAATTATACAGAAAAATTAAATAATATAATTGATGTTATTAGTTCTAAATCAATATTTATTGAAAAATATGATTTGTCCGTAAATGTAAATGTAACAATTGGTGTTTCTTCATGTCCGATTGATACTTTGGGACATGCGGATATGGCACTTAAAAAGGCCAAAGAGGAAAAAATAGCATATAAAATATATAATGATGATATTGATAAAGAGTATAAAAATGATTTAAAATGGACCAAAATTGTAAATGAAGCTATTAAAAATGATAAAGTTGTCCCATATTTTCAGCCGATTGTTGATGTTGAAGGTAATTTTTTAAAATATGAGTCTTTAATGAGAATAGAAAAGGGTGATGAAGTGTTTTCACCATTTTTCTTTTTAGATGTAGCTAAAAAATCAAAACAATACACTAAACTTGAAAGAATGGTAATTCAAAAAGTTGTATATAAAATTCAAAAGGAACAAATCAGAGTAAATCTAAATGTTTCTATAGAAGATATGGTAAGTGATCATTTTATAAAATTTATTGATAGTTTATTAAAAAAATTTAATATCGCTAAATTTATTACTTTTGAAGTTTTAGAAAGTGAAAGTATAGATGATTATGGCAAAGTTATAAAATTTATAGATATGGTTAAATCTCATGGTTCATTGATTGCAATAGATGATTTTGGAAGTGGTTATTCTAATTTTGCTCATCTACTTAAGTTGCATCCAAACTATATTAAAATTGATGGTTCATTGATAAAAAATATAGATACTGATGAAAATTCCTTAATAATTGTAGAAACTGTAAATGATTTTGCTCATAGGTTGGGGATTAAAACTGTAGCTGAATATGTACATAATGAAGAGGTATTTAATATTTTAAAAAATATTGGGATTGATGAGTATCAAGGGTATTATTTTGGTAAACCTGAAAAGTGAAAAAATTAGTTTTTAGGTTTTCATTTACAAAAAAATATATATTTGCTTTATCTTTAATCGCATTTCTTGCAATACTTGCTTTCTTAAATCTAACAACGATAATTAATGCTCAGAAAAATGATGGTGAAATCATCAATATGAGTGGGAAGCAGATGATGCTTTCTCAAAAAATTGCTCTGTATGCAATAAAAAATGACATAGCTAAAGTTGAAGAGATTGTATCTATAATGCAATTTTCACATAAAAAGCTTTTATCAACTAAAATGTCACAAGAGATAAGTAAAACATATTTTGCTCAACCTACCATGCTTGATGAAAATGTACAGTTTTATTTAAAACAAGCAAAAGAGTTTACAGAAACTAAAAGTGATAAAAATCTAAATTATATATTGGAAAATTCACAAATTTTACTACAAAAACTAGATATTGCTGTATCTATCTACCAAAAAGAAGCGGAAACAAAAATACAAAAGCTACATATATATGAATTTTATATATTAGTTTTAACTTTTTTAACTCTTATTATGGAAGCTTTATTTATTTATCGTCCTATTGATAAAAATATAAGAAAATCTACAAAAGCATTACTTGCTGAAAAAGAGTATTCAGATATGATTACTCAAACAAATACAAATGGGATAATAGTTGTAGATGAAAAATTTAAAATTCTTACTTTTAATAAAAGTGCAGAAAATATGTTTGGATACAAAGCAGATGAGATGATTTTTACAACTTTACTTGATGATAGAATTATCCCTAAGCAATACTTACAAGATCATATAGCTGGACTTAAAAATTTCATGCAAAAAGGTGAACTTAAAAATAAAAATGTTGTATTTGAACTTGAAGCTCAAAGAAAAGATAAAAAACTTTTTCCCATAAGAATTTCATTTGGTACAAAAGTTGAAAACGATAAAATTATAGTAGTAGCAAATATTCAAGATATAACAAATGAAAAAGAGAAAGATACACTTCTAATTCAGCAATCTCGTTTAGTAGCTATGGGTGAAATGATAGGAAATATTGCTCATCAGTGGAGACAGCCATTAAGTGCGATTAGTACAATAGCAAGTGGTGCGAAGTTAAGACATAAAAATCATCTGATAAGTGATGATGAACTTTATGAATCATTTGAAAAGATTAAAGAACAAACGAAGCATTTATCAAATACAATAGATGATTTTAGAGACTTTTTTAAACATAATAACGATGATACTAGTTTTAATCTTAATGAAGTTGTCGAAAAATCAATATCGTTAGTTGAAGCATCTTATTATAGTAATAATATAAAAATAGTATCTGATTTTAAACAAAAACAAGTGATGCTAAAAGGGCGAGGTAGTGAACTTTCACAAGTGATTTTAAATATACTAAATAATGCAAAAGATATACTGATAGAAAAAAAGATAAAAGATAGAATCGTTTTAGTTTGTATAGATATAGAAGATAATTATGCAAGTATCAATATTAGTGATAGTGCTGGTGGAATTGCTGATGATATAAAAATGAAAGTATTTGATCCATATTTTACAACAAAACATAAATCACAAGGAACAGGGATAGGTTTATTTATGAGCGATAAAATAATAAAACAACATTTCAACGGAATATTAGATACACATAACAAAGAATTTGAAGTTGATGGAAATAAATATTATGGAGCTAGATTTAATATAAAAATAAAATTATTAGATTCTAAGTAGTTTTAAAGTAAAATAAAAAAATAATTTAAAGGTTGGTATTTATGGCAGTAGTAAGTATGAGTGATATAAAAAAGAATGTTCGTTTAATAATAGGTGAAGTGCCTTATAAAGTGGTTGAATTTCAACATGTAAAACCAGGTAAAGGTGCTGCATTTGTTCGTATGAAAATCAAGAGTTTTTTAAATGGTAAAGTTGTTGAAAAAACTGTTCATGCTGGAGATAAATTTGAAATACCAGTAATTGATTATAAAACTATGCAGTATCTTTATGATGATGGTGATATGTACCAATTTATGGATAATGAAACTTATGATCAATTAGGTCTTCCTTATGAGCAATGTGAAGATGTATCTAAATGGTTCAAAGATGGTATAGATGTAGATATTATTTTTTATAAAGGTAAAGCTATCTCTGTAAATGTTCCAGAAGTTATGGAATTTATCATCACTGAAACACCACCAAATTTCAAAGGTGATACTTCAAGTGGAAGTAAAAAACCAGCAACTCTTGAAACAGGTGCAGTTGTTCAAATTCCTTATCATGTTTTAGAAGGTGATAAAGTTAGAGTTAATACTGTTGATTGTGAATATTTAGAAAAAGTTAAATAATTATGACAAATATTCATAAAGCTATTACTCTATATGATATTCAAGATGCTGTATCTATTGATACACCTGTTGATTCAAATAGTAAGTTTTATGAAAATTTAACTCCATATAGAAGTGACTTTACGGATAAAAAAATATTTAGACAATTAAATATAAATCCAAAAACCTCAGAATGTAACCCCTTGAAATCATCAAAAAAGATTTTTTTAAGTGGTTATAGAGGTACTGGAAAAACCTCAGAACTTCTTACACTTAAAAATAAAATTGATGAGACTAAATGTTACCTAACTATTTTCGTAGATATTAGCGAAGAGGAATTAGATACGGCAAATATTGAAACAGTAGATATTTTAATACTTATGCTTGAAAAGCTTATAGAGGCACTAGAGAAAAAAGGTGCAGATATAAGTGATGATGTGATTAGTGATTTTTATGATTGGTATAAGACTAAGATAGTTAAAGAGGTAAATGAATCTCTTAAAGGTTCTGCACAGATAGAACTAAAAGCTGAATCAAAAGTATCTCTTTTAAGTTTTAGTAGTTTAGTTGCAAATACAAAAGCTAAACTTCAAGGATCTATCGAGAGTAAAAAAGTTATAAGACAAGAGATAAATAACAATTTTAAAATGTTTAGTATGAAGTTTAATGAATTTATACACTCTTTGGTTCAACAACTTAGAGAAAAAGAGCATTATAAAGATTTACTTTTTATAATAGATGGTTTTGAGAAGATAGGCTCTTTAAATGATAGAAAAAAGATACTTGTAGATGATTCTAATAAACTTACAATTATAGAATCTCACATGCTTATAGCTTTACCTATAGAGCTTTTTACTGAGAAAAATAGACTTAGTCACTTTTCTTTTACTGAAAATTTTCCATTAATAGATTTATCGATAGATGGTGCTAAAGAGTGTTTTAAAAATTTTATCTTAAAAAGAGTAGATGAAAAACTATTTGCAAAAGATGCTATAGAGATGATAGTGGAGTTTGGAGCAGGGCATCCAAGACAAACTTTACAAATTATAAATAGAGCATATTTTGAAGCTGATGAGATACTTGATACAGATAGTATAAAAAAAGCAATACAGATATTGGGAAATGAACTCTCAAAAGTAAGCCCAGATGAATTGAAAATTTTAAAAGATATAAATAACAATGTTTTATTAGCTGAAGATGATTGTTACACTAAACTAAAAGCCAAAAATATAGTATTTGAATATGGTGATGACAAAGTGACTATAAATCCTGTGGTACTTGAAAATAAAAAATTTAAAATACTCTTAAATCAAGATGCCTAATCTAAAAATAGAAAAACAACTAAAAAAACTACTAAGATTAAACAGATTTAGATTTGTAATAATTCTTTATGACACGATAAACGATATAAAAAATATAAAAACATTTATAAAAGATGAATACAAAGATACAAAGCATCTAACACTAGATATAAAAAACAAAAAATACAATCAACTCTCAAAAGATATTTATAATCAAAATAGTTTTATATACATAGACGATTTTTCAGATGTTTTAGAACTAAGTGAATTTTACCATCCATTTAACCAACGAAGAGATAAAATAGCATCTTATAGTATAAACCTCATAGTGTTTTACCCTAAAAAACTTCAGGACAAACTCTATAGTGATGCACTAGAACTGATACCAGACTTGTGGGAATTTCGTACAGGTGTAATAGAGTGTGATAGTGAAGAGATAAGTGATAATCTAAACATAGAAAAAGATTATTCTGCTGAAGAGTATAGCGGTATGAATAAAGAGGAAAAACACTTAGAGATTCTTCGTCTGGAAAATAAACTGAAAATTAAAAAAACAAAAGAACAAGAAGCATATCTATATAATGATTTGGCATTTTTATATAAAGAACTTGGTGAATATAACAAAGCACTATCTCTATGTAAAAAATCATTAGAGATAAATAAAGAAGTATTTGGAGAAAATCATCCAA
>JAYEHQ010000070.1:43775-77820 GCA_034659595.1 Campylobacterota bacterium
CAAGAAGCATATCTATATAATGATTTGGCATTTTTATATAAAGAACTTGGTGAATATAACAAAGCACTATCTCTATGTAAAAAATCATTAGAGATAAATAAAGAAGTATTTGGAGAAAATCATCCAAATACAGCGACTAGTTATAATAATCTAGCAATTTTTTATCACACTATAGGGGAGTTTAACAAATCTTATGAGTATATGAAAAAAGCGGTAGAAATATGGGAGAGAGTTTTATCTAATAAGCATCCAAACTTAATAAATTCTAAAGAAAGTTTAAAACAAATAGCAAGAAAAAAAGATATAATATAGCAATAAAAACAGGGAGAGAGAATATGGGACTTAGTAATAAACAATTACCAAAATTAGGATTTTTATATCTTGATTATGTATTGAGATTTTTTGATCATTCCAACTTTAAAGGTTGGCCAAATAAGATAGAGACTGTGACATATCATTGGAAAAATGATAAAGACAGGTTTGTAAAAGAAGTAAAAGCAAAAAAGATTGATGTTCTTGTTGGTAATATTCCAGCTACTGCTTATGAAACTTTTCGTGAGATTGCAAGAGAGCTTCCTCATGTTAGATTTATACCATCTATGGATACTCAATTTTCAAATAAATCTAAAGAGAATGTAACTAGATTTGCGTGGAAATATGACTTACCAATTCCTAAAACATACATCTACTATAATCATGAAAATGCAGATAAATTTTTGAAAAAGACTCAATATCCTAAGATAATTAAAAAATCTTATGGACCATCTAACTATGGTGGGTATTTTGTTCATAAAGTTGATGATTATAAAGAAGCAAGAGAACTTTTAGACGATAGAAAATATCACCCACAGTATATGCAAGATTTTGTACCTATGGAAGCTGATATCCGTGTAATGCTGATTGGTCATAAACCAGTATGTGCATTTTGGAGACGCGCACCAGAGGGTGAGTGGCTTACAAATACTTCTCAAGGTGGAAGTATGGACTATATGGATGTTCCTAAGAATGTTCTTGATTTAGCTGTAAAAGTATCTAAGGCTGCAAAAGCTGAATACTGGGCTTGTGATGTTGCTTATGGTATAGATGGAGTTCCTCGCATCTTAGAATGTGCTACTGCATTTGCTGCATTTCCATACATCAGAGATTGGATTTCACAATACATCATGTGGAGTTTAAGTGAGGGTAGATTTAGAAAACCACATATGCCTATGTTTAACTGGGAAGAGTTAGGTAAGATGGATGCATCTATCCTTAGAACGCTAAGACATATCCATTTTGGTAAATTTTCACCTTCTTTCGACGGTGCTTATTTTGGTAAGAAAAAGAAAAACTATGGTGGAGAAGAGAAGTATCTTCATGAACTAGACTCTGAGTATAAAGTTTATGATGTAAAACGAAGATATGCTGAAGAGTGGCCAAGTGAGATTTATAATCATCAAGATAAATTAGCTTTAAAACCAACTAAATCTTTAGAAGTAAAATCACCAAAGAAAAAAGATGTACCAAATCCTACTAATGATGAAAGTGCTGAATCAATAGAACAAGAAGTTAAAATAACTCTTAAAGAGTTAAGTGATTTTTTAATATCAATAGATGGTCTCGGTAAGAAAAAAGTTATGCGAATAATTAAGCATTTTGGTGATGTTGAAGAAGTTATAGGTGTTTTACATCAAAATCCTACCTTATTAACAGAAGTAAAAGGTGTAACTAAAAAAGTAGTTTCTAAAGTTGAAGATGCTTGGAAAAAACTTATAGATTAATTTAAACTTAACATCTATCGGAAGTGAGATTTCAATCCCACTTCCGAGGGTTTGTTATAATTTTACAGCGTAACATTAGTGATATACGCAAAAAATGTTCCAACTTCTTTAAACTATTAGATTCTTTTTAGTTTCTTTATCTTACAATTACCTCATGAGAATAGATAAATTTTTAAATTCAGTAAATATAACAAAGCGTCGTTCAGTTGCTCAAGATATGATAACCAATAAAGTTGTTTTAATTGGGGATAAAATTGTAAAGCAAAGTAAAAATGTTGAAGTTGGCAATATTATAACTATCAACTATTTAGAAACTTCAAAAAAATACAAAGTTTTACAAATCCCAACTACAAAATCCACTCCAAAATCACTTCAATCCCAATATATAGAGGAAATAGTATGACTTATGATGAAACAAAAACACAATTTAGTAAACTTTTTAATCATGAGATGAGTGATGAAATAATGCGTGAATTTTTACTTAGTATGAAGTTAGATGCTACTACAAGTGTAGAATCAATCGCAGCTGCTGCTGAAGTGATGCGAAAAAATGCTATAGCACTTCCTATATCTGATGCTTTAAGAGATGAAGCTATAGACATAGTAGGAACAGGTGGGGATAAGATAGGAAGTTTTAATATCTCTTCTACTGTTGCACTTTTAGCATCGTCATGTGGATGCAAAGTAGCTAAACATGGTAGTCGTTCTATTACTTCAAAGTCAGGAAGTGCTGATTTGTTTGAAGAATTAGGTGTAAGATTAGATATAAGCATAGAAAATTCAGCTCGTCTTTTAGAGGAGAGTGGGTTTTGTTTTATGTTTGCTGGTAATCATCATCCTGCTATGAGATTTATAGTCCCTGTTCGTAAAACTATACCAGATAAGACTATATTTAATATACTTGGTCCTCTTACAAATCCAGCAAGTGTTAAAAATTCATTACTTGGTGTTTTTGATAAAGTATTTGTACCTAAAATGGCAGAAGCTTTAAAGATAAATGGTGCAAAATCCGCACTTGTTGTAAGCTCAAAAGAGGGGATGGATGAGATAAGTATATCTGATGTTACTTATGCTTCAAGATTACAAGATGGAGTACTTAGAGAGTTTATTATTGACCCACAAGAGTATGGCATCAAAAAAGCTCCACTTAAAGCTATATTAGGTGGTGATACAAAAGAGAATGCAAATATTTTATATAATATTTTTGATAACAAAGCTACAGATGCTCAAAGAGATGTAGTGCTTATAAATACAGCTTGTGCATTGATGGTTGATAATAAAGCTAGAGATATTCAAGATGGTTTAGAGATGGCAAGAGATGCAATTTTGAGTTCAAAAGCTAAAGAAAAATTAAAACAAATTATTGAAATTTCAAATAAAATATAATAAATAAAAATACAATGAATAAAAAATATAATTTAAAATTAGAACAATTAAATATTTTATCAAAAGATATAATAGAAAATTTTAAAAATGGTGTTGTGATTTTAAGAGGTGATTTAGCATCTGGAAAGACTACACTTGTTAAAAATATAGCACTTGAACTTGGTGTAAAAGATGAAGTTACATCACCAACTTTTTCACTTCAACAATGCTATAGCCATAATATATATCATTACGATATTTATAATCATGGACTGGAACATTTTATCTCTCTTGGTATGCTAGAAGAGTTAGAAAAAGATGGACTTCATTTTATAGAGTGGGGTGATGAAAAACTTCAAAATATTTTAACTTCTGTTGGGATAGCCGTAATGCTAGTAGAGATAGAAAAAACTTCAAATGATGAGAGAGAATACAAAGTATGCATACTTTAAAAGCAATAAAACTACAAAAAAAGATTAAAGATTTAGAGATAGTTAAGTCTATGAGTTTAGAGGTTAAAAGTGGCGAAGTTGTAGGTCTTTTAGGACCAAATGGAGCTGGAAAAACCACTACATTTTATATGATATGTGGACTTGTTGAATCAACTGCCGGTGAAGTGTTTTTTGATGAAGAAAATTTATCAGGGATGCCTTTACATAAAAGAGCATTAAAAGGGATAGGTTATCTTCCACAAGAGGCTTCTATATTTAAAGACTTAAGTGTAGAAGATAACTTGATGGTGGCTGCAGAAGTTGCCATAAAAGATAAAAAAGCACAAGAGGAAAGAATCTTAGAGCTTTTAGATATGTTTAATATAGAGCCTATTCGTTATCGTAAAGGGATTAGTTTGAGTGGTGGTGAGCGTCGTCGTGTAGAGATAGCTAGAGCATTGGTAAATAAACCTAAGTTTTTACTTCTTGATGAGCCTTTTGCAGGTGTTGATCCCATAGCTGTAAAAGATATTCAAACTGTTATACATCAACTTGTTAGTTATGATATAGGGGTATTGATAACTGATCATAATGTTCGTGAAACTTTAGCCGTTTGTGATAGAGCTTATGTTATAAAATCAGGTTCACTTTTAGCATCTGGTACAAGTGAAGAGATAGGGCATAACGAAGATGTTCGTACACACTATCTTGGTGAAGAATTTAAGTTATAGAAGTAGATAGATATGGCAGGATTAAAGCGTACTCAAAGTGTAGAAAATAAGCATAAACTATCGAGTACGCTAAGAAACTGGTTACCTATACTTCATTCTAGTTTAAGTGATTTAGGTGAGGCAATGAGTCCATTTTTAGATGCAAACCCTGTTGTCGAAGTTGAATCAGGCTATGAGGAAGATTTTGAGAAAAAGATTCCTAGAAAAGTTATATCAAGAGCTGTTTCAAACTCAAGAACAGAGAAAATAGAAGCTTTAACAATACAGAGAAAATCATTATATGAAGTGCTAGATGAGCAGATAGGAAAACCACTTTTCCCCACACCAAAATCAGAAAAAATTGCATATTTTATTATTGCTAACTTAGATGAAAATGGTTACTATGAAGGTGATAGTGATAATTTTTGTAAGTTACATGATATTAGTTCTGAAGAGTTTGAAAAGATAAGATTAAGATTTATCCATGTAGAGCCTATTGGTATAGGTGCTAAAGATTTATCTGAATCATTTTTATTTCAATTGGATTCTTCAGATATAAGTGATGAGATTTATCCATTAGCTTGTGAAATTATTGCAGATATAACCAATATTTATGATTATTCTAAAAGGGAAAATTTTAGTGAGGTTATGGGAGTTATTTCTACATTTAAAAATCCACCTGCTATAGAGTATCAAGAGGAATCAACTCAAATAGTACCTGATATAATGATTTATTTTGATAATGAAAACAATATTGAAGTTAAACTAAACGATGCTTATTACCCAACTATAAATATAGATACAAGTTATGCAGTAGAGCATGAATTTATAACTCAGAAAATCAAAGAAGCAAAGAGTTTAGTAGATGCATTAGATATGCGAAAAGCAACACTTTATAAGGTCGGACTGATGATAGTTGAGTATCAGTATGATTTTTTTATAGGTGGGCAAATTATGCCACTTACTTTAAAAACATTAGCAGATGAGTTTGGACATAATCCATCTACTATTTCTCGTGCTATAGCAAATAAATATATTACTTGTGATAGAGGAATATTTAGAATGAAAGATTTTTTTACTACGGCTATAGATGAAGATGTATCAAATGCTGCAATAAAAGAATTTTTAGTCAAAATCATAAAAGAAGAGAGTAGATTAAAACCATTAAGTGATATGAAAATTCTTGATTTAATTAAAGATAAATTTAAAGTTGATATTGGTAGAAGAACTATAGCAAAATATAGAAAACAGCTTAAAATAGCTGGTTCAAGTGAAAGAAAAAAGTTATATAAATTAGGACAATAGTAGGGTAGTTCAATGCAAGATATAAAAAAAAGATTAGATGAAGAGGTTGCAAAAAGAAATCAGTTAGGGGAAGTTTCAGAGGAGAAGTTAGACCCTATTTTAGTTGCATATCGTTATAATGATTCTACTATATCGTTGATTTGTGCATTGTTTGCTTATGGAAATGTAAAGCAGATTGTAAAGTTTTTAGATTCACTTGATTTTTCATTACTCAAAAAAAGTGATGAAGAGATAAAAGAGGGTTTAAAAAATCATTACTATAGATTTCAAAAGAGTGAAGATGTTATTGCACTTTTTATTGCATTAAAAAGAGTAAATGAAAATACAACATTAGAAGATGTATTTAAAATGGGATATAACAAAAATAATAATGTCATAGAGGGTATAAATGCTATGATAGAAAGATTAACTTCACTATATCCACATAGCACACAAGGCTATAATTTTCTAACTTCAAAAATTACCACAAAAACAAAAGGAGCAGGGGCATTAAAACGCTGGATGATGTTCTTAAGATGGATGGTAAGAGATGATAATATAGATATGGGATTGTGGAGTGATATAAATAAAGCTGATTTAATAATGCCATTAGATACACACACATTTAAAGTATCAAAAAAATTAGGACTTCTACAAAGAAAAACTTACGATTTACAATCAGCAATAGAACTAACTGAAAAACTAAAAAAGTTTGATAAAAATGACCCTTTAAAATATGATTTTGCACTTTATAGGATAGGGCAGTTAAAATTAAAGTCTGTTTTTTCGGAAGACAATTAAGCTATATTATATATTTTACTAAGTATAGTTAGTATATATATACTATGGAAAATACAATACTAAAACACAATCCTCATTGGAAAACTGTATAGCCATAGTAAAAATCTATATAAACTTTTAGAACTAAGTGAAAAACTAACTGGTGTAAAAGTAAAATATCTTTTTTTAGATGAAGTTCAAAATGTGTATGCTTGGGAGAAATTTGTAAAAAGCATCTATGATAATGAACTAGTAAAAAAGATATTTATCACAGGTTCGAACTCCTCTTTACTAGATGGAGAGTATGCTACGCTTTTAAGTGGTAGATATCTAAGCCAGACTATAACTGCTCCATCATATAGTGAGATTTTAAAATACAACGACATAAATAGCAGATTTGAACTCATAGACAACAAAATAAAAGCACTGAAAATTTGTGATAGCATGATGCAGTTTGGTTCATTTTTTGAGGTGTTAAATGAGGCTAAATTTAAAAGAGATATCATACTTAGTTATTATGAAACTATAATCTTTAAAGACTGTATAGCCAACAACAACCTACGAGATGCCAAAACTTTCAAAGAGTTTGTTAATTTTGTTATATCAAATAGTACAAATATGTACTCTTACAACTCATTAGCAAAAGCTACAGGTATGAATGACAATAGTGTTAAAGAGTATATAAGAGTTATACAAGATTGTTATCTCTCTTGTGAGATAAAACAATACTCATATTCACTAAAAGAGCAAATAAAAACAAAGAAAAAAATATATATAAATGACAACAGTTTTTTAGCACAAACATCATTTAGGTTTTCACAAGATTTGGGCAAGTTGTTTGAGAACTTAGTCTATACGGAACTTATGAAACAAAACTATGAGATATATTATTTTAATAAAGATTTTGAGTGTGATTTTATCTGTAAAAAAGAGGAACAAATCATAGCTATTCAAGTTTGTTATAAACTTACAAATCAAAACAAAGAACGAGAACTAAATGGTTTGAAAAAATTAAAATTAAAGTGTGATAAAAAACTTATTATTACTTATAATAATGCTGATGACTTAGAAAATATTGATGATGTAAATGTAGTAAACTTTTGGGATTATTTTAGTTAGATATACACAAGTTAAATGCGACAATAGGGCAGTTAAAACTAAAGCCTATTTTTCGGAAGTGGGATTTCAATCCCACCAATCTACAAAATGAAATTATCCATTTTTTCATACTCTTTTAGTTTTGATAAAACTTTCCCCATAAAACTAATGGGTGCAAATTTTAAAAGCCTAGCAAACTCTTGCATATCTTCATTCATAGTTTTGTCATTAATAACCATTTTGTTGTAATTTACATTTATATAGTTTTTTATCTGAAAATTTATAAGGTTTTGAAATTGTTCTAGTTCTTTTTCACTAGCATTTTCTAAAAATGCCTTAAAACATCTTTTTATAGTTGTTAGCTAAAGCTCCTCAAAGAGCCAAAGTCACTCATCCCAAACAACTCAGTTTGGGATGCACACTCTCCACTTTAAAACCCTCAAAACAAAGCTTTTATTTTCTTTTTTGTAGTATAATTTCCATATAAAAGGAAAAATTATATGAATAAAGAAAGTAATGGTAAAGGTTTTGAAGAGGTTGGTAAAGGATTAATAGCTTTTGCTAATATTTTCACAGCATTGTCTGTTATAAATATTTATTTCAAAGATGACCATATAAATTTTTTAGCTATAGTTATGAGTATATATACATTTGTCATGTTATACTATACTGGTTATGAACTTATTCAAAGGAGTACAAAATGACTTATTATATAATCGGTGCTGTTATTGCAACTATTGCTTTTATCATTGTCAAAAAATTACCAACTCCCAAAGTACATTAACTCGTTCCACCTTTCGAATGAGTTAAAAAGGTGTCAGCCACCATTTTAAGCCACCATTTCAACACTTTTCTTAATTTTTCCTTTCCTCTATTTTCAACAGAATTATTATTATGTTAAACAATTAGTTATTTACTTAAAAAAGCTATACTTCTATCCGTTATTAGTTGGGGCGTATTGTCGTTTATTATACTTTTATTTGTTGATTGTATTTGTGAAAGAGAAGGTGGGACAGGGTCAGCCTTTAACTAAAGGATATAGCAATGCGAACAGCCATTCTAATTGTTATAATAATTCTGCTGTTAGCAGAAAGATTGTACTAAAAGCTTATAGAGAGTTCAAGCTCTCTATTTGTCCCAACTAATGACATTATACAATTTATTTATTAATAAACATTTTATTTTTTTCTACTTGAGAAAAAAAGTGTCAGCCACCATTTTAAAACGAATCATCCTAAACCCCATGAAATCAATTAATATTTTCTTTTTTACTGTATAATAAACTAAAAAAAGGGATTACTATGAAAGAATTAGAAAAAGACATTATAGATGGAAATCTAACTCAAAAAGAGATAATCCAGTTATTATTACATAATGCTCAACACATGGCTACAAGAGAAGAGGTTAAAGCTGATATTAAAGAGTTGAAAATTGATTTAAAACAGGATATATCAAAAGTAGAGGATAAGATATCAAAAGTAGAAATATCATTAAAAGAAGATAATAAAGACTTAAGTAAAAGAATGGATAGGTTTATGTTTTGGTCATTAGGACTCACTATAACTTCTACCTTTTTAATACTAGGACTTATTTACAAAATCATTCCACAATAAAATAAACTAATATTTAGCTCGTTCCTAAGCTCCAGCTTGCGGAATGCATACATAAGTTAAAACTCATAGAGTAAACTAAACGAATGCAAAAACGACTAGGCTAAAACTCTCCAAAAAGAGCTAAAGCCACTCCATTTTATATTTTCTTTTTTGCTGTTATTGAAGATATGGCAAAAAAAGATAAAGATGTAGAAAATATGCTGACGAAACATCATCTTAGATTGGTATAAGTTTTATTCGTTCCCATCGCCCTATGTAAATCCTATTTTTAGGGTTTAAAACACTAGCAGATGCTGAGGGGACTTTCTCCTCAATGTTTTCATTTTTTGATTATTTTATTACCATATATTTTTTAGTAGAGATTATTATAAAGATGGCAGCAGAAAAGAACTTTCTAGATTTTTTTAAATCTGGTTGGAATATTTTTGATTTTGTCATAGTAGTTGTAACTTTAATCCCACTAGATAATTCAACAATGGCAGCAGTTGCAAGACTTTTTAGAATTTTTAGAGTTTTAAGATTATTAACAGCACGACCAGAATTAAAAAAAATTATAGATATGCTTA
Source organism: Campylobacterota bacterium (assembly GCA_034659595.1). Classification (GTDB taxonomy): domain Bacteria; phylum Campylobacterota; class Campylobacteria; order Campylobacterales; family Sulfurimonadaceae; genus Sulfurimonas. The sequence continues at coordinate 53,383 of JAYEHQ010000070.1, forward strand.
TTGGTGCTATACCATCTATCGTAGATATAGTGATTTTAATGTTTATCATTTTTTATATTTATGCAATTTTAGGAAACTTTTTATTTGATGGCGTAGAGAGTGGTTTATGGGATGATTTACTAGTAGCAATGCTAACACTATTTAGGATTTTAACATTTGAAGACTGGACGGATGTTATGTATGAGGGGATGGAAGTGCATCCGTGGTCATGGATATATTTTGTAAGTTTTGTGATTATAGCTGCATTTGTATTTTATAATCTTTTTGTTGCTGTTATCATAGGTGAAATGGAAAAGATAAATAATGCTGACTTAGAGGAGGAGATACATAACGATAGCAAAAAACTTGATTTACTTTTAGAACAGATGCAAGAGTTGAAATCAGAAATAAACGAGCTTAAAAAACAATGAGTATAATTAAAGAAATCACTAATAGTAGTAAATTTCAAAACTTCATTATGGGTATCATTATTTTAAATGGTATCACAATGGGATTTGAAGTATCTTCATATTATAAAGTTGATTATGATAATTTTTTTGAAATATTTAACTTTATAGTTGTTTCAATATTTACAATAGAGATAATTATGAGAATATCTGTTCATAAAAAAGAGTTTTTTAAAGACCCTTGGTCACTTTTTGATTTTACTATAGTTGCTATATCTTTAGTCCCTACAAGTGATGGATTTGAGATTTTTAGGGTTTTAAGAGTTTTAAGATTATTTAGACTTATCACAATTGTTCCTCAAATGAGAAAGATTGTAACTGCACTTATCAAAGTTGTACCTGGTATTGCATCTATTGGAGCTTTGCTTACACTCTTCTTTTACATTTTTGCTATTATGTCAACACAATTATTTAGTGAAAAATTTCCACAATGGTTTGGTACATTAGGGGATTCATTTTATACTTTATTTCAAGTGATGACATTAGAATCATGGTCTATGGGGATAGTTCGTCCTATCATGGAAGTTTATCCACTTGCTTGGATGTTCTTTGTACCATTTATCTTTTTAGCTACTTTTATTATTATAAATCTTATTATAGCTATAGTTGTAGATGCTATGAATGAGATGAAAGATAAACAAGATATAATAAACAATGATAATGAAATAAAGTTAGAAATGATAAAATTACAAAATGAGATAAAAGAGTTAAAAGAGCTGATAATAAGCAAAGGAAAATAAGATGCTAGAGATTATAATTTTTACAATATTCGTATCGACGCTGTTAAATCTGTTTTTAAAACGGTTTGGTATCCCAACTATCATAGGTTATATAGCTACAGGAACTATTATAGCTTATGGTTTTGATTTGCATGATGCAGTTCATAATAATGAACTAAAAGAGATAGCAGAGTTTGGTGTAGTTTTTTTAATGTTTACCATAGGCTTAGAGTTTTCGGTAAAACATTTGATAAAAATGAAAAAAGAGGTTTTTTTATATGGTGGACTTCAAGTAATAGTAACGGCTTTATTTTTTAGTTTTATGGCAAATGTTTTTTTTGGTATTGAACTGAAATCAGCCATAGTTATTGGTTCAGCATTAGCACTCTCTTCAACTGCCATAGTGCTTAAGCTTTTAAATGAAAATGGTGATATAAATAAACCTTATGGTCGTAAAGTTTTAGGTGTATTACTATTTCAAGATATAGCGGTAATTCCTATTTTACTTATGATAACTATTTTTTCTATCCAAAGTGGTTCTATCTCTGATTTGCTTTTATTGACATTTTCAAAAGCAATGCTTTTACTCGTTGGACTTTATTTTGCAGGGAAATACTTACTTAAACCATTTTTTCATCAAGTTAGTAAAACAAAATCAAATGAGATATTTATAAGTTCTATTTTACTTATAGTTATAGGTGCTTCATTTGTTGCTCATCAGTTAGGATTCTCATACTCTCTTGGTGCATTTATAGCTGGTATGATGATAGCGGAGACACATTATAAGCATCAAGTAGAAGCTGACCTTATCCCTTTTAGAGATTTACTTTTAGGTATATTTTTCATAACAGTTGGGATGCAACTTGATTTTAAAATAATTTTTGAAAATATTCTTACTATATCTTTACTTCTTCCAGCTCTAATAGTGATAAAAATAGCTATTATTTATAGTATTTTTAGATTTAAATCAACTTCAAGAGACTCTATTAAAACAGCATTTTCTATCTTTCAATTAGGTGAATTTGCATTAGTTATATTTGAACTCTCTTATGCAAATGGATTGTTAGATCCAAATGTTGGTCAAATACTTATAGTTATAGTTGTTATCTCTATGATAATCACACCTTTTGTACTTAGAAACTTATCTACAATAACGGATATATTCAGTTTTTCAAAAGATGGCGATAGTTGTACGCTAGATATAAAACAAGAAAAATTAACTAATCACATGGTGCTTATTGGTTATGGAAGATTGGGTAAACATATTTCAAAACTTATACAAGATAAAGGTATAGAGTTTATAGCTATAGAGGGTGATATTAAAACAGTTGCAGATGCTCAAAAACAAAATTTGCCAGTAATTTTTGGAAATGCATCACAAAAAACTATTTTAGAAGCTGTAAATATTAAAGAAGCTTCATCAGTTATCATATCAGTTGGTAATAGTAAAAAATTAAACCATATATGCGAAGTTGTAAATGATTTAACACACAATACTAGAACAATAGTTAAGGTAAATAAGTTTGAAGAGAGAGATGAACTTTTAAATTTAAACTTATCACACATAGTAGTTGAGACAGAAAAGACAGCTATAGCTATGATTGATGAGGCTATGAAATGTTAATGAACAAATTATTAAATATGCTATAATTAGTACCTTATAAAACACTAAAAAAGGTATTAATATGCAAACTATTTTATCAAATTATACAGCAAGTATTACGGAACTTAAAAAATCACCTACTAAATTACTTGAAGAGGCTGGGGATGAAGTTATAGCTATACTAAATCATAATAAACCTAGTGCTTATTTAGTGCCTAGTGCTTATTATGAAAAGATTATAGAGATAGTAGATGATTATTATTTAGCTCAGGAAGTTAAAGAAAGATTAGATGATGGAGAAAAATCTATAAGGGTAAATATAGATGATTTATGATTTAGATTTTAAGCCTAAAGCATTAAAAGAGTGGAATAAACTAGATTATACGATAAAAGAACAGTTTAAAAAAAAGCTAAAACAAAGATTAGAAAATCCTATTGTTCAAAAAGATAAATTAAGTAGCTTTGAGAATATTTACAAAATCAAACTTAAAAATTCTGGTTTTAGACTTGCCTATGAAGTTAAAAAAGATGAAATAATAGTATTAGTTCTAAAAGTTGGTAACAGAGATAAGTTTTATGAAAATTTATTTAAAATTATAAAATAGCTATGAAATGTTAAGGAGAAAATTAAAATGAAACTATACGCACCATGGGAAAAAGCTTTTAATAAAATGGCAACCCCTTTTGAACACTTTATCCATGCTCAAACAACAACTGGTATTGTTCTAATGTTTATGACTGCACTTGCTCTTATACTTGCAAATACACCACTTACAGAAGCGTATCTCCATTTTTTTCATATGAAAATAGATTTTGTAGTCGGTTCATGGGCATTATCAAATACTATTCATCATTGGATAAATGATGGTTTAATGGCGATATTCTTCTTCATAATCGGCTTAGAGATAAAACGAGAGATTTTAGTAGGGGAATTATCAAGTTTTAAAGATGCAATTTTACCAATAGTTGCAGCTATTGGTGGTATGGTATTACCAGCTTTAATTTACTTAAGTATAAACTATAATACAGAAGCTTTTAATGGTTGGGGTATCCCAATGGCTACAGATATTGCTTTTGCTATTAGTGCCTTGGTTTTTTTAGGTAAAAGAGTTTCACCAGCACTTGTAACATTTTTAGTTGCATTAGCTATCGTGGATGATTTAGGTGCAGTTATAGTTATTGCTATTTTTTACACAGAACAAATCAATATTCTTCCACTTACTTTAGCTGGAATCTCTTTTTTAGTAATGATTGGATTTAACCGTGTTGGTATCCACATGATTTTGCCATATTTTATAGTTGGCTTATTTATGTGGTTTTTTATGCTTGAATCTGGTGTTCACGCTACCATAGCTGGAGTTATCGCTGCTATGGCTATACCATCAAAACCAAAACAAACACCATTAGATTTTACGCAACATACAAAAAATTTACTAGATGAGTACGATAATTATCCAATAGCGACTGACCATATGATGCATGAGAAACAAAAAGCTATACTTACAAATATAAAAGATAGGATAGATGCAGTTGGAACTCCAGCATCAAGATTAGAACATGACTTGCATCTTCCTGTTGCTCTTATTGTCATACCTTTGTTTGCTCTTGCTAATGCTGGTATATCTATAGATTTTTCCTCCATTGGTGAGACTATTGTTACCCCTATATCTATGGGAATTATTTTTGGTCTAATATTTGGAAAAGTTATAGGTATAGCTGGTGTATCTTGGTTAGCTATAAAACTAGGAATTGCAAAATTACCTGAGGGAAGTACAATGAGTCAAATTTTTGGTATTGCATTTCTTGGTGGTATTGGTTTTACTATGTCTATATTTGTAGCAGATTTGGCATTTTTAGGTAATGATACTATGATTTTTCAAGCAAAAGTAGGGATTTTAGCAGCGTCTCTTTTTGCAGGACTCTTTGGTTACTTTTGGCTTAGATTTGTAGCGAAAAAAGTTTAATTGTTTTGATACAATACTTTATAAATAAGTATCAAATAAATAATAAACTTCCAAAAGAGATGATAGGTATAAATGGTGTAAAACTTAAAAAAGTTGTACTTATTTTTCATGGGTGGGAGATGCTCTTTTGTGAGGAAGTTATTTAATGTACATATCTATTTTTACCACTATTTTTAGCATCTATCATCTTTAAATCAGCCCTATGTATAAGTGATTTTACATTATCTCCAGCTTCATAAAATGATAAACCTGCACTTATTGTAAGGTTTATATTTTTTTCCCAATTAAATTCTTTTATTTTTTCTAAGATTTTATTTGTTAAAGTTATAACAGCATCTGGATTTGTATGACTATTTATAATAATAAATTCGTCACCTCCCCATCTTCCAAAAAAATCACTTTGTCTTATGTTTTTTTGTATAAGTTGTGCTAATTGTACCAATATGCAGTCTGCAGCAAGATGTCCGTATTTGTCATTAATACCTTTAAAGTTATCTATATCAAAAAATATAACACCAATAGGATGACCATATCTTTTTGATGATTTTATTAAATCTTCTAGTTGGGAAGAAATTCTTTTTTTATTTGAAATTTTCAACATAGGATCAGATTGAGATTCTTTTAAAAGTTCTAATCGTTGAAGTTCAAAGTGTGTGATGTCTTGAAATATACCTATAAGATGCCATTTTCCACAAATTGAACTTTTCCATCTTTTAGCAGTTACTTTAAAGTACTTTAGTTGAGAATTCTTATCACATATAGATATGATTTCATCAATATTTTCTTCAGTAAAAATTTTTGTATTAAATATATCTAAAAATTTATCTTTATAGTCATCTACAATAATCTTTGATAATTCAATATGATTTAGTGGTTCTTTTAAATTAAATAACTCATATACTTCTTTTGAGAAGTGTATCTCTTTTTTAGATAGATTAACATCCCAGTAAGCAAGATTAGCTATTTTTTCTGCTTCTTGTAGGCAAACTGTTGATCTTTCAAGTTGAAATTCATTTTCGATTTTTTCATAAATATTATCAAGAGTTTGGAACAGTTTTTTTGCATTTACAGGTTTTTTTAAAAATTTATCTACATGAGCATCAATTGCATTTGTAAGTAACTCAAAATCATCAAACGCTGTTAAAAGTGTGAAAAATATATGTCTATTTATTTTTTTTACAGCATTACATAGCTCAATACCATTCATATTTGGCATATTAAAATCACTAACAATAAAATTAATTTGATGCTTTTTAAATAGTTCTAATGCTTCTTTACCATCTTTTGCAACATAAAGAGTTTGAACTTTATGTTTAAAAACTTCAGATAATCGTTCTCTTGTATCAGCTTCATCTTCTACATATAACATTGTTAAATTTAATTTTTTCATATCTGACTCTTTTATTTGAAATATTTAATCTTCATCCCTATATTATTAAAAAAGTATGGAGAAAGTATGAAGTTTTAGTGCTTTTGTATGGAGAGATACTTAGTTAGTTTTTGGTATTTTATAAGTAAATAATGTAGCTCCATTTTCTGAGGTTACTTTTGGTTGTATTTTATAGTTTTTACAGATAAATGACACTATCTCTAAACCTATCCCCATACCAATTTGTTCAAAGTTTTCTCTATAACCTTTGTCAAATATTTTTTTTGGATTTTTAATTGTACTACCAATATTATGAGATGTTAAAATAGTAAAATTTTTTGTATCAATAACTTCTATTGTAACAGTTGAAGTTGGTTTTGCATATTTTATAGCATTTGATAATGTATTATCTATTATTCTTTGTAAATCTATTTCTCTTATTTGTATATTACTTTTTTGAAAATTATGAAAATTAATAGTTATATTTTTACTTTTTGCAAGATTATGAAAATAATTAATTCTATCTTGTATATATTTTGTAAGTTCAATAGTTATTATATTTTCCTGTTGTGTTTTGGATGAAAGAGAGTAGTATAAATCATCATAAACGATTTGTAAACCTTTGGATGCAACAGTTATTGAGTCCATATATTTTGTATTTCCATATTTCATATTTTGTAATTCTAATGATGTATTGATTATAGCTAGTGGGTTATAAAGTTCATGGTAGGATTTACGAAGTAATGATTTAAGTGCTTTTACAATCATACCTTTTTGAAGATGTAAGTTGATTTTTGCTAGTAACTCTTTATGGATTATAGGTTTTGTTATATAATCATCTCCACCACATTCAAAAGCTTTTATTCTGTTTTCTACTCCAGCTAGTGAAGTTAAGAAAATTATAGGAATATCCACATATTTAGGGTTGGCTTTGAATTTTTTGCAAACCTCATAACCATCTATATCTGGCATAATAATATCAAGTAGTATAAGATTAAAATCATAAAGTTTTATCCGTTTAAAAGCTTCTTGTGCATTTAAAGCTATAACTAGTTCATAATTTAGAGGTTCGAGTATATTTGTAAGAACAGCTATATTTTCAGCTTTATCATCAACTATTAGTATTTTTTGGTTCATATGAGAGACTTTATTATTGAGTGTAGGTCGATATTTTTTAGGGATGAGTTTAAAAACTCTTTTGATTTAGATTCATCAAGTGAGGAAATCACTCTTTTTAGTGAAGTATATAAACCATTTTCAGCCATATAAAGTAGTTCTTTTTTTATCTCATTTGATATTTCTGAATCTATTTTAAATGTTGTATTTATATGTTGATTTTTAGTATTTTGATTGTTATAACCAGATAATGCATCAACTATTTGTTCAAGTGTAAATGGTTTTGGTAACCAACAATTAAAAAGTGAAGTTATCTCATGTGATTGATTTTTTAAAGCACTGATAGCTATAAAATAAGCATCACAGCCTAACTCTTTTAGTTCCTTTGTTGTAGATGTACCATCCATACCTGGCATTATCATATCCATACAAACTATATTAGGGATAAATCCATTTTTAAATGTACTTATTGCTTCCTCACCATTCATAGCAGATACCATATTACATGAAAGAGTGTTGAAAATATTTTCCATTATATAAATATTGTCGATAATATCATCAACTACTAAAATATTTAGATTTTTAAATTTTGTAAGTTCAATATTATTAGAATTACTGTTTATTGATATGGTTGGTTTTATTACCGTGGTATCTGTTATGAGAGCATCTATACTATATGCTGCATTTTGAATCATTTGAATATGTTTAATATTTTTTTCATCTTTAGAAATTAATTCAGCATTACTTATAATTTGATGCAGATAGTTACTTATCTCATGAGATATTTTATCATCCATTTTACTTATATCCACAAATTATTTCAAATATACTACCACCATCTATACTTTTATAAATTAAATCACCATTAAATTGCTCATTTATAATGCGTTTACTCATATATAAACCAAGTCCTGTACCTTTACCTTGTTCTTTCGTTGTGAAATATGGTGTGAAAAGTTTTTCTTGATTTTCTTGAGTAATTCCACCAGCATAATCTGTTATAGTTATTGTTTTATTAGTATGTATTGTAATATATATCTGTTTATTATTTGTGGAGTCTATCTCACTGTAAGCATCTCTTGCATTCATTAGGAGGTTTATTATTACTTGTTCAAGCATATTGCAATAACCATTTACACTTATAGCTATTTTATTTTTATCTTCTACAATTATTTTTATATTATGATTATTAAATTGTGTTTCGACTAATTCGAGTATATCATTTATCATATCTATAATTTTAAATTCTGTCATCTCTTTAGATGGATTTGAATAGTTTAAAAAAGTATTTATAACTTTTGACATTTTTTGACATTGACTTTGTATAAAATAGTTACTATTTATAAACTCATCATCACTAAGAATATTAAGTTCTTTTTCTAAAAGAATTTTACTACTAGAAGCACTTATAGCATTTAGTGGTTGTCTCCATTGGTGGGCTATCATATTTACCATATCACCCATTTGTATCATTTTTGATTGTTGAAAAAGTATCAAGTCTTTTTTATTTGACTCTTTTTCTATAGCTTTGATAGAGCGTAAATCTCTAAAAATACTTACAACAACAGGTTTTTGATTTATATTACCAAAATATTCTTGTGCCATGATAGGGATTTTTTTATCGTTATATCTTAATTTTATTTCAAAAGGGGATGAATCGTTATTGCTTATATGTTGATTTATCAATTTTATATCTTTAGTATTGAAAAAATCAGATAATAAATGCTCCTCTTTATTAAAATTTTCAAGCTTTAAAATTTTAGCTAGAGAATCACTTATTTTTAAAAGTTCCCATTTGTAATTTGTTATACAAAAGTATAAATCATCTATATTTGAGATAATATCAAGAAAATCTAAACTTTCTATATATTCAGTAATATCATGAAAAGTAACTAAATATTCATCTTTTTCATTTTCATCAAATGTAAATTTTTTTATATCTACTTTAAATAGGGTATCTATATTTATAGAGTTTTTCATAATTGCATAAAGTTCTTGGTTTTGATTTTCAAGTAGATGATTTATCCAGTTATAATTTTCATTTTCTTTATATGTTGATTTAATATATTTCTCATTGTCAGAATCTAAAAATAGTTCACATATACAGTTATGGTTTTGTTTAAAATCTTGTATATTTTTAAAATTAGTAAATTTGAAAAAAGCTTTATTTATATATTTTAGATTTTGTCCATCAGTTATTATAGTGATTATATCTTCTTGTAAATCCATAATCAGTTCTAGTTTTTTAGCATTTTTTTGTTCTTGTTGCTCTTTCTCTTTTAACAACTTATTTTTATACAAAAGAGATTCTTTATAAGCATCTTCTATATAAACTCCACATTTTAGTTCTTTTAGTTCATCTATTATTAGGTCAATATATTCTTTTTTTATCAAAGAGCCATGTTGTGGAGCAATTAGTTCTAAATCTAATGATTGTATCTTGTTAAGAGAATAATTTAAAATATCTTGACTTGGCATATAGTTTTCATGGAAAAGCTTTATCTCATTGAAATAATTTTCATTAGCATAAAAATGCCAGCTTTCTTCAACAGCTCCAAAAATATCACTACTAAAAAGTGTTTTAGTATTATTTAGATATGTTGTAAAAGCCCCTGGTGCATGAGAGTAGGGGGTCGTGATAAATTCTAAAGAAAGGTTTTTTGTTTTAAGTTTAAAGTTATTTTTTTCTATAATATAGTAATTTGATTTTATAGCATAATGTTTGATAAGTGCGATATTCCTAGAGTGTGAAACTATTAGTAAATCATCTCTATCTATCTCTTTTTCAAAGGCTGGTGTATTCGCACATACATCAGGGTCTTGATGATGGGCTATTATATATTTTATATTTTTTAGTGGTATGATTGATTCTACTTTTCTTTTTATACTTTCATATTCAAACATAGACCCAGAGTCAATTAAGATAGATTCTTTCGCATCTACTATGAGATAAGCATGACATTGAAAGGCATCATTATCCATAAGCTCCCCAACCCAGTAAACATTTTTTGCTATCATTACAGCATCATTATATTTTGACATCTTCTATACTCCCACAAATTATTTCAAACTTACTTCCATCATCAGTAAGTCTGTATTTCAAATCACCACCAAAGCTTTTCTGAATTATATCTAAACTCATATAAAGACCCAATCCTGTTCCTTTACCTTGCTCTTTTGTTGTAAAGTAAGGATTAAATATTTTTTCTTGAATATTTTTTGGTACACCACCAGCATTATCTTCTATAGTTATTATAGGTATATCTTTTTGAGTATCTATATCTATTTTTATAAATTTATTATCATTATTTATTTCTTCAAAAGCATCTCTTGCATTGGATAATATATTTATAATGACTTGTTCAAGTAAATCTTCATATCCTACTAATTTTATATTTTCATCTGTTGTATTTATGCTTACATTTATATCGTAATTTGATAGTTGAGTTTTCATTATATTTATTATAGTTTTCACTGTATTATTAAGCTTAAATTCTTTTGATTCTTTAGATGGTTTTGCAAATTCCATAAATGTATTTATTGTTGTTGACATATTTTGACATTGATTTTGTATAAAATCACTCTCTTTTTGTAATTTTTCATTTTCAAGCATCTCCATACTTGAAAGTAAAGATAAATTTATACTAGTAGCACTTATAGCATTTAGTGGTTGTCTCCATTGGTGGGCTATCATATTTACCATCTCACCCATTTGAGATTGTTTAGCTTGTTGTTCTATAGTATGTTGTTGTTTGGCATTTTCATCTAATGCTAGTTCTATTTTTTTTTCAAGCTCTTTATGTAATTTGGATAGTTTATTTTTAGTTAAAACTAATGAAATCATAAAATACATAATGATTAAAGATATTATAAAACTAAATAATCTAACGCTATTTACTCCATTAAGGGTAAAGTTAATAAATTCACTTTCATCGTAAGAGACTAGCCAAGCTACAGTTTGTTTATCTATATTTTTTATAGCTAAAAATGAAGCAATATGTGTTTTATCATTTTTTTGAATATATACACTAAAATTATCACCTTTTTCAATATTTTTATTTATAAAATCTTGTTTTGGTTTTAGTAGTTTTTTATTATCTATAATACATTTTTTTTCTGTATGATTAGATGTCATTGTTATCATTAGGTTTTTATCTTCAGCACTCTGAGAATATTTAAAAATTAAATCATCTCTTTTCCAAGCTTTTGAATCAAAAATTCTTTTGTTAACTAAAAAATGTGTATGTATATGATTTATCTCAGTTAAATAATTTTGAAGTCTATCGCTAGAAAATGACAGCTCCATAGCACCAATATGATTATTTTGTTCATCAAATATAGGAAATACATTTCTAAATCCATGTGAAGTTCTACCTTGATTAAAGCTACTGATATATTTTTTATTTTTATTTACATAATTAAAATCACTTCTTATGCTAGTTAAATCATCTCCAAATTTAGATGGTTTGTGCATTCTTAAAAACACTGTATTGTTAGGAAAGATAAAATGGTATTGTAATACACCTCTTTTTTTACTTTTTTCATATAGATTCTGTAAAAGTTCTTCCATTTTTTTTCTTAAAATAATTTGTTTTGTTGTTGAAGCGTATCTGGCATCTTTTAGTATTTGAATGAATTTTTTATTTTTTACTGTAGTATTGTATAAAATGTTAGCTGTAATATTTTGTTCGTAAAGTATCACTTCATAGTGTGTTCTCAATTTATCTATATTTTCATTTAAAGCTTTTTCTATCCGCTGTTTAGAATCAATAGAGGTTAATTTATAAATTGATATATTAATTAAAATAAATATTAGAATGATTGAAATTATTATTTTGTTTTTATCATGGCATCTTTGCATCTATCTCCCCCCCCCGAGTACAATTTCGAATTGACTACCATTATCAATAAGTCTGTATTTTAAATATCCTCCAAAACTTTTTTTCATAATATCCATACTCATATACAGCCCAATTCCAGTACCTTTACCTTGCTCTTTTGTAGTAAAGTAAGGATTAAAGACTTTCTCTTGTATATCTTTAGGTATGCCACCTGCATTATCCTCTATAATGATGAGTGGAATTTCATCTTTTTTATCAATAGTTATTTTTATAAACTTATCTGTTATCTCCTCTTTTGTATCTTTTAAACCTACATTATTAAATGCATCTCTTGAATTTGATAATAAATTTATAATCACTTGTTCTAGTAAATCTTCATATCCTACTATAGAAATATCTTTAGGTTCTATGATTACATCTATATTATGGTTGGCTAGTTGAGCACCCATTATTTGCATAATCGCATCTATAGTGTGTGAAAGTTGGAAACTTTTTGATTCTTTGGCAGGTTTTACAAAGTTCATAAATGTATTTATAGTTTCAGACATCTTGTGACATTGGTCTTGTATGAAATCACTATCTTTTTGTACTTTTTCATCTTTAAGCATATTCATACTAGAGAGTAAAGACAAGTTGATACTTGTGGCACTTATAGCATTGAGTGGTTGTCTCCATTGGTGTGCTATCATTCCTATCATTTCACCCATTTGAGCTTGTTTAGCTTGTTGATAACTTTGCTTATCTTTTTCTTGGTTTTTAAGTATCTCAGCTTCTAGTTTTTCTTGCCACTCTTTTGCTATAATATTTGTCATATGTGTTAAAGCATATATCATTTTATTATCTTCAAAGTTTTCCACTTTATTTTCATCTTTTTTTATTGTTTCATTTGAGCTGATTAGTTCTTTTTCACTTAGAGCTAGCATAGTTAAAGTCTCATTGAAAAGATAGTTGCTTTCTTTGTCTGAATAAAATTCACCATTTGTAAAAAAACCACTTGTAGTAGCTTTAGAAGCCATAATTTTTAGTTCTGTATTCGCTTGTGATTTTAGTAGTCTTCTTCTTGCCATACATGAATATACAAATGTAGACTCAGGATTACATTGCTTAGAAAATTTACTACATATTTTTGCTGAATTTTTTAGTATATTTTCTACACTACCTATCCCAAAACGAACCTCTTCACCCTCAATCATATTTCCAGCAAAAAGCAAAGACCCATCATCATATCTATTTAGTGTAGCTCTTGCTATATTTTTAGAGTTTCTTTTCACTATAAGTGGTATCTCTGCACCAATCTGAGGTAGTAGTTTTGAAATTTTTTCAGTGAAGTATTTGTTGTATATTTCTATAATCGGTGTATTGTCAAGCTCATAAACTCTATTGTTTTTACTTTTTGTTATTTTCATAGGTAAACCAACTGCTTCCCATCCCAATATATAGTTGTTTTTTACATTTAGCTCATCACCAGACAACAAAACACCAACAGCACCTTTTTTTATAACTTTATTTCTATGTGATACATATGTTTGTTCAAATTTTCCATTATCACTAGCTAAACCACCAGATATAGTGTAATTACCATTAGATATTTCTCTCACACCATTTAAAAAATGCTCACCATTTATAGCTAAACCAGTTGTAAATAAAATCATAGCTTTAGCATCTTTACTGTCTAGTTTTTTTGCAAGTATATACCCCATATCATAAGAGTTTGTATCATAGTTGGCATAGGCAGAGTAGATTTTACTTTTTTCAAATATAGATACACTAACGATTATAGAATTTAAAGTTACTGTATCATCCATAATTTCACCATCAGTTGTTGAACCTATAATATGTGCATTTGGTAAGTTTTCACTTAAAATTGAAGCGATTGACTGCATTATATCTTTAGTAGGTATGCCACAAAAAAATTGTACTAAACACTCCTTTTCATTTTTAAAATTATTTTGATTTAGCCATACTTTTAGTTCTTCATCGTTTGTGTATTTGTAATTTATTGTATGCATGATTTCTCTCTTTTTTCAAGATTTATAGTGTGAGTTATTTTATGTAGTAGGCTTAACATTTTGTCCATTTTCATAGGTTTTAGTAAAAATCCATCTATTTGTAGGTCCATGGTTTCCATAAGATTTTCACTACTATTGTGTGCAGTTAGAACTATCACATGTTGATTGATATTAGTTTTTTTCATCTCTTTTATCATTTCTAAACCATTCATTTTAGGCATGGTTAAATCAGTCATAACTAAATCTATATGCTTTTCTTTATAGATTTTTAAAGCATCTAATCCATTTATACCTACATAAACATTTTTAAAAAATAGTTCCAATATTTGTGAAATTTGAGACCTTGTATCATCTTCATCTTCCACATATAAAACTGTTAGATTTTTTGTATTTTCTTTTAGTTTTTCGCTTAAATTCATAAGATATCTTTTAGTGGTTCTGCTAGATAAAAGCCTTGTGCATAATCAATACCTAGTTCTTTTACAATTTCGTAGGTCTCTTTATTGTGAACAAATTCAGCAATAGTTTTTATACCGCAGTTTTTAGCATAAAATACTATTGTTTTTGTGATAATAAGGGAGTTCTTATTTGTTGCAATATCTTTTATAAATGCACCATCTATCTTTATATAATCAATTTTTAGTTTTTGAACTCTAGCAAAGTTTGAACTCTCTGCTCTAAAATCATCTATAGCTATTTGAAAACCTATTTCTTTAAGTGTATCTATTTGTTTAATAGCATGGGAAGCGTCATAGTTACTAATGTTTTCAAGAACTTCTAAAACAACTTGAGAAGGTTTTATATTAAATTTTTTACAATTATCTTGTAGATAGTTTATTAAATATTCCTCTTTAAAATCATCATCTGTAATATTTATGGAGAACTCTTTATCGGAATTACTAAATGTAGTAAACGCTTTTTGAATCATCTCTCTTGTAATATCTGTAACCATACCTGCAATGCGAGCTGGTTCAATAAAATAAAAAGGGCTTATTGGGTTATCTTGTTCTATTATTCTTGCAAGACATTCATATTTTTCTACCTCATTTGTAGATAAATTTACAATAGGTTGATAGTAAGGCAGAAGAGATCCATCATCAAGAGCAAGTTTAACTTTATTTGCCCATTCGTTCATCTGTTTGTTATATATTTTTGTTTGAGATTGTTCCTCATAGCGTCCAATGATGTTTTTATGAAGTTTTCTCATATCCATAATAGCTAGCTGGGCTTTTGAGTAAGGAATATCATCATCATCTTCATTTACAGATACTATGGCTATAGAGAAAGTTAATCGCACAGAAGTTTGAGTAATGGAAAAATGTTCTGTATAAATTTTATCTTTTATAGTTTGTGCTAGTTCTAATGCTTCATCAGGAGTTGCTGATTTTAACGATATAAGAAACTCATCTCCATTACCTCTATATATAGTTTCATCTATATTAAATTGTAAGAAAGTTGCAACTTTTTGAAGTAAAATATCCCCATCTTCATGTCCATAGGCACTATTAATTTGAGAAAAATTATCTATATTTAGTAGGATAAATTCACTGCATCTGTTTTGGTTAAAATCCAGTTGTAGTTTTATTTTATTTGGTAAATTTGTTAATGAATCGTACTCTAGTCGTTTTATGAGTTCTTGGGCTTGTTTTTCAACTCTTAGTTCTAGATTTTTCTGATAAGAGATATTTTCTTTTTCCATTTTTAAAGATACAGCTGTTTTTTCTAATGCTTCAAACATTTGCATAGCGTTTAGAGGTTTAAGTACATAACCATCAATATTACTTCTTATAGCATTAACTATAATGTCTGTTTCAGTATGAGCAGACATAACTATTATTTTTTGATTTGGATGTAGTTCTCTTACAGATTTAGTAAGCTCTATACCACACATGCGAGGCATTGTTAAGTCTGTCATTATAATATCTGGCTTTTTTTCTTTGTATATTTCAAAGGCTTCTACACCATTTTTTGCTATGTAAACATCTGAGAAAAAAAGTTCCAATATACCTTGAATCTGACCTCTTGTAGGTTCATCATCTTCAGCTATAAGTATAGTGAAGTTTGCAGAAATTTCTTTTAAGTTTGTTGTGTCATACATGATTTTTCTCCAGTTTTAAAAAAATTCTAAATCACTGCCATCATCTTCTAAAGTAGATGTGTCTTGTTTATTAGAAAGTAAAATTTCTATCTCTAATGATGTATTTATGAGAGATGAATCTAAGTAGTGAATATCTTGAGTATTTTGTTCTATAAAAACATTTCTTCTCCAAGATGCTAAATCTTCTCTAATGCTATTTAGATATAAAAAAAATGTAGTATATTTAGAACTTTCAATTGATTGGGAATCTATAGAAGTTAATAGATTAGATAAATCTTTTATAACAATATATAAGTCTGTAAAATCTTCTAAATGGTAGATAGCATCAGCATATTGTGAAATGTAACTACTTATTTTTTGAAGCTGATTGAAATCTCCATCTTCTAGTTCACTTACAGCATCAAATAAATCTTTATCTAAATCATCTAACTCTTGTAAATCCTTTAAGTCCTCTTTATCGATGCGACTTAAAAATTCTGTAGATGAAATGGCATTTTTTTTATGATTTTTTCTTAGTAATGTTTTCATATCATCTTTTATCACTATCAGTGAACCCTCTTCAAGGAGTATTAAATCTTCTTTAATAGTCTTTGGTTCTTGTAGAATTTTTTGAGATTTATGTTCTATAACCATATCAGTTAAGGCTTCAGCAAAAGAGTCTATTTTTATTTTTTGATACTCCTCTATAGTGATGTCAATAAGTGTAAAAATATCTGATTTCCCGTCTAAGTTTATAGATTTTTTATGAACTCTAAATACTCTATGACCAATTTTTTGAGGTATTGTCACTTTATTGTTTAGTTTATTTTTATCGTCATATTTTGCAAATGATTTTAAACAACCTTTTTGTTTTTTAAAGATATTTTCTGTATCTATGTAAATATCTATTAGTGATATATCTTTTCTATCTTTAAAGAGTTTTATAAAAGGTTCTGAAAAGTGTGTTGCTTTACCATTATGAAAAATCACAGCAGGGGATGCATAAGCACCACTAATCATAGAAACAGTATTCATCTCTTTCTCTTTAAGTTCAATTTTTCTTTTGTTTTTCAAGAGTTCTTTTAAAGTTTTTTTATCATTAATCTCCATAGAAATATCTCTTATCATCTCAATAAGATTGTTTTGTTTTAAAGGTTTTAAAAGGTATTTGTTTATTTTTAATTCTATAGATTTTAAGAAATAATTTTGTTCGTTGTATGCAGTGCTTATAACAACTGGAATTTCTTGATTTTTTTGTCTAATTTGTTCAATCATATCAAGACCATTCATATTAGGCATATTTATATCAGAAATTATGAAATCTATTTCATCCATATATTTTGAATATAAATCAAGACCTTCTAAAGCATCTTTTGCAACGATTATTTTTTTAAAAAAATTATTTAATATTTCAGTTACAGGTTGCCGTACTGATTCTTCATCTTCAACATAAAGTATAGATAATTCTTTAGTTAGTTCTTTGATTTTATCAATATTTTTTAAATTGGGCATAGATTAACTCCATTATTAAAATTATTCATATAGTATTTTAAAAGTATGGAGAAACTATGAAGAAAAAAAGTTATAATTCGCTAAAGGGGAATTTTATGAAGATACTTCTACTTGAAGATGAATATATTTTAAATTCTAATATAAAAGAGTTTTTAGAGATGAAAGGTTTTGAAGTAGAGTCATATACTGATGGTGAAGTGCTTTTAAAAAAGTCTAAGTTTGATGCAGATATAGCACTTTTGGATATTGAAGTACCAGGGGCAGATGGTTATGAAGTGATAGAGTGGATTAAACGCTTAGGTAAAAATATCCATACTATATTTATGACTGCGTATAAAGATATACAAAATATTGAAAAAGCATACTCTTTAGGGTGTAGTGATTACTTAAAAAAACCATTTGATTTAGTAGAACTTTGGTTAAGAATACAAAAACTTTCAGATAAGCATAATTATACAAAAGTTGAACTAGAAAATGGTTTTTTATATGATATGGATGAGTTACAACTTTATAATGGTGATAAACTCATAAAACTAACTAAAATACAAAGAAAAATATTAAAAATATTAATTAAGTATAGAAATCATACAGTTACTTATGATATTTTAATTAATGAAGTATGGGATGATGATTTTGTAAAGTCAAATACAATAGCAACCCATGTTAAAGAGATTCGTAAACTTCTTCCAGATGGTCTTATAGAAAGTATAAGAGCAGAGGGTTATCGACTAAATAAAAGGTGTTAGTGATTTCAAACGACACTAAAAAAGTTTTCTCACTTGCACTACCTGCTGCATTAAAACATCTAGTAGATATACTTCAAGTCCTTATTGATATGATTATGGTTGGTATGGTTAGTGTGTCAGCTTTGGCTGCTGTTGGTATGAGTATGCAGTTTATGATGGTTATAAATGTTTTAATGACACTATATGTAGTTGGTGGCAATGCTCTTATCTCTAGGTTTATAGGGCAGGGTAGAAAAAAACGAGCATCTGCATTGTTGTATTCACTAATGATATTTGCATCTGTGTTGTCTATCATTGTAAGTGTTGGTGGATATTTTGGAAGTGAAGCTATTTTTTCTATGATGGGAGCATCTGGGGATGTTGTGCATCAAGGTAGTCTATATTTTAAAATATTGTCACTTGGAATTGTAGTTATTTTTATAGATACATTACTCTATAATGCACTCTCATCAGCTGGAGACACTAAAAGTTCTTTATACATAAAATTAGTTTCAGCAGGTATAAATGCTTTTTTAAATTATGTTCTGATTTTTGGTCATTTTGGTATGCCTGCTATAGGGATAGAGGGAGCTGGATATGCGACTATAATCGCTTATAGTTTTAATGTTATAGCATATATATTACTTTTAAAAACAAAAGATGCAAAACTAAATATTATACCAATTATTAGTATTAAAGATATAAAAAGAGTTTGGAATGTTGGATGGAGTGCTTCGCTTGACCGTGGTATATCTAGTATGAGTTTTTTAGTTTTTGTTTCTATCATTACAGCGTATGGTACGGCAGAATTAGCGGGTTATCAAGTTGGACTTCGTATCGAGGGTATCGCTTTTATGCCTGGTTTTGGTTTTTCTATCGCTGCTATGGCACTAGTAGGTCAAAGTCTAGGTGCAAATAATTTAGATAGAGCTTACAATATGGGAATTATAAGTGGGAGAATTGCTTATATATTTATGGGTAGTGTTGGTACTATTTTGATACTTTTTCCTGAATTTTTAGTTAGTTTTTTTACACAAGATATAGCTACTATAAGGGTAGCATCTTATTACCTTATACTTGTGGGTTTAGCACAAATTCCATTAGCAATAATGTTTGTTTATTCTGGAGCTTTAAGAGGTGCTGGAGCTACAAAAACAACTTTAAAAATCAATGTGTTTTCACTTTGGTTTTTTAGAGTAATTCCATCCTATATAGCATATAAAATGGGTTTTTCAATAATTGCAATTTTTGTTATTATGAATATAGAAACATTGATAAAAGGGATTATATATTGGCACATTTATACAAAAAGAGAGTGGTTGTTTGTAAAAGTTTAGGTTAAAATGCTAAAATACCCTACTAACTTAATAGTCATGTTTAGGGGGAAAGTTACAATGAATATTCAAAATCGTATAAAGATGCAAACTGTTTCATTAAGTATAGTCGTTTTATTTATTTCATGGATAATTGGTAATATATTTTTAACTTATCAGTTTGAAAATTCATTAGATAAGCAATTTCAAAATATAACAATTTCTACAAAAAATATGTTTAATCTAAACATAAAAGATGAAGAGAAAAGATTAAAAAATGAATTAGATAAAATTGCTAATTTAGATGGTTTAGTACAAGCTATGGTTCAAAAAGACCGTAAAAAAATAAATTCAATTATCTCATCATTAAATTATAATATTAATGTTACGCTCGATTCAATAGATAAAAATAGAAAACTTAGTGGTTTTAAGATTACTAAGAAAGATGTTAATTATAAAGTTACTAAAGTTGTGTTTTATGAAAATAAATTTGTAGGAAATATAGAAATATCTATATCATCTAAAGTATTTTTAAAAGATTTAAGTTCAGTCTTCAATATTGACACAGGTATAGTTTTAGATAAAACGATTAATGAAAAAGAGTTTATTTTATTTAATGCAAATGAGAAATTAAAGCATTATTTTCAGTTTAAAAAATACGATGAATTTGATTTTTATAAAGTAGATATGGATAAGTCTTTATTAAATGATTTATCAGAATCATCATCATACTTAGTTATAGGATATGATATGTCTGATATGGCTAAGAAAAATAGTTCTTTTATGTATGAATTGTTTTTTATAGGTCTTTTTGTTGCTATATTTTTACTTACTATACTGCATATTGGTTTTAACCGTTTATTTAAAGATTCAGTTGATAAAGCATATACAGATATACTTACAGGCTTAAAAAATAGAGAAGCTTTAAATGATTATCTAAATATTGATGATAATAATGTACTCATTATAAACAACATAAAAGAGTTTAGTCTTTTAAATGAATATTATGGATTAGATGTAGCTAATGAAGTTTTAAAACAAGTTGCAGATGGATTTAAAAAGTTTGCACTTAAACATAATATGAAAGTGTATAGAATCTCTTCTGATGAGTATGTATTGTTAAGTAATAACAATAGATTGGGTGTTATAGAGTGTACTGATATTTTAGAAGAGTTACATGAATTTATAAGTTCTTTGAATATAATTTTAGGTGGTGAAGAGGAAACTTTAAGAGTGGAGATATACTCTGGTGTTTCATTTAATGGAGAACATCCTCTTGAAGAAGCACAAATCGCACTTAGAGAATCTAAGGTAAAAGCTCTTCCTTATTTAGCTTATGCTCAAAATTTAGATAATAAAATAGATACAAAAATCATTTTAGATATGAAAAGAGTGATTAGACACGCAATAGAACATAAAAATGTAATCCCATTTTTTCAGCCCATAACAAATGAATATGGTGAGTTTATAAAATATGAAGCATTAGTGAGAATCCTTGATTTTGAAAATGGAAATGAAAAAGTTTTATATCCAGATGATTTTTTACCTGTTGCTATTAGAAGTGGTTTATATGTAGATTTGGCAAAAGAGATGCTGGTACAATCATTAAACTTTTTTCAAAATAGAGAAGAAAAAATTTCTGTAAATTTCTTACCAAATGATTTTTATAATCATGAAATTATGGATAAGTTTATAGATCTTGTTCAGCATTATGAAAGACCAGAAAGAATAGTTGTTGAGATAACTGAACAAGAGGGTGTTGGAGATTTTGAGAGACTGTTTAAGATAGTAAGAAAATTAAGAAAAATAGGTGTTTTAATAGCTATAGATGATTTTGGTAGTGGATATGCAAACTATGTTCATATATTACAATTAAAACCTGATTATCTTAAAATAGATGGTTCTTTGATTAAAGATATTTTAACAAATGAGGATTCTCAGATTTTAGTTAAAAGTATTACCCGTTTTGCTGGATATATGAAGATTAAAACCATCGCTGAATATGTTGAAAATGAAGAGATATTTGAACTTCTTAAAACTTATGGTGTAGATGAGTTTCAAGGTTATTATTTTGGTCGCCCTTTAAATTTAATGACAGGACCAAATATATTTTGATAAATAATACACAATACAAGAATGCAGTAGAAAAACTTAATTTATACTCACACCATTACTATGTGCTAGATGATGCTATCACTACTGATGAGGTTTATGATAAGCTTTATCATGAAGTTTTAGATTATGAAGTTTCTAATCCAAAAGAGATTTTAAAAGATTCACCAACTCAAAGAGTAGGGGATAAGGTAAGTGAAAAGTTTTATAAAGCACAGCATCTATCAAGAATGTGGTCTTTAGAAGATATTTTTAATGCTGAAGATTTAAGTGATTGGCTTAAAAAAACTTATAAATTAGATGAAAATATCTCATTTTATTGTGAGCCTAAATATGACGGTGCATCTTTAAACCTTATATATGAAAATGGTGAACTAGTTCAAGCTATAACTCGTGGAGATGGAACAGAGGGTGAAGATATTACAGTGAATGTAAAAACTATCCGTTCAGTTCCACTTAGCATCAGTCACTTAGAAAAGATAGAGATTCGTGGTGAAGTTGTGATTTTTAAAGATGATTTTGACAAGATTAATGAGATAAGACTTAAAAATGATGAAGCACTATTTGCAAACCCTAGAAATGCAGCAGCTGGAAGTTTAAGACAGCTTGACTCATCTGTAACAGCTTCAAGAAACTTGGTTTTTTTACCTTATGGCATCGGTGAAAACTCACTTGGACAAAAGTTTTTAAATGAAAGAATGAACTATATCTATGAGTTAGGATTTAAAAAACCACCTCAGAGTTCATTATGTAAAGGTTTTGAAGATATAGAAAGCATCTATGAAGTTATGAATAGAGATAGAGACTCTTACTCAATGATGCTTGATGGTATGGTTGTAAAAGTAAATGAGATAGCATCTCAAATAGATATGGGCTATACAGTAAAAACACCTCGTTGGTCAGTAGCATATAAATTCCCAGCAGTTGAGAAGATAACAACTTTAAAAGAGATAAAACTTCAAGTTGGAAGAAGTGGAGCAGTTACTCCTGTAGCCATAGTAGAACCAACAAATATAGAGGGTGTAGTAGTTGAGAGAGCGACTTTACACAATTTTGATGAGATAGACAGAAAAGATATAAGACTAGGCGATAAAGTTATCATCCTTAGAAGTGGTGATGTTATACCAAAGATAGTAAAAGTTTTAACACATGAACGAAATGGAAGTGAAGTTAAATATGTTCGCCCTGTAAATTGCCCAGTATGTGGTGGTGAACTTTTACAAGAGGATGTTTTAGTAAAATGTCAAAATCTTAGTTGTGAAGCTAGAGTTGTAAACTCTATAATTTATTTTGCTTCAAAACCATGTTTAAACATAGATGGACTTGGTAAAAAAATAGTTGAAACACTTTTTTTATCTGGGCTTGTAAAAACTGTAGTAGATTTGTTTGGTCTGACTTTAGAAAAACTTTTAGAGTTAGAGGGTTTTAAAGAGAAAAAATCTCAAAACCTTTTAGATGCTTTACAAAATGCAAAAGGGAAAGATTACTGGAGATTTATAAATTCTCTAGGGATTGAGCATATCGGTGAAGTGGCATCAAAAACTTTAAGTGATGAGTTTGGTTTTTCTTTTGTAGATGCAACAAAAGATCAAATAATAGAATGTGATGGCATCGGTGAAGAGATGGCGGAGTCTGTTCTAGAATTTGCAAGGGTCAACAAAGAGATTATCTTAGAGTTGCAAGATATTTTAAAACCACTTGAACCTATAAAAAAAGAAGATGCAAAAGAGAACCCTTTTAAAGATAAAACTGTAGTTTTAACAGGAACTATGAGTGAGAGTCGTGGTGCTATAAAAGAGATGCTAGAGTCTCTTGGTGCAAAAGTTTCAGGTTCGGTTTCTAAAAAAACAGACTTTTTGATCTACGGTGAAGATGCTGGAAGTAAGTATGATAAGGCTGAAAAACTAGGTGTTGAGACTTTAGAAGAGTCTAAGATGCGTGAGATGTTGGTTTGATAAACTTATATTATTATGAGTTAATTTATAAATTTAAAATAAAGGTAAATAAATGAGTATTTGAAGTATGTTGTCATTCGCTGAATCTGTAAAAGCAAATGAGAAATTAGATGATATTAAAAATCAAAATGAAACTAATTTTCAAAATACAAGAACAAAAGAGATAAATCAAAATATTTCAAAACTATTTCAAGATTTATATAATAATAGGGATAATAATATATCAAAAATTGATTTAAGTACAATATCTGATATAAAGGAATTGATTAATGAGAAATTTAATATACGAAAATTTAGAGAACGACCAAAAAGAAATTATTTTAAAATATTGTCTATTGTAGTTTTATTATTTATTATTTTTAACATATATCAAACAGCTGGAATAACAATTCTTTTTATAATTTTTAGTATATTATTATTATCTTTGTTTTTAAGTGCAAAAGAGGATGAAGAAAATATATCTTATTACAATAAAAGAAAGAAAAAAGTTGTAAGTAATTTAAAAAAATTAAAATTAAAATATCATTATCGTAAGCCCCAAGTAAACCCCAGGGAGTGTTTAAAATTCTGTGTCAGCTTGATATAATAAGAATATAAAAGGTTGATAGAGATGAGTAAAATGATAGATACAGAATTTGATTTTAACGATGCAGTTAAAGATATAATGAATGGTAAAA
>JAYEHQ010000071.1:0-11286 GCA_034659595.1 Campylobacterota bacterium
GACATTTAAGAATTATAAAATAATTGTATATTTACTAACTGGAAAACTGGACTTCTCTGTAGTTAATAGTAAATTTAGGGAAATTTAGGTGGGTGTTTACCCACACTTTTTTAGAAGGAACCAGTTTACTATTATTATTTAATAAAATTACCAAAATACATAAAAATCTACTTTTAATTACTTAACTATATTAATTTGATGGCATCCATCTAAATCCCCGTTAAAAATCATGTAGTTCTTGTATATCTAACTCATAATTAGTAATGCATTACAACATTAAAAATAGTTTCGGATTTATAATAAATATAAGCTTAATACAGTAAAATTATGTACAAAAATTTATCTTGGAGTAGATAAAATGACTTACACTACAAATAACAATGATTTTGAAGGTTTTAACTTTATAACCAATGGGAAAGACATTATTGCTGGAGAACCAGAAAATTTAGTAACTTACGATGATGGTTCAGGTTTAACTGGTGATTTTTCAGAAGAAGATACTTATTTTAATGATGACATGATAGTAGCAGAAAAAGAGCTTGATTTAATTTTAGAAGAAGTATAAATACAAGAGTACTACGCTACTTTTTTTACTCAATACTGTAGATTTGCTTCAAAAGATCTCATAGCTACATTTGATAAAAGATTAGGTCGGAACAGTAAAGTTATATATACTTTTTTTAAAGTATTCTACATTATAAATAAAAAAAAGACATCCACAACAAAAAAAGACGAAGCTTTAGAAATATTAGAGAAACAGGTAAATAGCTACTTAACAGATGGTGATCTTTCTATATATTCCTCTATGTACAATACGCTAGATTGTAACAACAAAGACTATATAAAATCTTTAAACTACTTGGGACACCTTGAATCACCATTAAATGATTTCCATGAAGCTGTAGCAGACTTCAATCAACTTTATAAAAATAAACTATTCAAACAAGGTCTGATTGAATTTAATAATGCTTTATCTCATCTATTTGCTGGATTTTGTTCATCAGAAACTAGTTTTAAAAAAAATATTTCTAAAGCTTGTACTCATCTGCATCGTGGGTCATTAGACTATTACAAAACTCTTATAAAAAATAAAGAAAGTCTGACACACCTACAAAAAGAAAAACTTATAGATATAAGAAAATTAGAAATGGATAGTGTCGGACTAGAGATTACAAATAATGATAAAGATGAAATTTTAATAGAATATAGAGACTTTGCAAGAAAATTACATAGTATAGGATAGCTTAATTGCTTACTGTGCTAAATGTGAAACTTGTCTCGTTCCACATTTCCCAAAGTTAGATGCATATATTTAGTGATTTTTTTAATAATTTTTATTCCTAAAAACCTTCTCAACCTCCATAACAACCACTAGCGCCATAGCTACACAAAATAAAGTTACCCACATCTCCAAACTAACAGGTTCTACACTTAATACGGACTGCATAAATGGATTATACATTGATGATATATGCAGACCTTGTGCAATTATTACAGAAATCCACAAAAATTTATTTTTAGCATGGTTTATTTTAAAGATAGAGTGATTCTCACTTCTGGAGTTAAATACATGAACATTTTCAAATAAAACCATTAAAAGTAATGTGATATTTCTTGCCATATCCTCTTCGTAACCAAAATTTAAAAGTGTATAAAAAACTGCAAATGCTGATATACCCATATATAAACCACTAACTACAACCCTACTAATCATAACACGGTTAAATATCGGCTCTTTTGGGTCTCTAGCTTTTCTCTTTAGTACATCAGATTCAGCTTTTTCTAGTCCTAAAGCTATATGTTGGATACCATTTGTAACAAGATTTAGCCATAAAAGCTGTACAGCTAAAAGTGGGATTGGTACAAAAAATAGCATCGAAAGGAGTATAAGAACTATCTCTGCAAATCCTGTCGAGATTAAAAGATGTATAACTTTACGGATATTGTCATAAGCTACTCTACCCTCCTCTATCCCATTTACTATAGAGTTAAAAGAATCATCAGTCAAAATCATATCGCTTGATTCTCTTGCGACATCTGTACCACTTTTCCCCATAGATATACCTATATTAGCATGTTTTATAGCTGGTGCATCATTTACACCATCCCCAGTTACTGCTACAAAATGACCTAAATCTTGAAAAGTTTTTACTATGAGTTGTTTTTGTTCAGGTGAGACTCTTGCAAAAACTCTTTTATTCGCTATCTCCTCTTTATTTGCACCATTTTCTTGCCAGTGCGATACTTCTAAACCATTTATAACTTCATCTTTGTTTATTGCTATACCCAACTCTTTTGATATATATAAAGCAGTCTTTGGATGATCACCTGTTATCATCACCACTTCTATACCAGCATTTTGAGCTATTTTTATCGCTTCTTTTACACCATCTCTTAGTGGGTCTATGATAGTAGAAAATCCTAGATATATATAAGCATCTTTTTCTATATCATCCTTATCACTTATCTTATATGCTAAAGCAATATTTCTGTAGCCTTTAGAAGCCCAAGCATCTACTTCATTTGATAAAGTTTTTTTGTCTTCCTCTTCTAATTTACATTTGCTTAGTATAACTTCTGGTGAACCTTTTATAAAATGTACTTTTTCTCCATCTATATTATATGTCATAGCTGAAAATTGATTTTCAGGTTCATAAGGCATGACATTTATAGGAGTGAGTTTATTTTTCAAATCATATAAGGATTTATCCTTACTTAATGCATATCTAGCTAACGCTATATCAACTTGATCACCCATAAAAGTAAACTCATCATTTTCATTTTTAATTATCACCTCATTACAAAGAAAAGCAGATTGAAGTATTTTTGTAGAGATATTATCAGTTTTTGAAGGTTGGATAAAAGATTCAACTACAAGTTGATTTTGAGTCATAGTTCCAGTTTTATCACTTGCTATAAGTGTACATGAGCCAAGTCCCTCTATGGCTGAAAGTTTTCTAACTATCACATTTCGTTTACTCATAACACCACTTGCTACACTAAGTGCTACAGTTATAGCTACAGAAAGACCCTCAGGGATGGTAGATACCGCTATAGCTACACTAAGAAAAAATATATCTTTAAGAGGTAATTCTTGATAGATACCAACTAAAATAATCATTAAAATTACAACAGCGATAAACTTAGCAATATTTAGTGAAAACTTCTCCATTCGCACTATTAACGGTGGTTTTGCTATAGTCGAAGATGCTAAAAGTGAAGCTATTTTTCCCACTTCTGTTAGTTGTGATATTGCTGTCACTACCCCTATAGCACGACCTTTAGTTATCATAGAACCAGCATAAAGCATATTTTTTCTATCGCCTATTGGTTCATCAATATTATTAGATATATAAGATGCATCTTTATTTACATCTATCGATTCACCTGTTAATAACGACTCATCTACTAACAAATCATTTGTATCTATAAGACGAATATCAGCAGGTACTTTTATCCCTGATTCAAAAAATACTATATCACCAACGGTAATATCTTCACTTAAGATTTCAACTCTTTTAGAATCTCTAAGAACACTAACATAAGTTTTTAGAACTTTTTTAAGTGCATCTGCCCTTTGCCCCGCAGAATACTCTTGATAAGTTCCTATAAAAGCATTTATAAATAAAACAGCTAAAATAAACCCTGCATCTGTAAACTCTTTTATAACTAAAGAAACTACTGATGCGATAAGAAGAACATATATAATAGGACTTTTAAACTGCTCAAAAAAAATTTCTAATATACTAGCTGGTGACACCTCTGTGAAAGTATTTTTACCATAATGTTGCGTACGAATATCCACTTCACTAGAACTTAGACCATTTCTAGTAGAATCTAAATCTAATAAGCTATCTTCAATACTTTGGGTATAAAACATATACTTTACCCCTCTAAATTTTATCTAATACAAACCTTACTACGACCTGTTTCTTTTGCATCATATAAAGCTTCATCTGCTCTTGCTATTATTTGTTCTAAAATAGTATCTTTTTCATGTATCAAACTTGATATTCCAAAACTTCCTGTGACTTGTAAAGTTCTACCGTCTTCTAATTCTATAACTTCTGATTCTATCTTTTCTCTTAATTTATCAGCTACTATTTTAGAATCATCACAGCATGTCTCTGGTAAAAGAATTATAAATTCTTCACCACCAAACCTACATAAGAGATCACTTTTTCTCATATTATTTCTAAGTACATTTGAAACCATTACCAAAACATCATCACCAACTTGATGCCCATAGTTGTCATTTACTAACTTAAATTTATCTATATCTAGCATAGCAATAGATAATTTCTTCAAATCTCTAGATGCTAAATCAAGAGTATGTTCAGCTACATCTAAAAAATATCTTCTATTATAAAGTTTTGTTAAGTGATCGGTAGATGCTAATTTTTCTAATTCTGCTTTAGAATTTTTAAGTTCAACTATAAGTGAGTTAAGCTTAAGCTCCCTCTGAACCTTTGCTAATAATTCTTTGGCTTTAAATGGTTTTGCAATATAATCAATACCACCTATATCATAAGCTTTTTCAATACTAGCCTCATCTGTTTTAGATGTGATAAATATAATAGGTGTGTAACCTGTCTTTGGATTTGTCTTTAGTTTTTCACACACTTCAAAACCATTCATATCTGGCATCATAATATCTAAGAGGATTAAATCAACTCTTTCCTCTTCTAAAATTTCTATAGCTTCAATGCCACTTGTCGTATCTATAACATCATATTCACTAAGAAGTTCAACCAATATATCAAGATTATTTATACTATCATCTACAACTAAAATCTTATTCATTTTGATTCTCCAAATAACTCTTTTGCTTCTTTAAAATTTCGTTTTTCAACAAAACCTTTTATTTTTTCAAATAGATTTTTATCTTCATCATTCAAAATATATTTTTGTATCTCTTCGAGAATTGGTATGCACTCTCTTGATCTTCTTTTAAACACAGCATCTTTTAATTTTGAAAATAATTCATTCCTCTTTTCTTGAGTCAATTCCTCTTTAATTTTATCAGTAGTGTCTTCTTTATCCAATTTTTTCAAATCTTCTAAAACATTATTTAAGATACTCATAAAATCTAAAATCATACTATCATCTCTGGATTCTTCTAATTGTTTAGCTATATCACCTAACTTATCTACACCAATTCCTAATGAAAGACCCTTTATAGTATGCATAAAATGCTCAAAATCATTATCATTGAGATTTTGAATACTTTCATTTGTTACATCTTTATAACTCTTATTAAAACCTTCTAACATTCTAATATAAATTTTTTCGTTATTTCCAAGTAACGATAAACCTTTTTTGATATCTATATATTCAAAAGGTGGTAAAATACTTGAATCTTTTTTCACTTCACTTACACTATCTTTCTCTTTTTCAACTATCTTACTTTTCATATACTTTAAAAGTGTTTTATGTAGTACCTCTATGTCTATAGGTTTATGAAGATGCTCATTCATACCTGCATCTTTTGTTTTTTCAATGTCTTCTTTCATAACATTTGCAGTTAATGCAAAAATAGGTATCTCTGTATCTAGTTCTCTTATAAGTTTAGTAGCACCAAATCCATCCAATACTGGCATCTGAAGATCCATCAATATCACTTGATATTTATCACGGTTAGATTTAAACATATCTACACCCTCTTGCCCATTATTAGCTATATCAATATTTATACCACTCTCTTCAAGTAATCCCTCTATTACTATCTGATTTGTTGGATTATCTTCAACTAGAAGTAAATTATTTCCAGCTAAAACTGTTATATCTTCACAAGCAATATTTTCCTGTCTTTCAAGATAACAATCTTTTGCAGAACCACCAACAAATATATCAGTTAATATATCATTTAACATAGATGGATTAACAGGCTTTTGTAAAAATACATCTACTCCTACATCTTTAGCTACCTTAGCAATAGACTCTTTTCTAAAAGAACTAACCATTATCACAGAGATTGGATTTGAACCACATCTTTCAGTTAATTTTTCTATTGTCTCAACACCATCAAGCTCTGGCATACTCCAATCCATCAATACCAAATCAAATTTTTTATCACAATCTTTTAAAAGTTCTAATGCTTCAACACCACCGTATGCATGAGTACATTCTATTTTAAACATATTGAGAGTGTCTTCTAAGATTTGATGCCATACTTCATTATCATCAACTATAAGAACTTTTTTATCACTAAAGATACTATATTTTCTCTCTCTTTCTACTTCTTCTAAAGTTATTTCAAAAATAAATGAACTTCCCTTACCTTTTTCACTCTCTACCCAAATTCTTCCGTCCATCATTTCGACAAATTCTTTAGAGATTCTTAAACCTAAACCTGTACCACCATATTTTCTCGTAGTGCTGCTATCTGCTTGTGAAAATGCTTTAAACAATTTCTCCTGTTGCTCTTTAGTTAAACCAATCCCTGTATCTTTTATTTCAAATCTATATCTATCTTTTTCTATCCTTTTTATATATACACCTATCTCACCATAATCTGTAAATTTCACAGCATTACTAAGTAAATTTGTAATTATTTGAGATATTCTTAAACTATCACCATTAAAAATTTTACCCATATTTGTATCATAACTTATTATTAGTTCTAAATTTTTTTCGTAAGCTTTGTATTCTATTAAATCAATCGCAGTATCAATCATCTTAAACAAATCAAATTCAGCATATTCAATAGTTAATTTACCAGCTTCAATTTTAGAAATATCTAATATATCGTTTATAATTCCCAAAAGTGATTTTGCACTATTATCTATTTTTTGAAGATAATCTCTCTGTTTTGAATTCAAATCAGTTTTTAATGCTAGATGAGTAATACCAATAATTCCATTCATTGGTGTACGAATTTCATGACTCATATTTGCCAAAAATTCACTTTTTATTTTACTAGCTTCATAAGCTTTTATAGTCTGTTCTTGTAAATTTCTTTGTAAATTTTTCTCTTGAGTTATATTATGAAAAGTTGCTTGCATAATCTTAGTATTACCTACATCTATCAACTTCATACTTACACTCATATCAAGTAATTTTCCATCTTTAGCTTTATGTGTAGTTATATAACTATCCCAACCATTTTTTAGTAATCTATCTTTATCTTCTTTTATCTCTTCTTCATTCTTATTAGCTTCAAGATTAATTAAAGAAAAATTTTGATATTCATCCTCAGTGTATCCTAAAATATCATATGCTTTACGATTAAACTCTATAAATTTATTAGTTTTAATATCAATTATAACCAATCCCTCTAAAGCTGAATCAAAAATTGTTTTAAATTTTTTCTGTGTTTGAGAAAGATTATATCTTTGTTTAAAAAATCTATACAATAATACTATAGATAATAATAATAACACTTCACCTATAAGTCTATCTTTTAATAAATCATTTTGTAATTTAAAAACAATATTATCATTTTCATAACCTACAATCCACGCGATAACCTCATCACTAACGGCTTGTTTAACAGGTAGAAAAGTGATGATTTTAGCAGTATCTTCACCAACTCTATATACAACAAATTCATCTTGATTAGCTATACCAGAAGTAATTTTATCTGTTAAATCTTTATTTATATGATTCTCATTTTCAATGGTCTCATCTTCAATGGTCTCATCTTTAGGATTACTATACATATAGTCTTTATGTTCATAGCTTTGAGTATATTTCAATATAAGATCATCTCGTTTCCAAGTTTTTGCATTAAAAATATTTTTATGTACTATGAAATGAGAATGTATATTGGTTAAGCTATTTAGATTTTTTTGTAATAACTCTGTTGGAAATGAAACTTCAACAGTGCTTATATGATTGTTTTCTTTATCAAAGATAGGATATGTATTTCTAAAAGCATGAGCAGTCCTACCTTGTGTAAAACCATGAACAGATTTTTTTGTCTTATTTGTTAAGTCAAAATCTTCTCTAATATTTGTTAAATCATCACCATATTTGCTTGGCTTATGCATTCTTAATAACGCTATATTATTTGGAAATATAAAGTGATACTGTAAAACACCACTTTGTTTATATATCGCATATGGCTTATCTAAATAAATTTTCAAATCTTCCCGAACAAGAGCCAATTTTTCATCATTATCTTTATTAATATAAGCTTCTTTTAAAAGCTTCATAATTTTATCATCTTGGATTGTTTGTTCATGGATTTGACTAGCTAATACTTTTTGATTATGTAAAAACAAATCATAATTAATCTTTAGTTTTTCACTATGCCTTTTTAAAATTTCATCTGTATTATGTTTGAGCTGATAACCAGTTACATAAAAAAATAATGCTGATAAAACAACATAAACTACCATAGAAATAAAAAAATACTTTTTTGTGAAATTCATAAGATAACTTACCTTTTTTTATAATAAAAATTATAACTTAATTGTATAACTCTTTACTTAAATATTCCCCTGTATATGAAGTAGTAGATTTATAGTTAGAGGCTAATTCTTCAGGAGTACCCTCAGCTATGATAAGCCCTCCCCCTGAGCCTCCCTCTGGTCCCATATCTATAACCCAATCTGCATTTTTTATCATATCTAAGTTGTGTTCTATTATCAGTACACTGTTACCTAACTCCACAAAATGATGCAATACTTTTGTAAGTCTATCTACATCTGCAAAGTGAAGACCTGTTGTTGGTTCATCTAAAATATAAAGAGTTTTTCCAGTATCTTTACGACTTAACTCTTTACTTAACTTAATCCTTTGAGCTTCACCACCAGAAAGTGTTACTGCATTTTGTCCTAAAGTGATATAACCTAAGCCTACATCTACTAAAGTTTTCATTTTTAAATTTATTTTAGGTATAGGTTTAAAAAATTCATAAGCTTCTTCTACACTCATAGCAAGTACATCAGCAATGGTCTTACCTTTGTAAAAAACTTCTAAAGTTTGTTCATTATATCTTTGACCCATACAAGAATCACATTTCACCATAATGTCTGGCAAAAAGTGCATCTCTATCTTATTCTCACCTTCACCTTGACACTTCTCACATCGTCCACCTTTTACATTAAAACTAAATCTTGATGCTGTATATCCTCTTATCTGTGATTCTTTTGTTTGTGAAAAAAGATTTCTTATCTCATCCATTACACCTGTATATGTAGCTGGATTACTTCTAGGTGTTCGTCCTATGGGGCTTTGGTCAAGATATATAACTTTATCAACTCTATCTAGCCCTGTTATAGTTACACCTTTTACTTTATTTACTTTTCTTGCATGATTTAAAAGTTCTCTTGCTACTGGTAGTAATGTTTGAAGCATCAAAGAACTTTTTCCACTACCACTTACACCAGTTATACATACAAAATTATTTAAAGGAATTTTTACACTTAAATCTTTTATATTATTTAGAGTTACATTATTTATCTCTATATACTTCTCTTGTTCCCGTCTATAAAAATACTCTATCTTTTTTCTTCCATAAAGATAATCAGCAGTTAAAGTTCTAGCTTTTTTAAGTTGGGGAAGTGTTCCACTAAAGACAACCTCACCACCAAATTTACCAGCACCCTCACCTATATCTACTATAAAGTCAGCATTCTCAATCGTTTCTTTATCATGTTCAACAACGATAACAGAATTACCTTTCTCTTGTAAACTTCTAAGAGTTTTGATAAGCTTTAGAGTATCTCTTTCATGTAAACCGATACTTGGCTCATCTAAAACATAAAGCACACCAGTTAAGCCACTACCTATTTGGGATGCTATACGGATTCTTTGAGCTTCTCCACCACTTATAGTTCTTGCATCTCTTCCTAATGTTATATAACCTAATCCAACATCATGCAAAAAATAAAGTCTCTCTCTTATCTCATTTAAAATCGGTGCAGATATAAGTTCTGATTGAGTATCAAAGTAACTAAAATTAGCCTCATCTTTAAACCATTCATAAGTCTTAGTTATAGGCATATCTAAAAGTTCTGATATACCTTTTTGTCCAACTCTTACTGCTAGTGATTCTTGTTTTAGTCTATGAGAGTTACAAATATTACAAACTTTTTCACTCATATAATCAGCTAACTCTTTTTCATCTTTGAACATATCGTAAGCTATTCTAATAATTCCTGGGAAAACTCTTTTAACTTCGTGTTTTTTCCATAGAAACGACACCTCATCTGGCTTACCATGAAGTATAGCTTTTTTCTGATGCTCTTCTAGTTCTGCATAAGGAATAGTAATATCTATATCATTAAATGCACAAAATCCTTTTAAAAATGTAAAGTAGTAACCTTTGTTAAAACCATATACAATTTTAACTGCACCTTTTTCTATAGGTAAATCTTGGTCTATTATCTTATCATGGTCAAGTGCATAACGAAGTCCTAAACCATCACATTCACTACAAGCACCTTTAGGTGAATTAAAAGAGAAACTAAGAGGTTCTAGTGGGTCAAAACTTATCTTACAATCAAAACAAACATTGTGTTCAGAGTAGTGAATATGAGCATCTATTAAATCCAACTCTTTAGCATTTAAAATATCAATTTCAAGTTCACCATAACTCTGTTTTAAACTCTTCTCAACAGCAGATGCAATCCTCTCTTTGTTTTCCTCTTTTACAACTACACGGTCAATTACTACCTTGATAGTATGTTTTTTCGTTTTTGAGAGTTCTATCTCATCATCAAGCCTAACCATAACACCATCTATCATAGCTCTAACGAAACCCTTATGAACCAGTGATTCTAACAAATCAGCATAAGAACCTTTTTTCTCACGAACCAATGGAGCTAAAAGAACAAGCTTAGCACCCTTTGGAAGTTTAGCAACCTCACCTATAATATCCGATGCACTCATTTGTGAAATTTCTTTACCACATTTATGACAATGCTGAATCCCAACACGAGCATATAAAAGTCTAAAATAATCATATATCTCTGTAATAGTCCCAACAGTTGAACGAGGATTTTTAGAAGTTGTTTTTTGGTCTATGGCAATAGCAGGAGTAAGTCCTTCTATCTTATCTACATCAGGCTTACCTACACGATCAAGGAATTGTCTAGCATAAGATGACAAAGACTCCATATATCTTCTTTGCCCCTCAGCATACAAAGTATCAAAAGCTAAAGTTGATTTACCACTACCACTTATCCCTGTCATCACTACTAATTTATTTTTAGGAATAGTTAAATTAATATTTTTTAAATTATTCTCTCTTGCACCAGTTATTATTATGCTATCTTTTTTCATTATCTACCTATTTTCAAATACTTTAAATTATAAATTCTTTTTTTAGTCAAACTA
>JAYEHQ010000072.1:0-6017 GCA_034659595.1 Campylobacterota bacterium
AATCGGAGGACAAAATAAAAGCTTCGAGCAGATAAAAGATGTTCAAAACTCTTTTGTAGTAGCAGATGATATAGAGGTAGGATTTAAAAATAAAATACCACTTTGGTTATTTGGGTTTTTGTATTAACGCTTGAAGTGAACTACAAGTAACCCTCGGTAAAAGTTGAAAACTAGAACCACTTTAAAGCCGATGGGCTACTTGTTAGTTCCTCTGATTTGTTAGGTTTGCTAACTCCATATCAGTTAATCCTGTTATAGATTTTATTGTTTCATTATCCATATTTTTATCTTTTAAATTTTTTACTATTTCCAATAATTTGTTATTTGCTTTTTCTTCGGCTTCTTTTTTACCTTTAATCTTACCTATTACATAAGTAGATTCATAAGCACTAGCTTGGTCGTGTAAGCTTTTTTGATATTGGTTATAATCCAATCTTTCATCATCTTCCATTTTTAGATAATCTAAAGTTTCTTTTGCTTTTAGTAAACCTTTGGCTTTTGGATTTTCTGGTATCTCTTCATTTTTTAAGAAGTTTATCCATTCATCTAATGTATCTTTTGAATTGTCATCAAAGTTTTTTATTTTGATTAAATAAAATTCTGGATAAAGTTTTTCTACCTTATTAGTTTTATATAACTCTTTTTGATCTTCATTTAGCTGTAATAGACTTTTATTATGTAGTCCTATAAAGTTTGTAGTACCTTTATAGATATAATCATCACCATTTCCAAAGTCAAAATATAGAATAGATATTGATATTATTTTAGTAACTTTAGAATATGATTCTGATTCTTTCATATGCTCTACTATAGCTTTACTTGAAGCATATAGTATCCTTTGCATATAGTCCATCTCTCTATCGTATTGGATTTCTATTAATATTATCTCTTCATTCTGATTTTTTACTTTTATATCAAGACGATTAAATTTATCATCTCTTTGTTCTTGATTTGATTCGCTCTCTAGTATTTCAAGTATGATTATATCTTCAAAAAGTAATTCACTTAAAAAACCTTCTAAGATTTCAAAATTTGCTTTACTTCTTAGGATTCTTTTTATAGCCCAATCAAAGCTTATTAATTTTCGTTGCATAACCTTGCCTTTTTAAGTTTTAAATTATTGACTATTTTATCTTAAAATTAGTAAATATTGGATTATTATATTTAATGCTATTTTCTATTAGAATTTTATATATTAAAACGAAAACACATCTACAGATTATTAACTAAATAATAACAAATTCTTAGATAAAATAATTTCTCTAAACAGAGATAAAACTAAAATATTAAAAAAAATACTAAGAAGTAAATCAAACTTTGAAATATTAGATGAAAAGTTGAGTGTAGGATTAATAAAGTGCAAAATTTTGGAGATAGTAAGATGACTCAAAACATAGAAGATTACAGATACACCATAGAAAAGCATGTAGCTATAACAGCGGGTGCTGGGACTGGTAAGACTTATACTCTTAGTAGAAGGTATATAAATGCACTTTTAGGGTTTGATTTTTATACACTTGACAAACGCTTAGATAGCATCTATATAGATTTGGATAGTGCAGATTCAAAGTCGGCTAATCCTACGGAGATAGTAACGACCACTTTTACAGAAGCTGGTGCTATGGAGATGCGTAGTCGTATAGAGTGGTTAATATCTTTGATGTTAGGTTTTTTAAATGATGTAGATGCAGTTGTGCAAAACAGTGAAGAGAGGGAGATAAAAGAGTTACTTTTACTTCTTAGTGATGAGCAAAAATCTTATGTCGAAAACAAACTTCAATACGCATCTACAACTGTATATCTCTCTATCATCTCAACCATACATAGTTTTGCCATAGCTATCATAAACAAAAACACAGAATTAGTACCTATGGATACAACTATAGATGTGATAGATGAGACCATAAAAGGGGAACTCTTTGAGAAGTTATGGTTTGAAGTTTCAAATGAAAATGAAGATATATATTTACAAATAGACAAAGAGTATAGCCTATACAATGCAAAAGAGTTTACTAAAAAGTATATATTTGATAAAAGAGTTCGTGATGGATTTGATGAATTTGTAAATGAGATAGATAATTATACAGGTCTAAATGAGATATATCTCAAACTATTTTTTGAACAAAATATTCAAAAGATTTTAGATGCATTTTCTGAGTATGATGCA
Source organism: Campylobacterota bacterium (assembly GCA_034659595.1). Classification (GTDB taxonomy): domain Bacteria; phylum Campylobacterota; class Campylobacteria; order Campylobacterales; family Sulfurimonadaceae; genus Sulfurimonas. The sequence continues at coordinate 2,168 of JAYEHQ010000072.1, forward strand.
GTAGATAAAAAAGCTGAAAATTTTGAACAGGTTTTAGAGGTATATTTTAACAGTTTGTTTAACCTAAAAGGTGAAAGCCTTGTAGATTTAGCAGATGTTAAACGCTCTGCAAAGGGTTATACAGCTATAAACAAAGTGTTTAACGAGTTAGTCTCATTTAACAAAGAGGATGATTTTAAGACACTTATAGTAAATATTCATACTATTTTAAGTGCATTAAGACAAAAGTATGTAGCAGAACTCAAAAAGGAAGCAAGACTTGATTTTGATAGACTCTTAGAACTTGCAAGTGAACTTTTAGATGATGAAAGAGCATCTATTAATGAGTACAAATACTTCTTTGTAGATGAGTTTCAAGATACAAACTTATTTCAATGGGAGATAGTAAAAAAAGCATCTAAACTAAAAGAAGATAAGTGTGCAAATATCTTTTTGGTAGGTGATGAGAAGCAGTCTATATTTGAGTTTCAAGGGGCTGAGGTTTCCACTTTTAGATTGGCTATAGAAGATATTATATCTTTAAAAGGAAAAGATAGCATCGTAGAACCAAAAATGTCTATAAACTATAGAAGCGATGATGACATTATAGAGTTTGTAAATGAGATTTTTCAAAAAGCGATGTCTGAACAAAACGATAAAATTCCTCAAAAAGTAGAGTTTAAAAACCCCATAATAAACAAGTTTTTAGACAAGGTATATAGTGATTATCTAGATGTAACAAGTGGTGTAAAAGATGAATGTGAAGTGAAATATCACCATTTAGAAGCACACTCAAAAGATAAGGGGCTTATAAAACTTTTAATAAAAAACACAAAACTAAGTGAAGAAGCTAAACTTGCAGTAGCCAAAGGTAAAAAACCAAAACTAGAGGGTTACGGTTCATCATGTATGGCTGAACATGAAGCATATATGATAGCTGATTTCATAGCTAAAATAAAAGCTGGTAAAAAATCTGAATATAGCGACATAAAAGAACAACTTGATAAAAATGAAAAATCTATAGCTATTTTATGTGATGCAAAAACAAATATGTTAAAGATGAAAGATGCACTAAAGCGGGTGGGATTAGACTCAAAAGTAAGTGCTAGTGAAGATTTTTATAAAACTGATGAGATAGTTGAAATATACCATATATTAGCTATGTGTGAGTATCTAAAAGATGCAAATGATTTAAGTATAAGAACAAATCCAGAAAATGATATGGTGATAGCAAAAGCAAACAATCAAGCTAAACAAAGAAGATTCTTTTTAAGCGGTGGGATGCGAACAAATGCTTTTAAATTTAGTGATAGGGATATTTTAGAACATATAGATGCAAATAAAATCCCAAGAGAGATAAAAAAGCTTATCTCTTTGCAAAGCGTACTGAATTTGGGGGAGTTTATTGATTATATAGTGGAGCATTATGAGGTTAAAAGAGTTTATGCACATTTAGAAGATTACCCACAAGTAAAAGCAAATCTTAAAAAAATCACTAAAATTGCTTATGACTTTATGCCTGTATATGAAACACCACTAAAAGAGTTTGTGGAGATGTTACAAGGTGCTTGTTTGGAAGATGAGTCTGCAAAAGAGGATCAAGCATTTTATGAGTCAGAACAAACAAATAGTATCGAGATAAGAACGATGCATAGTTCAAAAGGGTTGTCATGGCCTATGGTGATAGTACCAGAGTTGGGCAGAAGCCTACAAGGTAAAAACCAAACTCTAAAATATGCTACTTATAAAAATGAAGATGAAAAACTAAGTGTAGTAGGTTTTAGTATAGATGGTGCAAAAACTATAGCTAGCAGTGTAGCTAACATGATAACTGAACAGAAAAAATATGCTGAGAAAAAAAGACTACTTTATGTAGCTATGACACGACCTGAAAACCATTTAGTTCTAAGTACAACTACAGATGCAACAGAGGGTTTTATAAAAAATTCTTATTGGAGTAGATGGCTGAACTTAGATATAGAGAAAAAAGACAACACTACCACGATAGATATAGAAGATAACGATATGGTAGATAAGATACATAATTTTAGAAGTGATAGTGTAGATATAGAGATATATGAAAAGAGACTAAAGGGGCTAGATACACAACCAAAATGTGGATTACCAAGCATCCCTATGTTTGAAAATATCTTTGAGATAAGAGATGAAAATATAGAAACTTTAAGAGAGAAAAATGAAGATATAAAGATAAATGACCCTTTTAAATTCTCTAAATCAGCAACATTTGGAACAGCGGTTCACCTTTTACTAGAACTAGGATATAAAGATAAAATATTTAACACTTCACACGAGGCAGATTATATAGAAAATTTTATAAAAAAAGAAACCGTAAGTGATAGAAAAAGATTACTAAAAGCGGTAGAAAATTTCAAAAAGTCAGAGGTGTTTGAAGATTTGCAAAATAGTGAAATGGTTCGTTTTGAGGAGGAGTTTAACTTCTATGATAAAGAGACAAATTCAATTCAAAAAAGGTTTATAGATTTGCTATATCTTAAATATAACAAGTACAACATAATCGACTTTAAATCAAATAAACTAGATGAAATAAGAACAAGAGAGATGATAATAAAAGAGCATGATTACGACGAACAACTAAAAGGTTACTATGATTATATAGCATCAAGATTTGGTGAAGAAAATATAAACTTTTGTGGCATCCTTTGGTTGGATGATGGTAGTATTAGTGATTTGAAACCAAATAATATGGAGGATATATAAATGGATAATTTTTTAATTGTATTAGTAGTGATAGTGATGCTATTTTTATTTTTTAACTCTTCAAAAGTAAGTGACGAAGATTTATTAAAAGCAAGAGAAGCTGTAAAAAATGGTGCGATTATAGTTGATGTTAGAAGCAGACATGAGTTTCTTTCAAAACATGTAAAGGGTGCTACAAACTTACCTATAGATGACATTATGAAAGGGAATATAAATCTTCCAAAAGATAAAGAGATAGTTGTTTATTGTAGAAGAGGTAACCGCAGTAGAGAAAGTGCAAAAGTTCTTATAAAATTAGGTTGGACTGTTTATGATGTAGCTACACAATCTGACTGGGAACGAGAGATAAAGATAGAAAAATAAATTCATTTAAACAAACCATAAGTCCTTAAATTATAAGATACAACATATAATTTATAGGAATTTATTTGGATAAATCAGAAATAATAGAGATATTAAATGATTGGAACTATTTAAAACATTAGTAAAGAGTAAAATAGATATAAAAAATATTTTATTTGTTAATTTAGAAGACCCTAGATTTATTAACCATCTCTCTTTGGATCTTTTACAAACAATAAAAGATACATATTTAGAATATCTTGACCCATCAGTAAAACCATATATCTTTTTAGATGAAATTCAAAATATACCAAATTGGGAAAAATGGGTTAATAAAGAGTATGAATTAAAACTCTCTCATCTTATTATAAGTGGTTCAAATTCTTCGATGCTTAGTAGCGAGATAGCATCTAGTTTAAGTGGTAGATATTTAAGTGTAGATGTTTACCCTCTATCTTTCAAAGAATATCTTAATTTTAAAAAGATAAATATCAGTAATAAATTAGATTTTGTAAATAAAAAAATAGAATTAAATAGAGAGTTTGAAAATTATTTAAAAGAAGGTGGTTTTCCTAGAGTTGTTGATTATGATATAAATCAAAAAAGAGAACTACTTACCACTTACAAAGATTCTATACTTTTAAAAGATGTAGTTGCAAGATATAAGTTAAAAGAATTTTCTATTTTAGAGAAAATATCTGCATTTTTATTAAGTAATAGTGGAATTTCTCAAAACAGAAAAACGATTAGATTATTTAATGTCTAAAATAAAAGTTTTAGATACTCACTT
>JAYEHQ010000072.1:6117-10829 GCA_034659595.1 Campylobacterota bacterium
TTAAAGCAAAATTATATAATGGGTTTTGTTTTTAATGAAACTGATTTATGTTTAACTGATGAATGGTATGAAGATATAAAAGAAGTGCTTGATACGGTAAGTATAGATGATGCAGTTAATGAATTAGATATGCAGATTGATAAAAGATTAGAAAAAATAAAAATTAATTAAGTATAGTTTACACATTTGTGTATTATAATTACACAAATGTGTAAAAGGAATAAAATGTCAGTAAAGTTAAATCTATATGAAGAAGATAATTTATTAAGAATATTTGAGGAAACACATAATTTTATTTATGCAAATGATGGTCTTTCTACTCAAAGTGCTTTTGATGAATTTACCAAAATCTTATTTTTAAAAATTTTAGATGAAAAAAATGATGAATCTTTATTTAAAATATCAAATGAAGAGCTTGAATTAATAAACAATGGAAAAATTTCAAAAAGTTTTAATAATAGAATTGCTCAATTAATGAATATTATAAAAAAGAATTATAGTGAGTTGTTTAATAAAGATGAAAGTATAAAAATTAGAAATCAATCTTTAGCATTTATTATTAAAAAATTACAAAATATTAATTTTAAAGATTCAACTGGAGATGCAAAAGGACTTGCCTTTCAGAAATTTTTATCAAGTCACTCAAAAGGAGGTCGAGGACAATTTTTTACTCCTGAAGAAGTTATTGATTTTTGTGTAAAAATAATTCAACCAAATTCAAGTGATAAAATAATAGACCCTACATGTGGAAGTGGTGGTTTTTTATTTTCATCTTTAAGGTATATTGAAAATAACTATAATACTGAAATAGGTAGTTTTAAAAATAATAATTTGTTTGGTATAGATATAAATAAAGATGTTATAAAAACTGCAAAGATGAAACTATTATTAGAAGAGGTTAATATAAATAATTTTATTCATCTAAATTCTATAGAAGATATTAGTAAAATACTACAAATATATGATATAAAAAATGAAGAAAATTTATTTGACATTGTTTTAACTAATCCACCATTTGGAACACAAGGTAAAATTACAAATAAAAATATTCTAAAACAATATGATTTAGGCTATAAGTGGCTGAAAAACGGGAATACTTATATTAAAACTGACAAGATACTATCTTCTCAAGTTCCTGATGTTTTATTTATTGAAAGATGTTTACAATTACTAAAACAAAATGGAAAATTAGCAATCGTATTACCCAATGGAATTTTAGAAAATATGTCCTTATCTTATGTTAGATATTATTTGAAACAATATACAAATATTATGGCTATAATCAAGTTACCAGAAGATACTTTTATCCCTTATGGAACAGGAGTTAAAACTTCTTTATTATTTTTAGAAAAAGATAATGATATTAAAAAAGATAATAAAATATTTTTTAGTAAAATTAATAAACTAGGATATAAAGGAAATAAAAATGGTGCAACAATTTATAAAAAAGATGAAAAAGGAAATACACTTTATCAAAATAATATCAAAATAATTGATGAAGATTACTCAAGTGTTTTAAATGATTATAATGATTTTAAAAATGGTGTATTTGTAAATAATAAAAATTCATTTTTAATTAAAACTCAAGATTTAGATAGTCGTTTTGATTATAATTATTATTCACCAAATCTAAGAAAAGATATTGATTATTTAAAAAGTGTTAATTCTGTTAAATTAGGAGATATAGTTGATATTATTAAAACAAAAGCACCTATACTAAAGACTGATACAGAGGTTGATTATATAGAATTGTCAGATATAAATACATACTCTTATGAGATTATTAATTCTAATTTACTTCATACTTCAAACCTACCAAGTAGAGCGAGTTATGAAATATTTGAGGGTGATATAATAACGGCTGTTGCTGGAAATTCAATAGGTTCAAGAAAGCATGCTACTGCCTATGTAACAAGTCAATATCATAAATCTATATGTACAAATGGATTCAGAGTATTACGAAATTCAAAAATTAATCCATATTATTTATTATATTTTTTAAAAACAAATTATTTTTTAAATCAAGTTATGCTTTATAGAACAGGTACAGCTATACCAAACATTTCAGATAGTGATTTTAAAAATATATTAATTGAATTACCAGCTCAATCTAAAATTGATGAAATCGGAAATCAAATCAAGGAAATATTTATGTTAAAAGAAAAAACAAATAATATTTTAAATACACTAAACATTGCATAATAAAAATAATTAATATTAAAGAGTGGTTACTAAAATGAACTTAAAATACGAACTTTACCTATCAGCATCAAGTGAAGCTAAAGATATATATAGAAAAACTTTACCAAAAGATGGTTTTTTTAATTGTGATGCATTTAGTCTTGGTGAACTTATCGCAAAAGTTAAGTTTAGCCAAACTAAGATAGATGACTTGATAGCTCAGATAATTTTTAAAGAGGCACTTTTAAATGTAGTAGATGGGTTGAAACATTTTACTTTTTCTAAAGAGAAATTGTTTACAGAGACTATAAAGCATCTGCATAGTTTTTATGCGAAGATAAAAAATAATGATGTGACTTTAGAAGAGTTTGCACAAGGTGATAAAAAAGATGATATAGCACTTATTTTCAACTTCTATGATAAGATTAAAAAAGATAAAAATCTTATAGATAAAAGTGATGTTATAAGTTTAGTAACCCTAGAACAACTAAATGAAGTTTTAGAAAAATATGACTCCATTATAGTTGATTGGCAATTTTTTGATTCAAAGATTAACTTTATAAGTACAGATAAAGAGAGAGAACTTTTTAATGGGGTTGTGAAAAATAAAACTATAGAGGAAAAATTAGTTTCACCAAAAAAGCTAAATATAACTCTAAATAAAGCGTTTGATTTTGAAGATGAAACAGTTACTGCTATCAAGATAGTAAAAGATTTAGTTAAAAATCATAACGAAGATATATCTACTATAGCCATAGTAACTTCCCAAATAAATGAGTATAAATATAACATAGAAAAGTACCTAAAAGAGTATGCTTTAAAAGGTGTAGTGGGGAAAGGGAAAGCTTTTTTGAACTCACCTGTATATCATGAGATGCTAAATCTTAAAGATGAACTATCTTTTAAAACTTATGTTTTTAAGACTCAGTGTAAACTAGAAAGATTAGATGATGAGTTTAAGCAAGATTATAAACTTATGGTTGATTGTGGGCTAAAAGTGGCATCTAAAGCATTAAGTATAGTGGCTAAACTTAGTAGGGATAATTTTGGTATAAAAGTGAAATTTCAAGAGATATTTATGCTTTTGAGTGAAGATGCAACTTATCAGAGTAAAGATAAATCTGATACTATAGCCATAGTGGAACATAATCAAGTGCTAAAGAGTAGATACAAACATATAATATATATGGGCATAGATAGCATCCATCTACCACAACAGTTTAAAGACAACTTTTTATATAACTCGCAAAATGCAAAAAAATTACATATAAGTAACTACTATGAAGATGCTTTATATATTTATGAATCATTAAAATTAAATACTCAAAACTTGCATCTAGTAACTGCTAGATATGCACAAAAAAGGGAGCTTCAAATCTCCTCTGTAATATCTGACAATTTTAAAACTGAGTTAGAACCTTATGTTATCTCTAAAAATATAAACTCACTAAACGACCTACTAGATGTAAAAAAACAAACAACAATCGGTGATAAAGTCAAAAACTTCATAATCTCTAAACAGTTAAAAAATGAAGATGAGTTTCACGGAATAGTGGGAAAAAGTTTTAAAGATAATACAGATGTAGGTATGACTTTTTCAGCTTCAAGGTTAAATGAATTTTCAGATTGCCCTTTAAAATATTATTTTAAATATATCTTGATGGCATCAACACCTAGTGAGTTTAATGATGAGGAGTTTGATTCAATGCAGGCTGGAACTTTGTTTCATAGTGTGGCTGAGGTGTTTTCAAATGAATATAAAAAAGATGATAGTTTAGATATAGATAGTAGAGTTCAAAGCATATATGAAGATGAGTACAAAAAAGCACTACCATTAAGAGATGGGAAAGTTTATGAAACAGTTTTTCATAAACAAAAAAAACAAGAACTTCAAATCGCAATAGATAGATTTAAACTCTATGTAAAAGATGGTGAATTAAACAGTTTTCATAGTGCAGAGGAGGAGTTTAACTTTGAGATGGATGGAAATAAGTTTACGGGTATTATAGATAGAATAGATGTCGATGAAAGTACAAATCATATAACTCTTATAGATTACAAAACATCAAAAGCAGATAAAAATACTCTCTCAAAAGATTCTAAGTATCAAAAACTTGTAGAGAGAAAAGAGTTTCAACTACCACTATATCAGTTTTTTGTAGCACAAGATGAAGAGTATAAAAAGTTACTAGATAGTGACTCCTATCTTCTAACTTTTACAGGTGACACAAAAAAAGAAACAAATGCAAGATTTGGACAAACAAGTTCATCTTATGGTGATGATAAAAAGAAAATATACCATTTTGATAATGAAGAGAAACAGATATATAGAGATGCTATAAAAAAGATAGCTGATGATATAACAAACGGTAAATTTTACTTTAATGACAATGAAGAGAGTTGTCAATGGTGTAATTATAAAACAGTTTGTGGTGATGGTGTTAAGTAACTGACACAGAATTTTTTACGCTCTCACGCTCCCCGCTCTCATTAAAAATCTAAATCCATATTTGCAAATCACTATTCCCATT
>JAYEHQ010000073.1:0-35383 GCA_034659595.1 Campylobacterota bacterium
AAAGATATTATTTCAAATATTTTTGAACCATACTTTACTACAAAGGAAGAAAAAGGTGGAACAGGTCTAGGATTATACATATCTAAAATGATTGTAGAGAAACATTTAAAAGGCAGATTAACAGTGCAAAATAATGAAAATGGTGCTTGTTTTAATATTGTACTAAAAATGTTAAGTAATGATGATGAATAAATAGAGTTTTTTTTAAGTTATACTTAGATATAATTCCGCCATCGTAATAACTTCTGAAATAATCCCTCTGTGATTAGAAGGTACTTTATTTAAAGTATAAGACGCATATTGAGTATATTTACTCAAAGGCGGTAAGAGGCACAATAAAACATTAACTTTTATTCTGCAAATATACCCCACAAATTTATTTTAATAGGACATTTTATGACAGTAATTAGACTTACTCGTATGGGAAGAAAAAAGCAACCATTTTATCGTATCGCGGTAACAGATAGCCGTAAGCGTAGAGATGGTGGTTGGATTGAACTTATTGGACACTATAATCCAATGACAGATGATAAAACTTTAGTTGTTGATAACGAAAGATTAGATTACTGGTTAAGCGTTGGTGCTAAAATGAGTGATCGTGTTAAAAAGATAACTGGTCGTTAGTCATGATAGCTGATTTTGTCGCACAATATGCTAGACTAATTGCATCAAATCCTGATGATATAAAAGTTGATGTTGATGAAGGCGATAAAATAACGCAAATAGTTCTTTATGCTAACCAATCTGATATTGGTAAGTTAATTGGTAAAGAAGGTAAGATGATTGGTGCTATTAAAACAGTTATCTCTGGTTGTAAAGCTAAAGATGGTGTTAGTTATAGAATCAATGTCGAAGCAGTCTAATGCAATCAAGTAAAGAACTTCTTCATATCGCAACAATCGGCAAAGCTGTTGGTTTAAAAGGTGATATGAAATTACATATAAAAAGTGATTTTCCTGAGCAGTTTGTAAGTGGAAATAGTTTTATTTTAAATAAAAAGGAAACTATATCATTGAGTGATGTAAATCATGAAAGAGGACTTATAAAAATCAAGGGTTTTACAACTCCTGAAGATGCTAGAAAATTTACAAATGCAAAACTTTATACAACTTATGAAGATACTAGAAAAAACTGTCACTTAGAAGATGGTGAGTACTTTTGGTTTGACATAGAGGGGTGTGATATTTATGAAGATGAAAAATTATTAGGTAACATTTCTGAAATAGATAGACTTTTAGAAAATAACTACTTAAAAATAAAAACAGATGAAAAATTAATTTCTGATGGTTTTGCAAAAAGTTTTTTATTGCCATACAATGACACATTTATATTAACTACTGATGTTGAAAATAAAAAAATCACCGTAAAAGGTGCTATGGATATTTTAGAAGCATCGTAGATGAAATTTACATTTGTTACACTTTTTAAAAATATAGTTGAGGGTTATTTTAGTGACTCTATACTTAAAAGGTCTATTGATAAAAATATCATAGAGATTGAGTATTTAGATCCTAGAGAGTTTTCTCTTAACAAACATAAAAAAGTTGATGACACAGCAGTTGGTGGTGGAGCTGGGATGGTTATGAATCCTCAACCATTATATGATGCACTAAGTGATTTAAAAAGCAAAGATGAAGAAGTTCATATTGTTTTTTTAACTCCTGTTGCAAAACAATTTGTTCAAAACGATGCTAAGAGATTGGCAAAGAAGACCCATGTAGCTTTTGTGAGTGGAAGATATGAGGGTATCGATGAAAGAATCGTAGAACAATTTGCTGATGAAGTGTTTTCTATAGGTGATTATATATTGACAGGTGGTGAATTGCCATCACTTGTTATGTGTGATGCTATTAGTAGAAATATTGATGGTGTTTTAGGAAATAGTGCTTCTTTAAGTGTTGAGAGTTTTGAATCTCAGCTACTTGAAGCACCCTCATTTTCTAAGCCAAAAATGTTTAAATCTATAGAAGTTCCCTCAGAGTATTTAAAGGGAAACCATAGTAAAATTCGCTCATTAAAACTAGCTTTGTCTGAATGTAAAACTAAGTTTTTTAGACCAAAAGAGCTATTGAAATATAAAACAAAGGATTTTCTTTGAGAAATAAATATATAGAGAATTTTGAAAAAGCACAATTAGCTGAGAAAAATATTCCAGATTTTCGTGCAGGTGATACTGTTCGTTTAGCAGTAACAATTCAAGAGGGTGATAAATCTCGTATTCAAGCATACGAAGGTGTATGTATTGCTAAGCGTGGTCAAGGAACTGGTAAAACTATTACAGTTCGTAAAATTGGTGCTAATGGTGTTGGAATCGAAAGAATTTTCCCATTATACTCTGATTCAATTGATGAGATTAAAGTTATTCGTCGCGGTCGTGTTCGTCGTGCTAAACTTAACTATCTTAAAAATCTTGCTGGTAAAGCAGCTCGTATTACTGAACTTAGAAGAAAATAATCTTCTAAGTCAGACCCCTTTAACTCTCTTTCCTTTTTACATTTTCAAATTTTTTTTCAAATAAGATAATTTTATTTAAACTTTAAACTTAATAGTAGTACAATTTAGGCTATTTTAGCATCTAGGATTTTAATGGACTATTTACGAGATTTAGAAACTATTGTAAAAATAAACTCATTTACAAAAAATAAAACTGGTGTTGATAAAGTTGGTGTTATTTTTGATAACTGGCTTGATAAATTAAAGTTTAAAAAAGAAATATATATACGAGAAGATATTGGTAATCATAGATACTATACATCTAAACATAATTCAAATGGAAAAAAACTTCTACTTTTAGGACATCTCGATACAGTATTTGCTCCTGATAAATTTGAAATATACAAAGAAGATGATGATTGGATTTATGGTCCTGGTGTATGTGATATGAAGGGTGGAAATATTGTTGCCCTACAAGCACTTAGAGAGATAGTAAAGCAAAATATAGAGATAGAAAATATAGATATTCTATTTGTAAGTGATGAAGAAACAGGTAGTGATGATTCCAAATATTTAACAGTATCCTTAGCTGAAAAATATGATTATTGTTTTGTATATGAAGCTGCTGGAAAAGAAGAAGAAGTTGTAACTGCTAGAAAAGGTGTAGGTACTTTTTTTATAGATATAAAGGGTAAAGCTTCCCATGCAGGAAATCATTATATAGATGGACATGATGCAAATTTAGAAGCATCTTATAAACTTCAAGAGTTAGTAAAACTTACAGATTTAGAAAAAGGAACAACTCTAAATGTTGGTAAAATAGATGGTGGAATAGGTGCAAATACTATATCTCCATATGCAAATTTAGTTTTTGAATTAAGATATAAAGAGGTAGCTGAACGAGATAGAGTATTAATTCAAGTTGATGAGATAGTTTCTAATTCTTATGTAAATGGCACTAAATCTATTTTGAGTGGTGGCATTCAAAGAGATGTGATGCAAACTTCTGATAAATCATTGGAATTGATAAAAAATATAGAATCTATTATGGATATAACTCTACCTTATGAAGAGAGAGGTGGAGTGAGTGATGCTAATATTGTTAGTTCCAATGGTGTTACTACTTTAGATGGTTTTGGACCATTTGGAGATGGAGACCATACAGTAGATGAAAGAGCAAGTAAAAGTAGTTTTACTAGTCGTATAGAGATGAGTAGAAAATTATTTGAGTATTTTATAGAGAATAAAGATTTTCAATTACACTAGAAATAAAATTAAGGAATAAATTATGGCTAATAGAAAAATTGGTATGTGGATGTATAGTAATGGTGGTGGTGATATTATTCAAGATAAGATAATTAAACAACTAAAAGAGAGAGAGATAGATACAGTTACTGCTCTTGATTTGAGATTTGCTAGAGGTTCAAACAGCGGTATTGCATGTACTCCCTTAGATGGTTCAGCAGATGTAGAGATGCTAGATTTAGATGCATTTTTTTCATATAACGCAGGGGAGCAAACTTTAGCACAGATATATATGTATGAAGCAGTTTCAAGATATATGCCTACTATAAATTCTTATGAAGCATTTGCTCTTTCAGAAGATAAGTTTAAATCAAATATTGCACTTGCTCGTGCTGGTGTAAATACATCTGATTTTTTTCTATGTCACCGTGAAAACCCACAATATATGGTAGAAAAATTTGAAGAGTGGCAAAAAATGGTTTTTAAACCACTTGATGGCTGGGGTGGAAATGGTATGGCACTACTTGATTCTCGTCAAACTCTTGATACTTTGATGCCATTTTTAAATCAAACAGATATGCGTCATATATATTTGGAAAGATTTATAGAAAATGATTTTACTGATTTTCGTGTAGATATTGTTGGTGGTGAATTTATCGCTTGTTATGGTAGAAAAGCAAGTGATAGAGACTGGAGAACAAATGTTACTTCAGGTGGAAGTGTAATTCTTCGTGAAGCTAATGATGAGATTATAGATATAGCAACTCGTGCAAGTTCTGCACTTGGGATGGACATAGCTGGAGTTGATATTCTTTATGATAAAGAAAAAGAGCAATATGTAGTTTTAGAAGTAAATGGGATTCCAGCATTTGCAACACCAGATCAAGAGGCAATGGGACTTGATTTTAATGATAAAAAAATATCTAAAATTGTAGAGATTATAGATAACAAAACAAAAAAAAATAGTTAGGGTAATAATTTGAGACAACAATATACTTCTTATACAGAATGTGTAGATTTTTTCCAAAAAGCACAAAAAACAAATCCAAATCTCTTTAAAGTGGAGTCTATTGGTAAAACGCATGAAGACAGAGACATAATAGCTGTAAGCATAACAAATAATGTAAAAACAAATAAAGATAAACCAGCACTTTTTTATACTGGTACTATACATGCAAGAGAGTGGATAGGGATAGAACTATCACTTACTTTTGCAGAATATATACTTGAACATATAGAGTATGATCCACAACTAAATGCGATTTTAGATAGAACTACGCTATATATGGTTCCTTGTGCTAATCCTGATGGATTTGAGTACTCAAGAAATCATTTTGCATTTTGGAGAAAAAATAGAAGAAGAAATGAAGATGGAAGTTTTGGTGTTGATTTAAACAGAAATTTTGAAATTGGATTTGAACAAAATAATACAATGACTTCAAATGTTTATTCTGGTCCATACCCTTTTAGTGAGCCTGAAACTGCATCACTAAGAGATTTTGCATTAGAACATGATAATATCACTATAGCATTAGATTATCATTCACAAGGAAATGTATTTTTTCCAGCACATAATTTTATACATGAAGATGCAGAAGATGCAATAGACTTAGATCTTTTGGCTGGAAATATGGCTGAAGAGATAAGAAAAGAATCTGGTCGTGAATATGGTATCCATATGGGTAAACCACCAACACATCTTATATCTGGTAGTGGTAGAGAGTTTTATTATTCTCAAGGTGCATTGGCTTTAGTTGCAGAAGTTGGAACTAGAAATATAAGTGACTATCAAGAAAATATGTCCCAAAATATAGAAGAGAATATCCCAGCATTGATATATGCTTTATCTGAAGCAAATAACTATATAAAAAAAGATGCTCTACCAAGAGTAGATAAATTTATTGCAAATAGTGTTAAAGCAAAAGAGGTAAAGTTAAGTTGGGATTATATTGATGATGAAACGATTTACTTTGAAATATATCGTTCAAAAAAGAAAAAGGGTTTCGCTCAAACTTCAAATAGAATAGGTATAACAAAATTAAAAACTTATACAGATAAAAATTTAGAATCATCTACAAATTATCACTATTTTATTCGTGCTATTTGTAAAGATAGATATATAAAATCATCTTTTGGACAAAGAGTAGGGATAAGAACATCCCCAGCAGAAAATATGTTTTCTAAACTACTATATCCATCAGGTGAAAAAATTGGTTATGTTGGTGAAAAAACTAAGAAAAATAGCGAACATTTTGGTACTAATTCTTTATTTGTAGGAGTATCAGAATCAAAAGGTGAATGTTACGGAGTTTGTGGGTTTTCTCTAAATACAATTCCCCAAAATGCAATCATAACAAGTGCAAAAATATCATTTTATCCAATGAATAGAGTTTCAGTACAAGTTGAAAGCTATGGTGAATGGCGTGTTGGACAGATGGATGAAAGAATTATAGATAATATAGCTAGCTTTAATGATATAAAAAATGCAAAGATGCTAAGTTATATAGATAGACCAACAGGTTCAGCACAATTAGCACAAGGTGTATGGCGTACATATAAATTTGCTAATCAAGAGATAGAAGTATTACAAGATTCTTTAAAAAGAAGAGAAGCATTCTTTAGGATGGAAGGACCAACTTCTTTACCACTTGACCGAGCTTCACAAATGATGCAGTGGGATATAGGATATGGTAAATTTAGTGGTGGACTTTCATTTAGACCAACTCTTGATATATCTTATACCGTAGAGGAAGCTAAGTTAGAATTGCAATCATCATCAGAGACTACTATACAAAAAGATAAATTATTAGAAGATAGATTATCTATAGGATTTGATAATAATGGTGATAAAAAATATGGTTGTATAGAGTTTAATCTTTCAAATTTACCAAAAGCTGAAGACACTACAATATCTAGTGCATATATAGAGATAGAAGCAGATAAAATAGATGCTTTAAATAATATGCGTTTTCATATTGAGATGGTGGTACCTTGTGATGGTGAAAAAACTTATGATAAGGTGAAAAAAAGAGAGATTATCGAAAGAATTGGTTACGATGTAAGTGCAACAGATATTAAAAATGATTCTAAACAAAGATATGTTTTTGATACTTATGCCATAGAGGAGATGCTTCGTCGTACAAAAGAGATAGATAAAGCAGTTTTTATAATCTCAGCATCATCTGAAAATTCATTTTCTAAACTTCAAAATATTGACTTTATAGATGCTAAAAGAGAAAATAGACCAACTTTAGTAATTAACTATATGAGAAAACAACATGAAGAACCAAGTTGTGTAGAAAATTTAAAACAAACTATGGATAATGGTTCAGTTAAATTAACTTGGGATAATCCTAAAGATAATTTTAGTGGTGTTATAGTTGTTAAAAATCCATTTAGAATCCCATGTTCACCTTATGATGGACAAAAGTTATATGGTGGAAGTGATAGCTATACTTATGATAATTTTGGTGATATCAATACAAATAAATATTATGCAGTATTTTCTTATGATGATGTTCCAAATTTTTCTAAACCAGCGATAGTAGAGTATAAAGGGTAGCCAAAAAGGGCTACTCTACTTCAATGTTTAGATAAATATTTTTTCAATAAATAGTACTAAATTTGTAAGTTTAATTGATTTTGTTAAATAAAGAGGTGGTGGCCAATCTCGGAATCGAACCAAGGACACAGTGATTTTCAGTCACTTGCTCTACCGACTGAGCTAATTGGCCATTTGTTAAGTTGAAGTGAATTATATATATTTTTTGTTTAAATGTCAAGTTTTTTTCAAAAAAATTAATATAACAAAAATATAAGCACTTTTTAGATAAAATAGCCCAATTTTATTATGGATATTTTATTATGAATTTTAAAGAGTTAGCTGAAAAATATAAGACGCCTTTGTATGTATATGACTTAGATCATATGACTAAACAGTATCAAGATTTAAAAGAAGCTTTTAAGGGGCGGAAGTCTATTTTGGCTTATGCTGTTAAATCAAACTCAAATCTTAGTGTTGTTAAACATTTTGCAGATTTAGGTGCTGGAGCTGATTGTGTATCTATTGGTGAGGTTCGTCGTGCATTACTTGCTGGTGTTGCACCTTATAAGATTATTTTTTCTGGTGTTGGAAAAATTGATGATGAGATTCGTGAAGCGATAGAATCTGATATTTTATACATAAACTTAGAGAGTGAAGCTGAACTTGGGCGAGTTGAGATGATAGCAAAAGAGCTAGGTAAAGTATCTCGAATAAGCATCAGAGTAAATCCAAATATTGACCCTAAAACTCATCCATATATCTCTACTGGTCTTCATGATAATAAATTTGGTGTAGAGATAGCTGCTGCTAAAAGAATGTATATTTTAGCAAATAACTCTGAGTACCTTGACCCTGTAGGTATTCATTTTCACATAGGTTCACAACTAACTGAGCTTGACCCTATCCGCGAGGCAGCAGAAATTGTAGCAGATATGATTCGTTCACTTGAAGTTTTAGACATCAATCTAAAGTTTTTTGATGTAGGTGGTGGTCTTGGTATTAAATATAATGATGAGGTTACAATAAATCCTTATGATTATGCACAATCAATACTAGGTTGTTTAACTGCTATGGACATAACAATCATCTGTGAACCAGGAAGATTTTTAACTGCTAATGCGGGGCATTTTTTAACTAAAGTTCTTTATGAAAAACAAAATGGTGAAAAAAGATTTGTAATAGTTGATGGTGCTATGAATGACCTCCTTCGTCCATCTCTTTATAACGCCTACCATAAGATTGATGTTATTACAGATAATGATGGTGAAAAAACTAAAGCTGACATAGTTGGTCCAGTTTGTGAAAGTGGAGATTTCTTAGCAAAAGATTATGAATTACCACCATTAGAACATAATGATTTAGTTGTAGTTGGTAGTGCAGGGGCTTATGGGTTTACAATGGCTAGTAACTATAACACTCGTGGTAGAAGTGCAGAAGTGGCTATAAAAGATGGTGAAGTTAGACTTATAAGAAGACGCGAAACATTTGAAGATATTATCTCTAACGAAAAAGAGTTTTTGGACTAAAGATGTTTTTTATTGATGTTCAAGGTACGCTTATAAGTGATGCAGATAAAAGCCCTATCCGTGGTAGTATAGAGTTTATTGATAAACTTAATGCTGAAAAAATTCCTTATATGGTTGTTACAAATAATACTAAAAAAGCTTCTAAATCGTTTTATGAGTATTTGAAATCAATAGGTTTTAATTTTGAATTTTCTTCATATCTTGACCCTTTGATGCTACTTGAATCTCGTGTAGATAAGGGTTCGGTCGCAGGTTATGGAGCGGATGAATTTTTAGATACATTGGTTGAAATGGGTTATACACTTGATTATCAAAATCCAAAAACAGTTTTAGTAGCTATAAAAGAAGATTTTACAGCTGATGAATATGCACAAATGATAGATTTTTTACTAAATGGTGCGAAGCTTGTTGGGATGCATGAAACATCTATATATGCTAAAAATAACAAAAGATACCCAGGGGTTGGAGCTGTTTTAAAGCTTTTAGAGTTTGCTACAAGTGTGAATTATGTCGTAGTTGGAAAGCCAAGTATCTCTTTTTACAATGAGGGACTACAAAGGTTGAAGCTTCAAGATAAAGAGAGTGAATTTAGCAAAATAACTATGATTAGTGATGATGTTAAAGGTGATTTAGGTGGGGCAAAAGAGCTTGGTATGAAAACTATATTTGTAACAAGTGGTAAGTATAAATCAGCACAGGAGATAGTTCCATCTTTAAAAGAGAACTTAAAACCAGATGCCATATATGCTGATATGCAAGAGATTTTAGATGAGGAAATATTATGAAAACTTTAGATGATTGTAGAGTTGCTATAGATGCTTTAGATAATGAGATGTTAGAATTACTTAACAAAAGAATGAAAGTTGTTGAGAGAGTTGGTGAGATTAAGAATGATAGTGGTGGAGCAATTTATAGACCTGAGCGTGAAAAAGCTATTATTGAGAGACTTTGTAGGCTAAATGAAGAACAAAATGGTCTTTTAAATAGATCAGCTATCGAAGCTATATATTTAGAACTTTTTGCAGTATCTCGTAATTTAGAATTACCAGAACGCATCGCATATTTAGGACCAGAGGGGACATTTACTCATCAAGCTGCTGAGAGTCGTTTTGGTGCTATGAGTGATTACCTTTCACTTAATTCTATATATTCTGTATTTAAGACACTTGAAGCTGGTCGTGCTAAGTTTGGTGTAGTTCCTATTGAAAATTCAAAAGATGGGATTGTTGGTGAAACTCTTGATTTACTTTCAAAATCATCTGTGAAAATTGTAGCAGAATTATATATGCCTATCCATGCATCATTTGCTACTAAAGCGGTTAATTTTGAAGATATTACAAAAATATATTCAAAAGATAAAGGTTTTGGTCAATGTAGAGAATTTTTGCAAGAACATGGCTTTGTAAATGTTGAACAAATTCCAGTAGAATCAACTGCTAAAGCAGCTATATTGGCATCACAAGACCCAAGTGCTGCAGCAATTTGTTCACATATTGCTGCAAAACTTTATGGTGTACCAACTATGTTTGGAAATATAGAGGATGAGCATGATAGTTCTACTCGTTTTATAATACTAAGTGATTTTAAAAATACTATAAGTGATGATGATAAAACATCTATTTTAGTTCGTTTAAAAGATGCAGTTGAAGCTGGTTCTTTGGTTCACTTTTTACAAGATTTTGATGCTGAAAATGTAAATCTATCTAAAATAGAATCTCGTCCATCAAGAGAAGATGGTGGTTTTGGATATTGGTTTTATATAGATTTTTATGGTCACATAGATGAAGAAAGAATACAAAGAGTTCTTAAAAAACATACAGACGAAGTTACTTGGCTTGGTAGTTACTCAAATAGTGAAGTATAAAAGGTAAAGAATTGAAATTTAATAAAAACTTAGAAAATATAAAAACTTATGAAGCTGGAAAACCTATAGAACTTGTTGTTCGTGAATTTGGTATAGAACCAAAAGATATTGTAAAGTTGGCATCAAATGAGAATCCTTATGGATGCTCACCAATGGTACAAAAATCTGTAGTAGATATAGTTGCAAATATGGCTATGTACCCTGATGATTCTATGATAAAACTAAAAAATGGTTTAAGTAAAAGATTTGGTATTGAAAATGAAAATATAATTATTGGTTCTGGAAGTGATCAAGTTATAGAATTTTTAATCCATGCAAAAGCAAATAGTGATACTAAGATACTTATGAATAGTGTAACATTTGCAATGTATGAAATCTATGCTAAACATGTTGGTGCAGAGATTTTAAGAACAACTTCACAAAAGCATGATTTAGATGAATTTTATGAGATTTATAAAAAAGAGAAACCTAGCATCATATTTTTATGTACACCAAACAATCCAACAGGTGATGCTATAGATGCTAAAGAGATGGATGAATTTATATCTAAAATAGATAAAGATACTTTAGTTGTAGTTGATGGTGCATATATGGAATATACTGCATTTAAAGATGCTTCAAAGTCAGTTGAGCCAAAAGATTTAGTAAAAAAATATGAGAATGTTATCTATCTTGGTACATTTTCAAAAGCTTATGGGCTTGGTGGAATGAGAGTTGGTTATGGTATAGCAGATGCAAAAATCATAAAAGAGCTTTATAAATTAAGACCACCATTTAATATAACTACACTTTCACTTGAAGCAGCATCAGTAGCATTAGAAGATCAAAAATATGTAGATGAGTGTATAAAGCTTAGTTTTGATGAGATGAAAAGATATGAAGAGTTTGCAAAAGAGAAAGATATAACGATTATAGATAGCTACACAAATTTTGTAACATTATGTTTTAATAAAACTAAAAACTCTACTCAAATAGCTGATGCACTTTTAAAACAAGGGATGATAGTTAGAGATTTAAGTGGTTATGGTATGAATGCTATACGGGTAACAGTTGGAACAAAAGAGCAAAATGAGCGTTTTTTTCAATTGGCTTTAAACCTTTTATAATTGGTAAAATAGGTATTTAATGAATTTTAGTGTACTTTTTTCACAGTTAATTACTCTTTATGATAAATTAACTAAACAACAAAGAATTATTATTGCTGCAGCTATTATAGGGATAGTTGCATTTTTGATTTTTATGGTTGTTTATACATCTAAAAATAGTGGAAATAATAAATATGAAGTACTTTTTGATTCATTAAATGCATCAGATGCCGCTAAAGTTATAGAACAGTTAGAAAAGGATGAAGTGCCTTATGAACTACTTGATAACAATGTTATCAAAGTACCTAAAAATGTAGTTTATAAACAAAGAATAGCTATAGCATCTTTGGGTATTCCAAAAGATGGTGGTGTTGGTTTTGAACTTTTTGATAATCAAGAGTTTGGAGCTACAAGTTTTGATCAAAATGTAAAATATCTTCGTGCATTAGAGGGGGAACTTTCCCGTACAATAAGTGCATTAATACCTATAGAGAGTGCTACAGTTAGTTTAGCTTTACCTAAAAAAACTCTTTTTGTTGAAAAACAAGCTACGCCTACAGCTTCTGTTATGATAACTGTAATAGAGGGTAGAAAATTAACCAATAAACAAATCCGTGGTATAAAAAATCTTGTTGCATCTGCTGTATCTGAATTAACATCTGAAAATGTAATGCTTATAAATAGTGATGGTGAAACGCTAGGTGATGAAGATGATATGCAACAGATGGGTGAACTTTCAGTTGTTCAACAAAGATATAAATCAAAAGAGGAAAAGAAACTTCAAGATAAAATAGTAAGTGTTATAGCACCTTTTGTTGGTGGTAAAGAGAAAGTTGTAGCTCAAGTTAGTATAGAGTTCGATTTTTCTATAAAAAATTCAACTTCTGAAACATTTGACCCTGAAAATGTTGTTAGAAGTGAACAAGTAAGTGAAGAAAAAAGGGAGGGTGCAAGACCTCCTGAGATAGGTGGAGTCCCTGGTACTGTAAGTAATATAGGTCCAGTTCAAGGATTGAAATCAAATCAATTAGCTGAAAAATATGAAAAAAATACTGGAACAACCAATTATGAAGTTGGTAAAACTGTATCAACGATAAAAAGTCAATTTGCAAGAATTAGAAAAATAAGTGCAGCAGTTATTATTGATGGTAAATATAAGTATAAAGATAATGCTGATGGAAATCCGACAGATGAAGTGGAGTATATAGCATTAGGTGAAGCAGATATTCAAGCATTAGCATCACTTGCAACTCGTTCAATAGGTATTGATAATGCTAGAGGTGATGAGATAAGTGTACAAAACTTACAGTTCAAACGAGATAAATCACTTGAAGCAAAAGATGGTGTAAGTCAAGCTTTAACATTTGCTGAAACTTACTTAGCACCTTTTTCAGAAGTGTTTAAATATCTATTTGTATTACTTTTACTTCTTATTGTTTATAAAAAAGTTATGTCACCATTTGCTGAAAAAATGCTTGAAATATCAAAAGAGGATGATGAACTTGAACGACC
This sequence comes from Campylobacterota bacterium, assembly GCA_034659595.1. Lineage (GTDB taxonomy): Bacteria > Campylobacterota > Campylobacteria > Campylobacterales > Sulfurimonadaceae > Sulfurimonas. The sequence goes on from JAYEHQ010000073.1 coordinate 13,210, forward strand.
AGATCTTTCATTCAATGACGATGAAGATGATGACTTAGTTGGTAAAGTTCAAGATATGCGTAAAAAAGTTGAAGAACAACTAGGTATTGGTGGAAATCTGAATGAAGATGAACTAAAACATGAAGTGCTTCTTGAAAAAGTTAAAGCTCAAGCTGAGGAAGCACCAGATGAGATAGCCTCTCTATTAGAATCATTATTATATGAAGAGTTTGAAGATGCTGAGGCAGGGTCAAAAAGGTAAATTATGAATTTAAGTCAAGCACAAAGAGTAACTTTTGATGAGATGAGTATGGCAGAGAAGACAGCTATACTTTTAATGTTGGTAGGTGAAGAAGCTACAGCAGAGATATTTTCTAATATGAATGTTAAATCGATTACAGAAGTTTCAAAATTTATAGCTACATCAAAATCTGTTGATAAAGCTATAGGTACAGCTGTTCTTGAAGAGTTTCATGCAATCTTTCAATCGGGTCAGTTTATTACTTCTGGTGGTATGGAGTATGCAAGAGAGTTACTTTATAGAACACTTGGACCAGAAGAGGCTAAGAAGGTTTTAGATAAGTTACAAAAAAGTATGCAAGAGACTCAAAATTTTGCATATCTTTCAAAAATTAAACCACAACAACTTTCAGACTTTATTATTAACGAGCATCCTCAAACAGTAGCACTTATACTTGCTCACATGGATCCTACAGAAGCGGCGGATACTTTGCATTTCTTCCCTGAAGACCTTAGAAGTGAAGTAGCTATGAGAATGGCTAAACTTGGAGATATCTCACCATCAGTTATTAAAAGAGTATCAGCCGTGCTAGAATCTAAACTAGAATCACTTGCTTCATACAAAGTTGAAGTTGGTGGACCTCGTGCTGTTGCTGACATCTTTAACCGTCTTGGTGCAAAAGCTGCAAAAACTACACTTGCTCATGTTGAACAACAAGATGAAGAGTTATCTACTCTTATCAAAGAGATGATGTTTACATTTGATGATATGGTTACTTTAGATAAAGCAGCTATTGCAGAAGTTCTAAAATCAGTAGATAAAGGGGACTTAATGTTAGGTCTTAAATCTGCACCAGAAGAGTTAAAGGAAAAATTCTTTTCTGCAATGAGTGAAAGAGCTAGAGATGCATTTGAAGAGGAGATGCAGTTTATGGGTGCTGTTAAGATGAAAGAGGTTGAGGGAGCACAAAGAAAAATTGTTGAACAAGTAAATGCACTTGCCGAAGCTGGAACTATACAGATGGGTTCAACAGAAGAGATGGTTGAGTAAGCTATGGCTATAGTGATTTCAAAAGATAAAATGCAAAAGTATAATGTGGGTGCTTATCATTTTAAAGTTTTATCAAATGGGGAGAATGATACTCATGAAGAGGTGGAACATGAATTTGTTGAAAGTAATCATATAAATAATGCATCGCCAGTAAAAGAAAAGCCAAAAGTTACACAAGTAGATTCTAGTGCAATTAGTCAAAATTCTAAAGATGCATTGATAGAATCGCTCATGAAAAATAATGATGAGATGTCATCAAATTTCATAAAACTACAGATGAAGTTAGAATCAAAAGAGGAAGAGTATAAAGCAGAGGTTGAAAAAGTTAAAGCGGGAACTTTTAATGAGGGTGTTGCGGCTGGAAAACTAGAAGCACAAAAAGAGTTTGAAGTTCAAATGGCTGATAGATTTACTCAGTTTAGTAATTCAGTTGCTACGCTAAATGAAAGTGCAAATGAATTTAATGGTGCTTTAGAAGCTATAAAAAATTCTTTGATGAATGCAGCAATCGATATAGCTACTGAAGTTATAAATGTAGAACTGAGTGAAAATTCATCTGAAATAGCTAAAGTTTTATCACAAGAGTTAATAAAAGAGTTACAAAATGCATCAGAAGTAACACTAAAAGTAAATCCAACTGACTTAGAAGATATATCTAACAGTATCGCTTCATTAGAACATATTAAAGTTAAATCAGATTCAGCAGTTAGTGCTGGTGGGGTGATTGCAATAAGTGATGCAGGAAATATAGACGCACAAATATCTAAAAGATTTGAAAGAGTAAAAAAGGCAGCATTAAGTGAATAACATAATCGTTAAAGATAAAAATATAGAAGAACTTGAAATACTTTGTCAAGATATAAGAGAAGAAATTTTAAGAGTAGTTAGTAAAAATGGTGGACATCTTAGTTCAACGCTAGGTGCTACAGAATTAATTGTAGCTATGCATAAAGTATTTGATTCTTCTAAAGACCCATTTATATTTGATGTATCGCATCAGTCTTATGCTCATAAACTTTTAACAAATCGCTGGGATGATTTTGATACTCTTAGAGAGTTTAATGGTTTATGTGGATATACAAAACCAACTGAGAGTGAACATGATTATTTTGTAGCTGGACATAGTTCTACATCTATCTCTTTAGGTGTTGGAGCGGCTAAGGCTATAGCACTAAAAGGGGAGGAAGACTCAAGAATCCCTGTTGTCATGATAGGTGATGGTTCTATGACTGCTGGCATGGTTTATGAAGCTTTAAATGAACTAGGCGATAGAAAATACCCAATGGTAATAATTCTTAATGATAATGAGATGAGTATAGCTAAACCAATAGGTGCTTTGAGTAGGATACTTAGTTCTGCCATGGCATCTCCTTTTTACCAAAAATTCAAATCAAATACAGAAAAATTTGTAGATAATTTTGGTGACAGTGCAAGATATGTAGCTAAAAGAATGGAAGAGTCTTTAAAGCTCATAACACCAGGATTGATGTTTGAAGAGATGGGAGTTGAGTATATAGGTCCAGTAGATGGACATAATCTAAAATCATTAGTAGAAACTTTAGAACTTGCAAAAAATCTTAAAAAGCCTATAATTGTTCATGCTCAAACTTTAAAAGGTAAGGGTTATGAGATAGCTGAGGGTAAAGAGGAAAAATGGCATGGTGTATCACCTTTTGATGTAGCAGATGGAAAATCACTAAAAAAATCTTCGACTAAAAGTGCTACTCAGATATATACAGAAGCTTTAATGCATCTTGCTAAAAATGATGAAAAGATAGTAGGTGTTACGGCTGCCATGCCAAGTGGAACAGGACTTAGTGAGTTAATGGAGAGTTATCCAGATAGATTTTGGGATGTAGCCATAGCAGAACAGCACGCAGTAACTTCTATGAGTGCTTTAGCAAAAGAGGGTTTTAAACCTTTTTGTACAATCTATTCTACATTTTTACAACGGGGTTTTGATCAAGTAGTTCATGATACTTGTTTGATGGATTTACCAGTGGTTTTTGCACTAGATAGAGCAGGGATAGTTGGAGAAGATGGTGAGACTCATCAAGGTGTATTTGATATAAACTTTTTACGCTCCATCCCAAATATGACACTTTTTGCTCCAAGAGATGAAAAGAGTTTTCACCAAGCCATGGCATTTGCTTCTAAATATCAACATCCATGTTCACTAAGATACCCAAGAGGTTCATTTATAGAAACTTCTTTACCAGAATCTATACCGTTTGAATTGGCTAAATCTCAACTTTTACAATCAACTGATAGTGATATACTTTTTATAGGTTATGGAAATGGTGTAGGTAGAGCTTATGAGACGGCTAAACTTTTAGATGAAAAAGTGAGTATTTTAGATTTGAGATTTGTAAAGCCATTAGATGTAGAGATGCTTAAACAAATGGCACTTAAACATAAAAAATGGTTTGTTTTTTCAGATAGTGCAAAAATGGGTGGTGTGGGTTCTGCATTGTTAGAATTCTTAGCATCTGAGAAGATTTTAGATGTGCAAGTTAGTAGTTTTGAATATGAAGATAAATTTATAACTCATGGAAATACAAAACTTATAGAGGAGTCTTTAGGACTTTTACCTGAACAGTTAGTGAAAAGAGTTTAGATGAATATACAAGATGCTTGTGTTGAGTGTATAATAAGTCAAAGTGTGAAAGTAGCAAAGGCTATTAATGCATCTGAGAGTTTGTCAGATGAACTTACGGCAACCATAAAAGAGATGAGTAAAGATTTTTCATATAAAGATAATCCACCAGAAATTGCTTCTTTTGTTTATGAAAAGATGGCAGAAATTGCAAATATGAAAGATTTATATAAATCTCAAAAGCAATTATCTACTCAAAAAGCAAAATCATTTATCCCTTTTTTAGAAGAGAAATTATCTGCATCTAACGATAAGCTTTTAACAGCAACAAAAATAGCAGTAGCTGGAAATGTTATAGATTTAGCTGCTGAGGTTGAGTTTAATTTAGAAGATGAATTGGAAAAGATTTTTCATACAGATTTTTCTCACAATGATTTTGATAAGTTAAAATCTGAACTTAAAATTGCTAAAACTGTAGTATATCTTGCAGATAATACAGGAGAACATATTTTTGATTATATGTTTATCGAAGTTTTAAAAGAGTTATATCCAAATATAAAGTATTCATATATGGTTAGAGGAAATCCTATCATAAATGATGTTACGATGGTTGAAGCAAAAGATGCTGGATTTGATAAGCTTTGTGATTTGGTAGATAGTGGTGTAAATACCCCTGGATTTGCATATAACAGAGCTAATAAACATTCACAAGAACTTTTTGATAATGCTGATTTAGTAATATCTAAAGGGATGGGAAACTATGAGTGTTTAAGTCCATCTCATAGAAGTAATATTTGTTTTTTACTAAAGGTTAAGTGTGGAGTAGTTGCTACTTCATTGGGTAGAGATATTGGTGATATAGTCTGTAAGATGGTATAATCCAAAAAATTATAAAATATAAGATAGAGGTTAAAGAAAATGATAACATTTAGTGAAATGCTACTTAAACTACAAGAATTTTGGATGAAACAAGGGTGTAATATAGTTCAGCCTTACGATATTCCTGCAGGGGCAGGGACTTTTCATCCTGCTACATTTCTTCGTTCATTAGATTCTACTCCATGGTCAACAGCTTATGTTGCACCATCTCGTCGTCCAACTGATGGAAGATATGGAGAAAATCCAAATAGACTAGGAAGTTATTATCAGTTTCAAGCACTTATAAAACCATCTCCTGATAATATTCAAGAGCTTTACTTAAAATCTTTAGAGTATCTTGGTCTTGATGTTTCTCAACATGACATCCGTTTTATAGAAGATAACTGGGAATCTCCAACACTTGGTGCTTGGGGTCTTGGTTGGGAAGTATGGTTAAATGGGATGGAGGTTACTCAGTTTACTTACTTTCAACAAGTTGGTGGCATCGAGTGTAATCCTGTTGCAGTTGAGATAACTTACGGTACTGAAAGACTTGCTATGTATCTTCAAGGTGTTGATAATGTATTTGATATAGTTTGGAATGAAAACGAACATGGAAAAACTTTATATAAAGATGTTCATAAAGAGAGTGAAATAGAGTTCTCAAAATACAACTTTGAAGTAGCAGATACAGAGATGCTTTTTGCTGAATTTAATGCAAAAGCAAAAGAGTGTAAAAGAACTTTAGAAGCAGGACTTCCACTACCTGCTTATGATTTATGTATGGTAGCTTCAAATACTTTCAATGTACTAGATGCTAGAAAAGCAATAAGTCAGACAGAGAGACAAAACTATATACTTCAAATCCGTGAACTTTCAAAAGGTTGTGCAGAACTTTATAAAGCTCAAGAAGCTGAAAGATTAGAGAGAGTAAAAGCTTAACTTTTTGTTAAGCTAATATCTCCAAAGTAACTTTTTAAACTTCTACCACTTCCTAACCAATTTACAAGTCCATCTTTAAGATTTTTAACATTTGTAAAACCCATTTTTTTTAGTTGTTCAGATGCTAAAAGTCCACGAGGACCTTTAAAACAGTAAGTAACTATCTCAACATCATGACTATACTGTTCTAAAATCTTTTTAATAGCAACAAATTCTAGTTTACCTCTTGGGATAGTTAGGTGTTTCTCTTTTCTAAGATAACCACTAGAAAACTCTTCAGGTTCTCTAACATCAAGAAGTAAAATATCTAGGTTATCTACATCAAGCTCATTTGGTTCAATCTCTTCAACAACCTTTTGGGCATCAGTAATAAGCTTTTTATATTGTTCACTAATATATACTTCAGCTCTTCGCTGAGCCAACTCTTCAAGGTCTAAATGTGCTGTATCTTTTATCTCATGCATAGTTTTTATCCTTTAGTTTATTTTTAACATTGTAGCAGTAGTTCATTACATTATATCCTCGAAGGGTGTAGTTTTATGAACTTTAGATTTGGTTCATCGGATTTACCTAGTTATATAGCAGCTGCTGTAGAGTTTAAGCTTTGTAGTTTTTCTGCTAACCACATTTTTATAACTGCCTGACGGCTTACTCCAACATGTTTTGCTTCTTTGTCTAAAGATTGAACCATCCAAGCTGGAAAATCAATATTAACTCTTCTTGATTATCATCAAATTTTTTATCTAGTTCTGACGCTTTCATAAAGTTTGGTTTCCTTTTCTCTTGATCTTCTTACCGAGATAATTCTAATATTAGTATCTCTGTAAGTAATTATTGCCGTATAGTTTTTAGAATTAATTTGACCTAAAACTAAAAATCTTTGTTCATCTTTACTTTGTGGAGATGGTATTTCAAAAGAGTATGGGTCTTTCCATAACCTTTGAGCTTCTTTAAAGTCAATATTATGTTTAGATTTATTAATACCACTTTATAAGATTAGTGGATTTTCATGCACAGGGGTGTAACTTTAAAAAAGCAAAACGCATTAACTACCTTGATGTAAAAAAGAGAGTTTTCAAGTGCAAAACTATTTACAAACCTAAACTTTGAAATGTTAAAAGATAACGATAGAGTGTTTACATCTTTAGAGTATAGCTTTTAAAATTATATCATTTTTAAACAAGTTTAGCTAAAATATCTTTTAATTATTTTTAGAGGAATATTTTGCAAAGAGTTATAAAAAAATTTAAAGATTTTAATGAATTAGTTATGTTTGAACACTCTGTTTTTTCTTTACCTTTTATCTTTATTGCTATGGTGGTAGCAGCAGATGGATGGTTTGGATTTTGGTTACTTTTTATGGGAGTATTGGCGGCTCTTAGTGCTAGAAACTTTGCTATGGGTGTAAACAGATACGCCGATGCTGATATAGATGCTAAAAATCCAAGAACTAAAGATCGTCCCAATGTTGATGGTCGGCTTGATTCTTTTAGTATTTTGATTTTTATAGTCGTAAATGCTTTGATTTTTATCTTAGTAGCTTATATGATTAACTCGTTAGCTTTGTATATGAGTATCCCTATTTTAGTGGTTTTAGGAAGTTATTCTTATTTTAAAAGATTTTCACATTTAGCTCATGTTGTTCTTGGTATCTCTTTAGGACTTGCTCCCATAGCTGGTGTTGTAGCGGTTCAAGCTACTATCCCTGCATGGTCGGTGATACTGAGTTTAGGTGTTATTTTTTGGGTTGCTGGATTTGATTTGCTTTATTCTTTGCAAGATATGGAGTTTGATAAAGAAAATAATCTTTATTCTATCCCATCTCAATTTGGTGCAGAAGCTACACTTTTTATATCTACAATTTTTCACGCTTTAACTGTAATATTTTGGGCTTTATTTGTTTGGGTAGCAGGTCTTGGTATTTTTGCATTTGTAGCAGTTATTGCTAGTGTAGTGATGCTTACTTATGAACATTATTTAGTGAGAAAAGATTTTACTCAGATAGATCGTGCATTTTTTACAGTAAATGGTTATTTAGGATTTTTATTTTTTATTTTAATCATACTTGATAAGGTTACTTTATGAGTACGCCCCGTTTAGTTTCAGCACCATTAGAATTAGTTTTTTCTGCTACTAGTCTTAATGGTGAAGCTTTTGAGAGAGAGTATCAACAACTGAGTGAATCTGATGATGATGCTATTCATAGATGGTTGAAATTGGCAAAAGCTAAAGGTGAGACTTCAGAAACTGATCCTATTTTACTACAACTTATGATTGCACTTCATCAGAAGATAGATTCTTTAGAGATGTTTATAAAAGATGAAGTACCTAAAAGAGTGTCTCTTACAACTGCAACGAATATAACTTCTATTGGCTTTGAGCATTTTAGTATGAAAGAACCTATCTTAAAAGAGGGTAGGGAGTATTATGGTCGCATAGAGATGCCTGTACATCCAAAACGAGATATAGGTTTATTTTTTAAAGCTCAAACTAAAACACTTGCAAAAATTATCAAAATTCATGAAAGAGATGAAAAAGAGTGGAGTGCGTATATGACAGCACGAGAAAGAGTACTTATCCGTGAAGCTAGAGAAAAATGTAGGTCAAGAAGATGATAGATATAAATAATTTTTCTATAGAATATGTCATAGTTTTAATGGCAGCTATAATCTTATACTTACTTTACTATGTATATACAAAAGATTCAACTTATAATAAAAATATCCATTCTGTTGCATCTGTAGTTGAAGATTTGAATAAGGAAATTTATTATCTTAAAAAAAAGATGGAACAAACTCAAAAGAATATGCAGGGTAAAAGTATAAGAATGAGTGATGAAGAGATTTATCAAGAGATTGAAAGAAGTGTTTATGACATGGTTCATCCACTTACTATAAGTTTAAAACAAGTTCAAGAAAATTTAGAAGCTATAGATATGCAGATAGAATCAAGAATGGCATCTGTTGAGAGTGGAGTTAAACAAATCTCAGTACCTAGTTCTGTACATGGAAATGATGATGAAAAAATTATATCACTTTTTAAGCAGGGTGTGTCATTAGATACAATTTCAAAAGAGCTTCATCTTTCAAAAGCTGAAGTTGAATTTGTATTAAAAATCAATAAAATTAAGTAGGTTTATAAATGGTAGCCGATAGAACTTTATTTGCACTTGCATCGATTTTAATCGGTATAAGTGTTTTATTGGCATATACACTCTCTTCATATATCACTTTACTTTTTGAATTAAAAGAGTTTCATTTTGCTATTCGTCAATTAGCATTTGGAATTTTTGGAATTATTTTGATTTGGGGTTTATCACTTTTAGATCCAGATAAATGGCTGAAACCTATAGGTTTTACACTTTTTATAGGTTCAGCTATGCTTATGATAGCAATGCCTTTTTTACCAGAATCTTTAGTTTCAGCTGTAGGTGGAGCAAAAAGATGGATAAAAATTATGGGTTTTTCTTTAGCTCCTGTAGAATTTTTTAAAGTAGGATTTATATACTTTTTAGCATGGAGTTTTTCAAGGAAACTAGGTGCTCATCAAGGGATGGGTATAATTAAAGAGTTTAAGAGGTTTTTCCCTTATGCATGTGTTTTTGGTGGTGCTATTTTTATGATAGCTTTTATTCAAAATGATTTAGGACAAACAGTCGTATTAAGTGCAACGCTACTTATTATGTTAATGTTTGCTGGTAGTAGTTTCCAATTTTTCTTAGCTTTAGTAGGTATATTTATCGCAGTTGTAGGTGTTGCGATTTATTATGCTAGTCATAGAATTGATCGTATCATATCGTGGTGGTCATTGGCTCAAAATAGTGTTTTAGAACTTTTTCCAGAATCTATTGCTGAAAAACTTCGAGTGCCATCGGAGGTTGAACCTTACCAAATAAGTCACTCATTAAATGCTATATATAATGGTGGTTATTTTGGAACAGGTCTTGGGGCTGGTACATTTAAGCTAGGTTTTTTATCTGAAGTACATACAGATTTTGTTTTGGCAGGTTTAGCAGAAGAGTTTGGTTTTTTAGGTGTTTTTATTGTTACTATGATTTTTTTATGGATGCTTCAGCGTATTTTTAAAGTTGCAAACAGAACACAAGATAAGACTATATATCTTTTTAGTATAGGCATAGGTTTATTACTCGCTTTTGCATTTTTGATAAATGCTTATGGTATATCAGGACTTACACCGATTAAAGGTATTTCAGTTCCATTTTTGAGTTATGGTGGTTCAGCGATGCTTGGTGCTTGTTTTGGGGTTGGTATGGTTCTGATGGCATCTAAAAAAGCAAACTATGAGAAGGAGCTATAGTATGAAGTTATGTATAACTGGTGGTGGAACTGGTGGGCATCTGATGATTGCTGAAGCTTTGGTAGAATCTGCTGTTTGTGAAGGTCATGAAGTGATTTTCATAGGTTCAACAAACGGACAAGATCAAAAATATTTTGCAGAGTATTCAAGTTTTTCACATGTATATTTTTTAGATACAACAGGTGTAGTAAATCAAAAAGGTTTAAGTAAGATAAAAGCACTTTATAAAGTTTTTAAAGCCTTTTTTATTTCAAGAAAAATTTTAAAAAAACATAATATTCAAGCTACTTATAGCGTTGGTGGGTTTTCAGCAGCTCCAGCATCATTTGCAACTTTAAGTAGATTTATCCCCCTTTTTATACATGAACAAAATGCAGTTATGGGTAGATTAAATTCACTTCTTAAACCTTATGCAAAACGATTTATATCGGCTTATGATAAAGATTCTTCCATCAAAGGTTATCCTGTAAAAAATATTTTTTATAAAAAAGCAAGAGTGCGAAATGATATAAAAACTATAATATTTTTAGGTGGTTCACATGGTGCAAGAGCTATAAATGATTTGGCTTTAAGTGTAGCTAATGAATTAACTATAAAGGGGATTAAAATTATTCATCAAGCTGGTGAGAAAGATTTTAAAAGAGTGCAAAAGGCGTATAAAGATTTAGATATAACTGTGGAGCTTTATAATTTTACAAAAGATATGCCATCTATCATGGAAAAAGCAGATTTAGCAATAAGCAGAGCAGGAGCTTCTACACTCTGGGAACTAACGGCAAGTGCTTTACCTGCTTTTTTCATACCATATCCTTATGCAGCTGGTGATCATCAGTATCATAATGCTAAGTTTGTTGTAGATAATGAGATGGGATGGTGTCATAGAGAGAGTGAAGATTTAAAAGAAAAATTATTAAATATTTTAGATGAAAATTTAAACGAAAAGAGTGAAAAACTTTTGACTTATAGTCAAAAAGATGTAGCTTTACAAATGATAGAAGAGATTAAGGAATATATAAAATGATAAAAGAGTTAGCACAAGAGTTGGTTGATTTGATATTTGATTGGGGTTATTTAGGGATATTTATTGTGATGGCTATAGAGAGTTCATTTATCCCATTTCCAAGTGAGATAGTTCTTATCCCTGCTGGGTATTTAGCATCTCAAGGTGAGATGAGTATATCTTTTATTATGGCATCTGCTTTAGGTGGTTCAATGATAGGTGCTTTTATTAACTATTATTTGGCATTATTACTAGGTCGTAAAATACTGATGAAGTATGGAAAATACTTTTTTATAAAAGAGGAAGCCCTTGTAAAGATGGATAATTTTTTTATAAAGCATGGTCATATCTCCACATTTGTAGGAAGACTTATCCCCGGAATTAGACAACTTATATCTATTCCTGCTGGAATATCTCGTATGAATTTAGCAGTATTTTCAACATATACAGCTATGGGTGCTGGTATATGGGCATTGATATTAACATTAATCGGATATTTTATAGGGGAAAATCAAGAGTTGATAGATACTTATCTTAAACAAATTACCATAACTGTTTTATTTACTCTTGCAATACTCACTTCATGGTACATTTATCATCAAAGAAATAAACATGTTTAGTTTAGGTTTTTTAGGCACAAGAGCTCCATTTTTTATGGATTTAGTTACTTTGATTGTTGCATTTTTACCATTGTTGGTAGCAGGTGCAATTTATCTAGCAAGAATAAAAAAATATATGTATCATGCTTTAGTTCATAGAATTATATTTATTGTTTCTGTAATTGTATTAACTTATTTTGAAGCAGGCGTTAGAATTGTAGGTGGATTTGAGACATTTATGCAAAATAGTGGAGTGTCACATAACTATGCTTTTTTTGTATTAGTATTTCATATAGCTATAGCTGCTATAACACTTATTATATGGTTGACGACACTACTTATGGCAAAGAAACAGTTAACTCTTAAAAAACACAAACAAGCTGGTATATTAGTATTTATTGGAGTTGTAATGACTTCAGTAACTGGTATATGGGTGTATTTTTTATTGTTTGTATATTAAAATCAAGGAATTAAATAAATGTTAGAAATCAATGAAAAAGCACCAGAATTTTGTTTACCAAATCAAGATGATGTAGAAATTTGTTCAAGAGATTTAAAAGGGAAATGGATAGTTTTATATTTTTATCCAAAAGATAATACCCCTGGATGTACAACAGAAGCTTGTGAGTTTACAGAATCTGCACCAGACTTTTCAGACCTAGATGCAATTATCTTAGGTGTAAGTGCAGATAGCACTAAAAAGCATCGTAATTTTATAGAGAAAAAAGATTTAGGTATAACACTTTTAAGTGATGAATCTACTGAAATGATGCAAGAATATGGTGTATGGCAGATGAAGAAAAACTTTGGAAAAGAGTATATGGGGATAGTTCGTTCAACATATCTTATAAATCCAGAAGGGATTATCAAGGCTGTATGGAAAAAAGTTAGAGTAAAAGAGCATGTAGCTAAGGTTCAAGTTGAATTAGAGACACTTCAAAAAAGTTAATATGATAACTCTAAAAAAACTAGATAACGGTTTTGAATATATAGAGATAACTAACAAAGTAGCATCAGCAAAGATAGCTTTGCAAGGTGCTCATCTTTTTAGGTATAAAACTGATGTAGAGCATCTTTGGGTAAGTTCTATAGCTAAGTTTGAAAAAGGAAAAGCTATCCGTGGTGGAGTACCTATATGCTGGCCACAATTTGGAAAGCCAAAAGACTCAAAATTAAAACAACACGGATTTGCAAGAGAATCTATGTTTGAGTTAGTAGAGAGTAAAGACTCCGATGCTATGACTATAGTAACTCTAAAACTCATAGATGCAAAAGATGAAAATTTTAACTATGGGTGTGAACTTAGCATCACTTTTTACATAGGTGAAGAGTTAAAAATAGAACTAACTACAAAAAACTTAGATACAAAACAGATAAAAATCACTCAAGCACTTCATACTTACTTCGCTATATCACATATATCAAACATCTCCATAAGAGGTTTAGAAAATAAACCATACCTAGACCAACTAGATGCAAAGTTCAAAAAAGATAGTGATGCTATAGCCATAGTAGAAGAAGTAGATAGAATCTACCAAGATGTAGATAGTCCTATAATCTTAGAAGATGCAGATAAAACCATAAACATAACAAACACAAACTCAGCATCTACTATAGTATGGAACCCATGGATAGAAAAAGCGAAAAATACAAAAGATATGGATGATGATGGTTATGAAAACTTTGTATGTATAGAGAGTGCTAATGCACTGGATGATTTTGTTGTTTTAGAGGGTGGGGAGAGTTATATACTAACAACCAAGCAAAGTTTCTACTAGCTTATTTTTCACATGTTCAATCTCATTTAATGATATTTGAGAAATTAAAGTTAATATATTTTATTTATTAAATAGTTTAACTTCACAATATAGTATAATTACAAAAAATTATTAAAGTAGCAAACATGAGCAACAAACTCCATATAGTCTCTTTGGGCTGTACTAAAAACCTTGTCGATACAGAAGTTATGATGGGTAAACTTCAAGATTATGAACTTACAAATGAAGCAGGGGATGCTGATGTTATCATTGTGAACACTTGTGGGTTTATAGATGCAGCTAAAGAGGAGTCTGTAAACACAGTTCTAAATCTTGATGATGAGAGAAAAGAGGACTCAGTTTTAGTTATGGCTGGGTGTCTTAGTGAAAGGTATAAAGAGGAGCTTCAAGAGCAGATGCCAGAGGTTGATATATTTACAGGTGTTGGTGATTATGACCATATTGACGAACTTTTGCAAGAGAAAAGAAGTAGATATAGTGATAAAGTTTTTCTTATAAATGATGATATCCAGAGAGTTATAACTGGTTCAACTTATCATGCTTATATAAAGCTATCAGAGGGTTGTAATCAAGCATGTAGTTTTTGTGCTATTCCATCTTTTAAAGGTAAACTTAATTCTCGTGATTTGGATTCAATAGCTAAAGAGGTTGAAGGGCTTGTAAAAAAAGGTTATTTTGATTTTTCTTTTGTTTCACAAGATAGTTCTTCATATCTTCGTGATCAAAATATAAAAGATGGACTTAGTCTATTGATGCAACGCATAGAGCTTATAGATGGTGTTAAAAGTGCAAGGATTCTTTATCTTTATCCATCTACTACCACTATATCTTTACTGAAAAACATTGGTAAATCTAAGCTGTTTTATAACTATTTTGATATGCCTATTCAGCATATAAATGACGATATGCTTCGCATCATGAAACGAGGTTTTGGTAAAGAGAAAACTCTTGAACAATTAAACTATATGAAGTCACTTCCTAACTCTTTCATAAGAACAAGTTTTATAGTTGGGCATCCTGATGAGACACAAGAGTCGTTTGATGAGATGTGTGAGTTTGCATCTAGTTTTGGGTTTGACAGAATTAATGTATTTGCTTATTCTGATGAGGAAACTACGACAGCTCATGAAATGAGTGGAAAAATCCCACAAGAGATTATAGATGAAAGAGCTGAGATTTTAGGTGTTATTGCTAAAGAGGCTATGATAAAATCACTAGAAGCTGAGATAGGTACAGAAGTTGAACTTGTGATAGATGGTGAGAGTGATGAACATGAGTTTTTACTAAGTGCAAGACAACTTAACTGGACACCTGAAGTTGATGGTGAGATATATGTAAACGATAGAACTGATGATACTAAAGAGTTAGTATTTGGTAAAATATATAAAGCAAAGATTACTGGCATAGTTGGGGATATTTTAACTGCGACTGTAGAAAATAACTAAAACTTTGTTAAATTCAAAAACACTCCACCACCTAAAAGATAAAAAAAATCTTTTAGCATTTTCTGCTGGTGGTGATTCAACTGCTTTGTTTTTTTTACTACAAGATTCTGATATAGATTTTGATATAGCTATAGTAAATTATGGCATCAGAGAACAGAGTAAAGATGAAGTGGCTTATGCAAAAAATCTTTCAACTACTTATAATAAAAAATGTCATGTTTTTAATGCAGATATTATTGAAAAAAACTTTGAGGCTAGTGCAAGAGAGATAAGATATGATTTTTTTGAGGAGTTAATAAAAGAGTTTCATTATGATAATCTTTTAACGGCTCATCATTTAGGTGATAGATTTGAATGGATGCTTATGCAGTTTTGCAAAGGTGCGGGGTGTGTTGAAATCGCAGGGATGCAGATAATAGAAAAACGAGAAAATTATCAGTTGATTAGACCAGTTTTAGAGTGTGAAAAAAATGAACTTTTAGAATATTTAAACAGTAAAAAAATAAACTACTTTGAAGATGAAACAAATTTAGATAAAACTATAAAACGAAACTCTTTTAGACATAATTATTCAAATCCACTTTTAGAAAAATATAAAGATGGAATCAGAAAAAGTTTTAATTATATAGATATAGATAGAGAAGATTTAATCTCTGAAATTGAAGTAAATAGTATAAATAAATTTGCATATTTTAAAAGTTCAAATAATAAAAGAAGTGATATATATACTATAGATAAATATCTTAAATCTTGTGGGCATTTAGCATCGAAACATGAGAGAGAATTACTTAAAACTGAAAAAACTGTTATTCTTGGAAGAAAATTTGTAGTAAATCAAGATAAAAAATATGTGTTTATTATCCCTTATCTACATAAAGATATAGGGATAATGGATAAAGAGTTTAAAGAGAAGATGCGTATTTTAAAGATAGAACCTAAACTAAGAACTTATCTAAATAAAGATAGAGAAGCTTATAATAAGATAATTGAATTATCTACTTGAATTTAAGTCATCTGGATTTGAATAAACTTTTATAGTAAAAGAGGAGTTTATTAAATCACCTTCTCTTTTAAATGTTATTGGAAAATTTACACTTATAATCCATTCTGTTTTATTTACAGAATCCAAAAAATTATAAAATGTTTTTGGAGAGTCGATTTTTGAACTAGCCTCAATAGAATATACACTAAAATCATCTATATTGTTTTCTTTTTTACCCTTTGAGATTGTTAGTTTAGAAAAATAGCCACCATGTAACTCTTTAAATCTTTCTGGTTCAAAAGTATTTTCAAAGGCATAAACAATATGTTTGTTTTTAGTTTTTAATGTTTTAAGTATATCTGTTGTGTCATTATTATAATTTTTAAGAACTTTTAATTCAACTTCTTTTTTCTTTATATGAGTTCTTTTTTCTCTATACTCTTTACCTTGTGGGATTAATACTATAAATGAAAATAATAATACAAATATTAGTAAAAATACAGATAAAACTAATAGGTATAAATTTTGTCGGGAGATACTAATCTTCATCTTTATCTCCAGTGTCTAGGTTGTAATCATCAGTATCTATATAGTTTTTAGAAACAAAGAATAACCATCCATTATCTGCAGGATAGAAACTGCTATATGTTCTGTGGAATATGGAACGAAGGGGAGCTTGAAGCATAAAGTTATAAATATCTTTATTTGGTGTAATCCCATATAAGATAAGCCCATTTTTAAGTAGTTTTGCTTCTGAAAGTGTAATTCGCTCAGGTACTAAATCGAACATATTTGTTATGGAGTCTTTTAAAACAGTATTTTTAGTAAAAATTTTTTCTGATAAGGATTCTTGTTTTTCTATATATTCTATCTGAGCATCCATGTCATGTAAGCTAATGTTTAAATCATGTTTTTGAATTTGAATATCTTTAGTATTTTGAGTAAATGAATAATTTTTATAACTTAAAAAGAGGAATGTTAACAGGAGCATAAGTATAGTTATAGAGAAAAATATAAAAAGTAATTTTAGCTCATTTGTAATAAGACTTTTATCTCTTGGTTTTATATAACTATATATCATTTTAATTCCACCTGTGCCAAATTAGAAATTTGAGTACTTATTGTTATATTTCTAATATATACACTTAAAAACATCTCTTCTTCAAGATAGTTTTTTAAATCATTGCTAATATTTATACTATCAGCTATATAAATGCTTTCGATAAATTTACTATTATATTTTTCATCTTCATAGAAATTTTTTACAGCTGTTTGGATTAATAAAAATCTTTGATAATCTTCATTAAAAAATTCTTCATCACTATGATCTGCATTATGGTGTATATTTTCCTTAGAAAATTCATCATCTACATCTTCATCTATATCTGCAAACTCTTCTATCTCTTCTATTGAGTCTAAATCTTCTATATCACCAAATACATCAAGATCATCTAAGTCATCGTCAACATCAACACTATCTAAGTCAATGCTATCCTCTTCTAAATTAATTTCCTCATCATCATCATTATCATCATCATCTATAGTAAGATTATCTGATTTTTCATTCTTATTATCTTGTGTACTAAGATGCTGGGCAAATAAAAGTTGAGAATTGTCAAATATACTTATTGTTAAATATAAATCTTGAACTAATAAAAATATAGATAGATGAGTATCTATTTTATCTTTAAAAAATTCTGCTAAAACTACAAAAGGGGAAAAAATAAAATCTAAACCTATTTTACTATATTCAACACCTATCTCATCTAAGTCAAATTTTGATGTGTAGTATGCCCATTTATCTTGATAGCATTTATATTTACTAATGCTTCTATCATAAAATTTATCCATTTCTGAACGATCACAAGTTGGAATAGCTCCTTGAAATGTCGCAGGGTCTAAAATAGATATATAAAAATATGGAGTTTCTTTTTTATATGATTCTATAAAATTTACTATCTCATCATTTATTTCTGTAGTGAGAAACTTTTTTTCATTTGATTCTATTAAACCATTTCTATTTAATTTCTCAATATGGATATTTAAAGCCCCGTTTAGCACACTAATATTTATAAATACTTTGTGATATAAAAATGTTCCTATTTTATCTAGCATCTAGTTATTTTACTCCGCAAAGTGGGTGTGCTTTATTATAGTTTTGTTGTTTTAAAGCACTACCTAGTTTAGTATATATTTGAGTTGTAGCCATAGAAGAATGACCAAGTAGTTCGCTTACATCAGCTATCGGTGCTGCTCCATTTAATAGTGAAGTTGCATAAGAATGCCTTAGTTGATGCGGTGTTACTTTTAATGAAACTCTTTTAAAGACTTTATTTACTGTGTATCTTAGAATATTTTCGCTTAATCTTTCATCATTCTTTTCAAAAAGGTACTTTTTTACATTATGAGTTTCTAAATATTCATCTAATAATACTTTTGTAGATTTTATTAAAGGTATATCTCTTTGTTTGTTACCTTTTCCAATAACTCTTACCCAGTCACTTGAAATATCTTTTATCTCAAGATTTAGTAGTTCAGATATTCTAAGTCCTAGCGTATAAAGTAGTGTAACAACAAGTTTCTCTTTGGCATCTGCATGGTTTAAAGCTTCTATAATATTTTTATGAGATATAGGTTTTGGTAATGTTTTTGCTACTTTAATACTATCATCAGATTTTAAAATATTTTTAATCCCATTATCATTTAAGTAAGTACAAAAAGTTCTAATAGCACTGAGTTTTTTACTAATTGTTTTAGGATTTAATGATGCTATTTTTATACGGTATGGCATTATATTTAAAACCAATAGTTCTTTTTCTTCATACATTTCGATAAACTTAAATGCTTCTTTTAAACTCTCATCATAGGTTTTTATAGTTAAATCGGAATAACCTCTTAAATCTTCTAAAGATTCTAAGAACTCTATGCGTTTTTTAGTTATTAACTTTTTCACGAAGATTCTCAAACTTTTCATGGTAACTTGCTACTTTATCTACAAGGTCTTTATCTGTTATAACACTAGGTGCAAGTTTCGTATATGAACCTATCATTATCTCACAGATAGTTCTTATTTTGGCTTTGTCAGCATCTGAGATAGTTTCATGGGTTGCTATATCGTTTATACTTTTCATATACTTATTAGCCAAGTCTATATAAGATACATATCTTAAAGAGATTTTAGACTGAGCCATAATCGTAGATGCCATTCGATTGTATAAATCTAAACTAAAAGCTTCTTGTGCAAGTGCATAAGCTTCTTTATACTCTCTCATCTCATAATGGTATTTAGCTTCTATAGATATTTTATAAGATGGATTTGCTAAAAAAAATAAACCCATCAATAGAAATAAAGAGGTAGCAAAGGATATAAGTGTAAGTTTACTGCTCATGCTTAAGTAATCCCTCTTTTATTATATTTTTAGCTTCTTCTAACTCAATAGCATTAATATCAATTAAATCACTAATATAGTAGTTTATTGTACCAAATGGTTTAGGGATTATAAATTTATCCCATGATGATAATTGCCAATATTTAGTAGGTTTAATCTCTACTAAAACAATTTTCTTTTTTGCTTTTTGAGCCATGACAACGATACCATCATGTACTTCATGTCTTGGACCTTTTGGACCATCTGGGGTTATACCTAAATCATAACCATTTTTTAGAGATTTTATAGCTTCTATAAGTGCTTTTACCCCACCTCGTGTACTTGAACCTCGCACGGTTTCAAAACCAAATTTATTTAAAGTTTTTGCTATGAGGTTCCCATCAAAATGTTCAGAAATAACAAGCTTTACTTTTGGAGTTTTTTTATAGCGAGTATAAGCATAAGGAATCATCAAAAGCTCACCATGCCAACAAGCCATAATAAAATTCTCATCACCTAAAGTATCTGGAGCATGAAAAACTTTTTTGTTAGTAAGATACAAAAGTCTGATAAGTAAAGAGCCTATGGTAGGGACTAAAATCAAAGCTAAAGAACGAAATATTTTTTTAGTTATTTTTTTCATCTCAAATTATATCATAATAATAAAATAAATATATGCTACAATTTATACCAAATTTTAACAAAGAGTTAATATGAAGAAATTATCAATTGCTATAGATATGGGTGCTAAAAATAATGGTGTTTTTATAGTTGAAACAGATGGTGAAGTTATTTTAAATAAAAAAGCTTGTTGTGTTGTTGTGGATGGAAAACTTATAAATTTTTCTAAAAAAGATAGAAGAGAAAATAGACATAAAGATAGAAATTATAAAAGAAGAAATCAAGCAAAAAGATTTTTAAAAGAAGTAATAGATTTTAATAAGTTAGATGAGAAACAAACTGAAAATATTATGGGACTTCTAAATAATCGTGGATATACTTTTCTAAGTTCATCTAGTGAGTTCGAAGAGTTACAAAATGAAACATTGGAATTTAGCGAAGTTTATTTAAAAGAGATTCAAAAGCATAAAAGTAAATATGATTTTGAAAGCTTTTTTACCAATGAATTTGAAGATGAAAAGAAGTTAGTAATTTTTTTAAATAATCAAATTGATAAGATTCAAAAAATAGTAGATGAACTTGATATTTATATGAAAAAAAATGATATATTAAAAAATATAGAGGCTCTTGAAATAAATTCTTCAATAAAAAAAATTGATTCATATACAAAAGGTATTATTGATAAATATGATATTAAGTTTGAATATAAAGATGAAAATAATAACATAAAAGAAAAAAAATTATCATCATTAAAAACAGAAGAAATATTAAAAAAAATTATTGATTATAAGATAGATTTAGCATCTATAAATTTTATAGCAGAAAAAAAGATTATTTTTGAAATAGAAAATAAATTTACTAATTATTATTGTATGATAAAAGAATCCTTAGAACAAAATAATAAAAAATTAAAAAAAAGAGAAATTGAACATAATTTTAAACAAATTACAAATAGTGTTTTTTTAGATTTAGTAGGAAAAGGTCAAAAAGATTATAATGGTCTAAAAGGTTTTCTAGAAGGTATAAAAAAAGAGATACAAACAGGCTCTAAACCTAGAAAAAAGTATATAAAAGAGATAAAAGAGGAGATAGACAAACTAGATTTTATAGATGATAAAGATAGTTTTACTAACCTTATAGCAAATATTTCAAATCTACAACTAAGAGTTCTTAGAAAATTTTTTAATTTTAACTCTCAAAAAAATGACAGATATGAGATACTGAAAAAATATTTCATATCGCATCATTATAAAAAAGATAGTGAAAAACAAACTAAAAAAGATTTATTTATACATTTAGAAAAAAATAAAACTCTGATAGATTTTTTGCAAAATACACCACCGCATCTAAGCATACCACCCTATGAAGATATGAACAACCGTAACACTTACAAATGTAACTCTATGCTTATTAGACCAGAATTTATAACTGATGATATGAAATTAGCAATAGATAAGATTCTTGAAAATGAATATTTTTCATGGTTGCTTGCAACAGAAAATTATGGAGTGTTTGAAAAAGAGAATGAGCAAAGGGTGAAACCAGCGACAAACAATCAATATTTAAAAAAAGATTTTACATATAGTAAGTATCTACAAAGGATTTTAGATGCTACTGAGGAGAGAACTACCAAAGAGTTAAACCCTAGAAATGTTTTTAAACATAAAAAAATGCTTCAAAGAGGAAAAATATCTTGTGTAAAAGAGTTTAAAAAAGTATTTGGTGAAGATATTTATATAACACTTGAAAATATAGCTTCAAGATTTTATAGTGAAGAGATGAAAATAAACAATGGCATCTATGAAAAAACCACATCTATCTTTGATAAATGTAATACAAATACATCATATAAAGAAAATGTAAAACACACTTTATTAAAACCTGTTTACTCTCATAAGTTTACACCTAAACAAGCAGAAAGTTTTATAATAGAGATAGAATCAAAAAGAGGTTTAAAAACCGCACTAGAACTTATATCTAACGAAGCAAAAAAGTATCAAAATAGTTTTTATAACACTATCTTAGCTTGTTATGAAAATCAAAAATACTCAAACGATAAAGAACTCATAAAGATTGTAAATAAACTAGACGAAAATATAAAATCTATAAAAGAGATATTTACAAAGATTGATGTAAAAGATAGTTTTATAAATGGCATCGAAAAGGTAAATAAAGAAAATATCACAAAAGTTATAAATGTACTAAAACAGACTTATGAGATTCTTTTCAAAGAGTTAAAAGGTTTCTCAAAAACTTGTAAGCATTGTACAAAAGAAAATGCTATACGAAGTGATGAAAAATTAGTTATAGCTAAACGGCTTTTAAGTGATGTAGCAAAACCTATAGATGGTATGCTTGATATGATGCTAGATAGATTAGCTTATGAGATAAGTGAATT
>JAYEHQ010000074.1:0-10229 GCA_034659595.1 Campylobacterota bacterium
TAATAAAACTTGATATTGAGTTTGCAAAACCTAGTTGAGCGGTACTTATTGTTACATCTGTCTCAGCACTATAATAGGTTTTAAAAAAAAGTGGAAAAAAACCTGCCATTACTGTAGTTACATAAGCTGAATTTGCCCAATCATAAATTGCCCAAGAATAAATACTTTTATTATTTTTCATTAGATATGATACAATAAATTACGAATTTATTATAACTTTTTAATAAAATAAAAATTAGCTATAATTACATAATTTTATACAAGGATACCTCTTTTGCAGTTTACAAATGAAGAATTAAAAACTAAAATAGATGAGTTAAAAAATAAACTTAGTGTAACAGTTGTTGCACATTTTTACCAAAGAGATGAAGTATTTGAAGTTGGTGATATTACTGGTGATTCACTAGAACTTGCTACGCGTACTAGAGATGATGATGCAGAATTTGTACTTTTTTGTGGTGTTGGATTTATGGGGCAGAGTGTAAAAGTTCTTAGTCCTAACAAAAGAGTTGTAATGCCAAAAATCGCTTGTTGTGCAATGGCAAGTATGATTGATGGGATGCAGTATGATAGAACTGTAAAAGCTATGAATGATGCTGGCATAGCAAATGAAAATATTTTACCTATTACATATATCAATTCAGATGCAGAAGTAAAAGCAAAAGTTGGCGAGATGGGTGGACTTGTTTGTACAAGTTCAAATGCTAAAAAAATAATCACAACAGCATTACAAGAGGGCAAAAAGATTTTATTTGTTCCTGATAGATGTTTAGGTCAAAATATAGCAAATCAGATGGGACTTAAATCTTGTGTTATTGGTGATGGTAGTGATATGAATGAATCAGATATTATCTGTTTTGATGGTTTTTGTTCAGTTCATCAACTTTTTACAGTTGAAGATATAGAGTTTTTTAGAAAAAAATACAAAGATATACTTATAGCAGTTCACCCAGAATGTGATCCAGCTATTTGTGATGCTAGTGATTTTGTAGGTTCAACTTCTCAACTTATAAAATACATAGCAGACTTAGATCCAGAGCAAAAGGTAGCAGTAGGTACTGAGTTTAACATGGTAAATAGACTTCGTCCTAAAAATACTTTCGTTTTATCTTCTACAAAACCAGAATGTCCAACTATGAATGAAACAACTTTAAAAGATGTTTATGAAACTCTAAAAGCTATAGATGATGGTGAACCAATCAATGAGATACAAGTTGATGATAACACTCAAAAATGGGCAAAAATTGCACTTGAAAGAATGATGGCTTTATAATGATAGAACAATTTGTAAAAGATTCATTAGCAGAGGATGTTGGTCGTGGAGATTTATATGCACTTGTTGAACCAAGTGTAGATGCTAAGGCTGATATTATCGCAAAGAGTGATGGTGTAGTAGCTGGTCAAAAGTATATAGATGTTTTAGCAAAATTAGAAGATTTTGAGATAGTATGGGGTAAGCATGATGGTGACACATTTGTAAAAGGTGATATTATAGCCATAGTAAAAGGTGATTCGCATACTGTTTTAAAAATAGAACGAACACTTTTAAATATGCTTTTACACGCAAGTTCAATAGCTACACTTACTAGAAAGTATGTAGATATAATTAAGCCTTATGGTGTAAAGCTTTTAGATACTAGAAAAACTAGACCGATGTTAAGAAGATTTGAAAAGTATGCTACAAGAACAGGTGGGGCAGTAAATCATAGAATGGGTTTAGATGATTCACTTATGATAAAAGACACTCATTATAAAACTATAAATGATTTGAAATCTTACATAGAAAAAGCACGGTTACAAATCCCTTTTACAGCAAAAATAGAAGTGGAAGCTGAAACATTTGATATAGCAAAAGAAGCTTTTGATGCTGGTGCTGATATAGTTATGTGTGATAATATGTCGCCTACTCAAATAGAAGAGATAGTAAAATATAGAGATGAAAATTACCCTCATATACTTTTAGAAGCAAGTGGAAATATATCACTTGAAACCATAGAAGGTTATGCAAAATCTGGTGTTGATGCTATAAGTAGCGGTTCACTTATACATCAAGCAAGCTGGATTGATTTGTCTATGAAGATGGCATAGGTTAAAAACCTATGGCTGATGATCAGGATAAGACAGAAGAAGCCTCCCCCAAAAAAATAGAAGATGCCCGTAAAGAGGGTAATGTTCCAAAATCTCAAGATACCGCTGGAGTTATAACTTTATTTATAGCAATTTTAGCTCTTTTGATGCTTTTTCCATATATGGTTGATCGTGTAAAAACTTTAGTTAGATATTATTTTTCGCTTATGGGCACTCCTTTAGATAAAGTTTTTATGGTAAATATCGCTTTTACTACTATGAAAGAATTTCTTTTGATTGTTTTACCTTTAGCTGTTGCTGTAGCTATTGGTGGTGTTATATCTGCTGTGGCTCAGTTTGGATTTTTATTTACTACTAAAGCGATAGAACCTAAGTTTAGTAAATTAGACCCTATTAAGGGAATGAAAAATTTAATATCTGTAAAAAAACTTATAGAAGGTATGAAAGTTACATTCAAATCTTTTTCCGTTTTAGGTGTTGGTTTTATTATTTTCTTTTCTTATATACAAGAATTACCAACAGTAGCATTGTTTAGTTTGGGGGATCAACTCGAATGGCTAAGGGATAAATCTATAGTGATAGCACTCACTATGCTTTTCATCATCTTTATATATGCAATGATAGATATAGTCATAGTACGAAAACAATACTTTGATGGTTTGAAAATGTCTAAGCAAGAAGTGAAAGATGAGATGAAAAATATGGATGGAGACCCTTTAATTAAAGGTAAAATTCGTCAAAAACAGATGGAGATGGCTTCAAAGAGGATGCTCTCTGAAGTGCCAGATGCAGATGTTGTTATAACAAACCCAACTCATTTTGCAGTAGCTATAAAATATGATGAACAAAAATCAAGAGCACCTATTGTTATAGCAAAGGGGCAAGATAAATTAGCTCAAAAGATAAAATCAATAGCTAGAGAAAACAATGTGCATATAGTTCAAAATAAGCCATTGGCTAGAAGTTTATATGATTTAGTAGAAGTAGATAAACAGATTCCAGATGATTTATTTGCAGCTGTTGCAGAAGTTTTAGCTTATGTGTATAAGATGGAAAATAGGAGATGATAAGATAAAAAGCTTGCTTTTTATAGTAGGGGGGGGGTGTAGGGACATATGTCCCTGCCTCTATGATGGGCTTTGCTCATTATAGTGCGTAATATCAGATGATAATATCTCACCAGTTAAAATAGTTCTACCAATTGCAGTTATTTTAACATCTTTAAATTGCCCTAGAAGTGTTTCTGAACCTTTTACTTTTACAACAAAGTTATTATCACTTCTACCACTTACAAAATGGTCTTGATTTAAGTCTTCAAAATAAACTTTAAATACTTTTCCAAGTTGAGATGCATTTATCTCATCCAATATCTCAGTGTGCATAGATTGAAGTTTTGTTAGTCTCTGTGATGCTATATCTTTTTCTATAGTATTTTTAAAGTGTTGAGCTTCAGTTTCAGGACGAGGTGAATATTTAAAAGAAAAAATTTGCTCAAACCTAACTTGTTTCATAACATCTAAAGTATCTTCAAAGTCTTCATCACTCTCCCCTGGGAAAGCAACAATAATATCTGTAGAGATACTAACTTCTGGACACATTGATTTTAGCTTTTCAACACGATTTAAAAACCACTCTTTTGAATAGCCTCGTTTCATATCCTTTAGAACTTTTGTAGAACCACTTTGAAGCGGCATATGCATTGATTTACATATCTTAGGATTAGTGGCAAATTCCTCTATAAACTCATCATCCATATGAAATGGATGTGGAGATGTAAAACGGATTCGCTCTAAAGCATCTATATCACTAAGTTTTCTTAAAAGATGTGTAAAGTTAGTTTTTGAATGATTGCCTGAAAATCTACGACCATAGTTATTTACATTTTGACCAAGTAAAAATATCTCTTTTGCACCATTTTCTACAGCTCTTTTTGATTCGTTAATAATTAAATCTACAGGTATAGAAATCTCTTCACCACGAGTTTTTGGAACGATGCAGTATGTGCATGATTTATCGCATCCCATAGAGATATTTATATATGCTTTATATCCAGATGAACGAAAATCTTTAAATGCAAATTCACTTTCATCATAGTTTATATCTATCTCAACAGCTTTATCTTTGTGAAGAACTTCGCTGATTTTGGAAACATTTCTAGCACCTAAAACAAAGTTTACATAAGGAGCTCTTTTTATTATATCTTTTCCAAGATGAGATGCAGTACATCCACAAACACCTATTTTTGCACCATCTTTTTTCTTTTTGTTAAAAATACCAAGTTCTGAAAAAAGTTTTGAAACAGGCTTTTCTCTAACTGAGCAAGTGTTTATCAAAATAAGATCAGCATCACTAAGATTAGTAGTTGTTTCAAATCCATCTTTTTCACGAAGTTCTGCAATCATATGCTCACTATCGCGAGAGTTCATAGCACAACCTAGAGTTTCAATAAATAACTTTTTACTCATTTGTATATCTTTATATTAGTTTACGATATGTACTTGATACATATATTCATTGTCTGAAAGACCGAATTTTACTTCACTCATATAAAAACTTTTACCTTTAGCTTCAAAATGATCTTGAAGTTCTAGTAAATCTTTATGAGAATTTTCTCTATCAAAATAAAAAATTACATTATCTTCTTTTTCTACTGCTACTTCAATTTTTTCTAATTCAACTTTTTTTGGTTTTTTATCAATATCTGTTCTTGCAAATTTTAGTTCCATCTTATGTATCCTTAATATTCTTTATAATTATCATTGTACTAAAGTTCTACTAAAGAACTGATTAAAAAGAATTTTGCTATAATTTCAAACTTCATAAGAAATCCTCCCAATTATTACTATTTTATTTTTTGTGAAACATCTTAAACAAGGCCACTACTATGGAAAAAATTCTAGATATCGTTGATGCAATAGCACATGAAAAAGGTCTTCCACCTGAAAAAGTAAAACAAGCATTACAAACTGCTTTTGTTCAAACTGCAAAAAGAGTAATTGATAATAAATTTGCTTTTGAGGCAATTATCAATGAAGAAACTAAAACTATTGATATTATCCAAACGATTACTGTAGTTGCTGATGATGATGCAAAACTTGAAGATGAAGAGATTGCTCCTGCTTATATCTCTATTACAGAAGCTAGAGAATATGATGATCAAGTTGAATTAGATGATCAACTTCAAATAGATCATGATTTAGAAGACTATGGAAGAACTGGTGCATCTCAACTTCACCGTGAAATAGAATTTCATATTCAAAGAGTTATAGAAGATGAAATTTTTAATAAATACAAAAGTAAAATAGGTACACTAGCTTCAGGGCAAGTGATTAGAGTTGATTCTAAAAATAATACTTATATAGAAGTTGATGAAGTTCGTGCAATTTTACCAATGAAAAGTCGTATCAAAGGTGAATCATTTAAAGTTGGTGATCATATAAAATCTGTTGTTCGTCGTGTAAATATGGATAAAATAAATGGTATGCAAATAGAACTTTCTCGCACAAGTCCAAAATTTTTAGAAACTCTTTTATCACTTCAAGTTCCTGAAATTGCTGATGGTTCTGTTATAGTTGAAAAAGCAGCTCGTATTCCAGGTCAAAGAGCAAAAATAGCACTAATATCTACACACCCACAAATAGATGCGGTTGGTTCTACAGTTGGTGTTAAGGGTGTTCGTATAAATGCTGTAAGTGAAGAGTTAAATGGTGAAAATATTGATTGTATAGAATACACAAATATCCCAGAACTTTTCGTATCTCGTATCATGAGTCCTGCTATTATCTCTCATGTGGAAATTGTTAAAAATGATGAGGGTGAAGATGAAAAAATTATTATAACACTTCCAGCTGATCAAAAATCAAAAGCTATTGGGAAAAGTGGTATAAATATTCGTTTAGCATCTATGCTAATGGGTATGGATATAGAATTGGTTGAAAATGATCAAGTTACTAATGAAGATGGTGAAGTTGAAGAAGCAAAAGATGGCGTAGATGCATTGGCTGCATTATTTAACTAAATATTAATGATAGTTTAGGTATAATCTCGCGATTTTTACTCGTCTATATGTCGTTTAAAATATTAACAGATTATGTCAAAAGCTAGTGCAACTTCTCTTTTTAGAGAAAATTGTCCGACATTTTCAAAGCCCAACTAGTAAAACTCTTCGCACAAAATGATGCGATTTAAGGATTACCTATGGTAACTATGAAAGACCTTTTAGAATGTGGTGTACACTTCGGACACCAAACTCGTCGTTGGAACCCAAAAATGAAAAAATATATCTTTGGTGTTCGTAAAAATATTTATATTATTGACTTACAAAAAACTCTTCGTTATTTCCGTAATACTTACCAAATTGTTCTTGATGCTGCTGCTGAAGGGCAAACAGTTCTTTTTGTTGGTACAAAAAAACAAGCTCGTAACTCTGTAAGAGATGCTGCTATTGCTTGTGATATGCCATATGTAGATAACAGATGGTTAGGTGGTATGCTTACTAATTTCCCAACTATTCAAAAATCTATTCGTAAACTTGATGTTATTGAAGATATGCAAGAAAATGGTCAAATTGATCTTTTAACTAAAAAAGAAGCTTTAATGCTTACTCGTCAAAAAGCTAAATTAGAGTCATATTTCGGTGGTATCCGTAACATGAAAACTCTTCCTGATATGCTTTTTGTTGTAGATGCTGTTAAAGAACATATCGCTGTTAATGAAGCAAGATGTTTAAATATCCCTATTGTTGCTCCATTAGATACTAACTGTGACCCAGATCTTATCACTTACCCAATCCCTGGTAATGATGATGCTATCCGTTCAATTCAACTTTTCTGTCGTGAAATGACTGCGGCTATCAATGAAGGTAAAGCATTAGCAGCTGCACCAGCTGAAGAAGAGCAAACTGAAGAAG
Organism: Campylobacterota bacterium; assembly: GCA_034659595.1. Taxonomy (GTDB): domain Bacteria; phylum Campylobacterota; class Campylobacteria; order Campylobacterales; family Sulfurimonadaceae; genus Sulfurimonas. Next base: position 6,998 of record JAYEHQ010000074.1, read on the forward strand.
TAGAGGCAACTGAAGCACCAGCTGAAACTACAACAGAGGAAGCATAATCATGGCAGTTACAGCAGCACAAGTTAAAGAACTTCGTGGGGCAACTGATGCACCGATGATGGATTGTAAAAAAGCTCTAGTTGAGTGTGATGGAGACATGACAAAAGCAACTGAGTGGTTAAAAGAAAGAGGAATTGCTAAAGCTGCTAAAAAAGCTGATAGAGTTGCAGCTGAGGGTCTTGTTGGACTTAAAGTTTCTGATGATTTATCTAAAGCGACAATAGTAGAAATAAATTCTGAGACAGATTTCGTTTCTAAAAATGAAGGTTTCCAAAATCTTGTTTTAAAAACTACTGAAGAGGTTCATGCAACTTCTCCAGAGAGTGTTGAAGCATTAAAAGCTACTGAATTTGGTACTTATTTTACTTCAGAAGTAGCTAGAATTGGTGAGAAAATTGAACTTCGCCGTTTTGGTAGCTTAGAAGCTGAAGATGATACAATAGCTATGAATGCTTATATTCATTCAAATAACCGTATTGCAGTTATTGTAAAAGCTAAATGTGATTCTGCTAAAACAGCAGATGGTATGAAAGATGTAATGAAAAATATTGCTATGCATGCCTCTGCTATGAAGCCTAGCACTCTTTCTTACAAAGATTTTGATTTAGATTTTGTAGAGGGTGAAACTAAAGGTAGAATTGAAGCACTTAAAAAAGAGAATGAAGAGTTATATAGACTTAAAAAACCTCTTAAAAATGTACCTCAATTTGTATCTATGGCTCAACTTACTGATGAAGTTATGGCTAGTGCAGAAGCAGCTATAAAAGCTGAACTTTTAGCTGAGGGTAAACCTGAGAAAATTTTAGATAAAATTATCCCTGGTAAAATTAGCCGTTTTATTTTAGATAACACATTATTAGATCAAGAGCAAGCTCTTTTAGATCAACAATATGTTATGGATGATAAATTAACAGTTGCAAAAGCTGTTGAAGAAGCTGCTAAGAAACTTGGTGGTCAAGCTGAGATTGTTGATTTTGTTCGCCTTGAAGTTGGTGAAGGAATCGAGAAAAAAGAAGACGATTTCGCAGCAGAAGTAGCTGCACAAATGGGTTAACACTCATTTAAAACAATATAATGAGCAAAAGCCCATTATATTGGCAGGGACAATTTTGTCCCTACAACCCCCTAAAGAGACTTACCTATATGAATTTATTATCTGCACAAAATATATCACACTCTTTTGATTATAAACTATTTTCTGACATATCATTAACACTTGACTCTTGTGAATCTATAGCTATTATTGGGAGTAGTGGTAGTGGAAAATCTACTCTTTTACATATATTATCAACTTTACTAATTCCTAATATGGGTAGTATAAATATATTTGAAGAAGATTTATCGAAATTAACAAAAAAACAATTAGCACAAATGAAACGAGATGATTTAGGTCTTGTATTTCAATCACACTATCTTTTTAAAGGTTTTTCTGGTTTAGAAAATTTAGAAGTATCAGCAATTCTTTCTCATCAAAATATAGATGAAGAACTTTTAAAGAGATTAGATATAAAAAATGTTATAAATCAAAAAGTAACTGAACTTTCAGGTGGACAACAGCAGCGGGTATCAATAGCTAGAGTTTTAACAAAAAAGCCTCGTATTATTTTTGCAGATGAACCAACTGGAAATTTAGATAAAACAACTGCTAATGAAGTTATGAATCTATTTTTTGAATATATTAAAAAAGAAAAAGCTGGAATGATTCTTGTAACGCATGATGAAGAGTTAGCTTATAAATGCTCACAAGTTTATATTTTAGAAGATAAAGAGCTAAAAAGAGTTAAGTAATGCAATGGGCACAAATATTTACTGATGCCTATATAGTTGGATTTATTTTGCTTTTTTTCCGTTTTGCAGCACTGTTTATTGCTATCCCAATATTTTCACATAAAAGTATCCCTATAAATGTTAAAGCATCGATGGCATTTTTTTTTGCTATTGTATTTTATTCATCTATGCCACCTTTAGCAATAGAGATAACTGTACCAAGTATAGTGTTAGCAATTTTAAGTGAATTTTTGTTTGGACTAGCTATAGGGGTAGTCTTACAAATAGCTTATAATGTTATAACATTTGCTGGTGGAATTATATCTCATATGATGGGTTTTTCTATGGCTAGTGCTATTGATCCACAGACTGGTGTATCAATGCCTATTGTATCTCAATTTTTATCTTTAATGGGATTATTAGTTCTGTTTTCTATAGATTTGCATCATTGGATTTTACTTTTTATAGATGACTCACTTAAGCATATACCACTAGGTGGTTTTTTGATGCAAGAAAACCTTTTTAATTATATAATTAGTGCTACAGGGAATATGTTTGTAGTGGGTTTTTCTATAGCCTTTCCATTAATAGCACTTGCATTATTGCAAGATATAATATTTGGTATGCTTATGAAAACAATGCCTCAGTTTAATATTTTAGTAATTGGTTTTCCAATTAAAATTATGGTTGGATTCGCCGTACTAATTTCAATATTTACAGCGATAATGTTAATTTTAAAATTACAAGTGCAAGAGGCGTTTAATATTTTAGAGATGTTTTTTAGGGTACAATAGTGTTAAAATAGTTTAAAACTCAAGGAATCCCAAGTGAAAATTTTACTTTTAAATGATAACCCTGTCGTAAATAAGTTGGTTACTTTAAGTGCGCAAAAAACATCAGATGAATTAGAATCAGTTGACTCTATAGATGACATCAAAGAAGGTGGTGAATATGATCTATTAGTAGTTGATGATACCTTATATGATGATGAAGTTATAGAAAAAATAAAAGATAAAGTAAATTTTGAAAGATCACTTTATATATGTTCAAGAGATTCAGAAGAAGTAGATGGATTTACATCTACTTTACAAAAACCATTTTTACCAACTGAATTGGTGGAGATGTTTGTTGTTTTAGGTAAAAATACGGATGAAGTAACTTTAAATAATTATGACAATGATGAAATAGACCTTGGTGACGATGATGATTTGGGAGATTTTGATCTTGATTTACCTTTAGAGGAATTGGAAGAAGATGAGGAACTTGAAGAGGGTATTTTAGATGAAGATGATGTTCAAGAAGTTCAGAATCTTTTAGATGATAATGAAGATGATCTAGTAGATGTGGATGAATCTGGAGAATTAGAATTTGATTTAGATAGTGAATTTGAACTAGATCTTGAAGATGATTTGGAAGA
>JAYEHQ010000075.1:0-10210 GCA_034659595.1 Campylobacterota bacterium
ACATATAGCTGAGTGGTATATCAATGAAACTGAAAATAAAGTGGTTGTTAAATATGTAGCAGATGCTATAGATGAAGATGCTTTAAAAGTTAAGATTCAGAAATAAATTTTAGCTACTTTTTAATTTCGCTCCTAAGCTTTGCTTTGGAGTGTATATATCAGTTTAAATTTTCATATATATGTATGCATTCCCAGTAAAACTTGGGAACGAAATAAATATCTCTGCTATCTCATGACTATTTTACATTCATTTGATCATATTATTGTATGAGAACATATCCGCTCCTACTTATTCTTTCCATTCTTGCTTATCTCTAATAATCTTTTTATTATTTCTTTATCTTCTCTTTTTATTATAAGGTTAGTATTTATTTAGTACCTTTATTTAAAGTTCTACTAATGGGAACTCTACTATAATACTTTTATGAAAATAATATCAAAGAAGACACTTAAAGATTTTTATAAGCAATCAAAATATTCAGATAGCAGAAGTGCTTTAGAAGCTTGGCATAAAGAGGTTTTAAAACTTGATTGGGATAATCCAAATGAAATAAAACAAATGTATGCTAATGCTAGCATCATAGGTGATGAAAAAGTTGTCTTTAATATTGCAGGTAATAAATACAGATTGATAGTTAAAATAAATTATTATGCAAAAATTGTATTTATTAAGTTTATTGGGACACATAAACAATATGACAAAATTGATCTAAAGGATTTGTAAGATGAATATAAAACCTATTAAAAATGAACAAAACTACCTAGATGCTTTAAGTCTGATTGATAACTTAATGGATGCCAAACCAAACACAAGTAAAATGGATGAGTTAGAAGTATTAACAACTTTAGTTGAAGCATATGAAGAACAGCACTATAAAATAGATGCTCCTGACCCCATTGAAGCAATAAAGTTTAGAATGGAACAAGAAGGCTTAAAACAAAAAGACTTAGTTGAAATTCTTGGAAGTAAATCAAGAGTCTCAGAAGTTTTAAATAAAAAAAGAAAACTAACTATTGAGATGATAAGAAATCTACACAAACAACTCCACATACCCGTGGAAAGCCTATTTTTAGAATACAAAATAAACTGTGCTTAAATACTAACAAGGCTCTTTTATTAGCATCTCTAATATTTGTTTCGCTGTGTATTGCTTAAATTATTTCATTTTTTTTAACATAATAAATCCTTTTAATAAATAATTGTAACTTAAAAATATATGTCAAAAATGACATAAAATATTTATTAGTAATTATTTTCTTATAGATTTAAAGGTGTAATGAGTCAGAAGTGAAGAGGTTAGAAGTAGCTAAAAGCTACTTCTCGCTATTTTTGAGGAGTTACATACATATTGAAGTAACGACCCTCAAATTTTGGTGGTTTATCCATTACCGCTATATCTTCTACCATTGGCCAAACACGAAGTAGAACTTCTTTTCCAGCTTCAGGGTGAGCCATTTCACGACCTCTTAAAAATACACGGAATTTTACATGAAAACCTTTTTCTAAAAATTCACGAGCGTGTTTTACTTTGTAAGCAACATCATTTTCAGCAATTTTAACAGATAATTTAATCTCTTTTACAACGATTTTAACCTGATTTTTTCTTTGCTCTTTAAGCTTTTTTTCTTCTTGGTATTTATATTTACCGTAATCCATAATCTTTGCAACAGGTGGTTTTGCATTTGGTGCGATTAAAACTAAATCTAAATTTAATTCATTTGCTTTATTCATAGCGTCATCTGTAGAGATGATTCCTAGAGATTCGCCTCCATCTACATTACATCTTAACTCATCAACACGGATGTCGTCATTCATTATGACACGGTCTTTTTTATTACTCAAAAATTTACCTCATTTATTTTAGTTTGTATAAGCTTTAAGAAATCTTCTTCGCTTAAGTTGTATTGTTCACGAGTTCTTCTATCGCGAACGGCAACAGTTTTACCTTCAACTTCTTCATCACCAATGATGATAAGCATAGGTACTCTTGTTTTTTCTGCTACGCGAATTCGTTTATTTAAACTATCATTTTTAGCATAAATCTCGCTATCAGCACCAATATCAATTAGTTTATCCGATAGTTCCTTAGCATATTCTTTATGAGTCTCTGCAATAGGAACAATCGCTACTTGTGTAGGAGCAATAAACATCGGAAATTCACCAGCATAGTGTTCAGTTAAAATTCCAATGAATCTCTCAAACGAACCAAGAATTGCTCTATGAATCATAACAGGTTGGATTTTTTCATTATCTTCACCATTATATTCAAGCTCAAATCGTTTTGGAAGATTGAAATCTAACTGAATTGTTCCACATTGCCACTCACGACCAATAGCATCTGTGATTTTGATGTCAATTTTAGGACCATAAAAAGCTCCACCACCCTCATCTATCTCATAAGGTAAAGAGTTTTTATCCATAGCATTTTTAAGTGCTTGAGTTGAAATTTCCCATACTTCGTCATCACCAACTGCTTTTTCAGGTTTTGTACTTACCATCATCTTATAATCAAATTCAAAAGTTGTCATAATTCTATCTACAAAATCAACAACTTCTATGATTTGTTCCTCTATTTGGTCTGTTGTACAAAAAATATGTGCATCATCTTGTGTAAATTCACGAACTCTAAAAAGACCATGTAAAGCACCAGTCATCTCATGACGATGAACTACACCATACTCAAAATATTTAATAGGAAGATCACGATAAGAGTGTAAATCATCTTCATAAACTTTGATATGTCCAACACAGTTCATAGGTTTTACACCAAACTCATGCTCATCTATATCTGTAAAGTACATATTTTCGCCATAGTTTTGGTAATGACCTGATGTTTTCCATAAGTCACTTCTTAGCATCTCTGGTCCACGAACTGGCTCATACCCTCTTTTACGGTGAGCTTTAAAAAGTAAGTTTTCAAGTCTTGCACGAAGTCTTCCACCAGCAGGTAGCCAGATAGGAAAACCTGCTCCAACCTCTTCACGAAACGAGAAAAGTTTCATCTCATTTCCAAGTTTACGGTGATCTCTTTTTTCAGCTTCTTGTAACATTGTCATGTGAGCTTTTAGAGACTCTTTATCTGCAAATGCTATACCGTATATACGAGTAAGCATCTCATTTTTAGAATCACCACCAAGATATGCACCAGCAATTTTTAGAAGTTTAAAGTGACGGATAAGTTTTACATTTGGTAAGTGTGGTCCACGACATAAATCTTCAAACTCACCTTGTTTATAGATGCTAACTTTATCATCAGGGATTCTTTTCATAACTTCAAGTTTCAGTTCATCATCTTTGAACTTCTCTTTTGCTTCATCCATAGAGATAGTATATTTTTCAATCTCATACTTTTTCTTAGCAAGTTTAATCATTGTTTTTTCAATGTTTTTAAGGTCACTTGAACCTATCTCTTGGCTAGTTTTAAAGTCGTAGTAAAAACCCTCTTTCACTGTTGGTCCAACAAAAAACTTAGCATCGCTATAGATAGTTTTGATAGCTTGAGCCATTAAGTGTGCAGTTGAATGACGAAGAACATCAAGTGCTTCAGGGGAGTTGTCAAGATGAATTTGTTCACCTTCAAAGCCAATCTCTTTGGCAGTTTGTAGGTCTATGATTTCATCATTGTGTTTTATTGCTATTGCATCCAATATAAATAGTCCTCATAAAAATTTTTGCTATAATACTTAAAATTTACTTTAAAGATGATAAATGAAGTGTTTAATATGTGATGCTGATACTATTTCAATCGAAGATAAACGCAATAATTGGGAATTTTTTCATTGTAAAGATTGTGAGTTTATTTTTAAAAATCCTCAAGATTATGTAGATGAAATTAATGAATTAAAACAATACCAAAATCATAACAATACAATTGAGTCAAAAGGTTATGTTGAGATGTTTGAGAAATTCATGGACTCAACAATTCAACCATTTATAAAAGAGATAGATACAGTTTTAGAGTTTGGAAGTGGTCCTGGACCTGTTTTAGCTCAACTTTTAAAACAAAAAAATTTACAAGTAGATATATATGATAAGTTTTTTTCACCTAAAAAAGTATATGAAAATAAAACTTATGACCTTATAACTTCAACAGAGGTTTTAGAACATATAGATAATCCAGTAGATATTTTTAACTTTTTCTCTTCGCACATAAAAAAAGATGGTTATTTAGCCATAATGACTCAATTTCACACTAACAATGTTGATGATTTCCAAAAATGGTGGTATAAAAATGACCCAACTCATATATGCTTTTTTAGAGCAAAAACATTTGAGCTTTTGGCAAATAAAAATGGTTTTAAAGTTTTAAATCATGATTTTAAAAAAAGCATACTTTTAAAAAAAATATAGGATTATTAAATTGAAACTTTTATTATTACTATTTATATCGTTAATATTGCTAAATGCACAGGAGGATAAAATGAGTGTCTATGATTTTGAAATTATGACAATAGAGGGAAAACAAGTCTCTATGAACCAGTACAAAGGTAAAGTTTTACTTATAGTAAATGTAGCTAGTGAGTGTGGTTTTACACCTCAATATGCTGGACTTGAAAAACTGTACCAAACTTATAAAGATAAAGGTTTTATGATACTTGGTTTCCCATCAAATCAATTTGCAAATCAAGAACCAAAAAGTAATGGAAAAATTCAGTTTTTTTGTCATGAAAACTATGATGTTCACTTTGATATGTTCGCTAAAATAGATGTCAATGGAGACAATGAATCACCACTTTATAAATATCTAAAAGATGAACAAGGTGGATTTTTAGGGTTAGATTCTATAAAATGGAATTTTACAAAGTTTTTAGTAGATGCAAATGGTGATGTAGTAGATAGATTTGCTCCAATTACAAAACCTAAAGATATAGAAGAAGATATAAAAAAACTTTTAAAATGAAAAAACTAAAATATTTAAACCATTATCCAGAACAAACGAAACAACAAGTTCAAAAACTTATAGAAGCGGATAAACTTTCATCTCATCTTTTAAAAAAATATCCCTCTTCACACTCTATCAAAAATGATAAAACATTATTTAGTTATACAAATTTACTTAAAAATGAGTATCTTAAAAAAGCATCTCCTCTAAGTAAAGTTATCTATGATGGAAAAATAAATGTCATTCATAACGCTTTAGGTACTCATCATTTTATATCAAGAGTTCAAGGTTCAAAATTAAAAGCAAAAAATGAGATAAAAATAGCATCTTCGTTTAAAAATGTGCCAGAAGAGTTTTTAGAGATGATTGTAGTGCATGAATTAGCTCATTTTAAAGAGAAAGAACATAACAAAGCATTTTATAAACTATGTGAATATATGCAACCTAATTATCATCAAGTGGAGTTTGATTTACGACTTTATTTAACTCACATAGATATGAGAGGGAAGTTAGATGCTTGGAATTAATTCAAAGTTTCTATATTTATAAGTTCAACTCTATCACAATCTTTTTTTATAAGTTTTTTAGATGTAGCATCCTCTTCTGCAAGTGAAAGAATATCTGCAAAATCATCTTTAGCCACTTCAAAACTATGTAACTCTTTTACAGTCTCTACTAAAACCGTAGCATCCTCAGAACTAGAAGCTAAAGCAATATTTCTAAAGCCTTTTGCAAACTCACTTTTTATAACTTTTATAACCTTTTCATTTAAAAGTAAATCTTGAATTGATATTTTTTTGTTTAGATCAGCATTACATAATATTTTATAAGTCACCATAATTGTTCCATTCATTTTTAGTCCTTTGGAAATATGGTGTTATTTTATCATCAACTAGAAGTTAGATTTAATTTTATGGCAAATTGACATATATTTAATCCATCCAACGAGTAGGGTCATACTTATCAGTTGGACGAACTACCTCTTTAATCTGAAACTTTTCCAAATTGCACCTGCTATTTTATTATCTACTAAAGCGTAAAGACCTAAATCTTTTGTGGTTAAACCATAAAATTCTGTATAGATTGAAGCATCTTTTATATCTTTTGGATGTGCATATTTAACCATATCATTAACTATTTTTTGTTCTGATGAGCGTAAAAAATATAACTCTTTATTCATGACAATTCTCCATATTTGTTACTATAAAAACAACTTCAAACTCCAAATAATTCAATGGATATTCATTCATAAGTTTTTTAGTTTGTTTGAAGTCTAGCACCTTTCTTGATGCACTTATACCACTCTTTTTTATATATCTAAACATATCTCTTACTGTTTCAAATTCAAGTTTATAATTTACCACTTCAAACTCAGCATCAAAAAACTTTTTTTGTGCTTTTTCTATCTCATTTGCTGATTTTAAAATAGAATCTATACCAGCTGTATCATTCAAAGTTTTAAAAGTATTTGATGTAAAAATAGCTAATGCTATGGGGGTATTAAGTTCATTTATACTTCTAAAAACATCTTCTAAATCATCTGCCCATTGAAGTGCTGATGCTGAAAATATATAATCAAACTCATAAGTATTTAGATTTTCAAATAGAGTCTTATCGTTAAAATCGCCATAGATGCACTCTATCTTTTTAGACTTTGGATGCAATTCTAACATCCCTTTTGCAAAATCTACACCTGTAAAGCGTTTATATTTCCAGTTAATTTTTTTACAAAGTTCACCATTACCACAACCCAAATCTAGGATTTGTTTTGGTTTAGTTTTTACAGATGCTAAAAGTTTATCTATCACTTTTTTTTGTATGATATTGTAGTTCCCATACTCTGATGCATACTTTGAAAACTCAGAACTTACTCTCATCGTTTGTTAACCATTAAAGAGATTATAAATATGGACAAGATAGATAACACTATAGTAGCTCCAGATGGAAGTGAAAAATAAAATGAAAATGTCATACCAGCGATAACACTTATGATAGCAAATATAACTGCTAGTAAAACAGTATTTAAAAAACCTTTTTTAAACTGTAAAGCAGCTGCAGCTGGTATAACCATCAAAGCACCTATAAGTAAACTACCAACTACCCTTATAGATAAAGCAATAATCACAGCTACCACAGTTACAAGCAAAAAGTTTAAAGCCTTAACCTTGATGCCACTAGTTTGTGCTACCTCTTCATCATACGCTATAAAATACAGCTCCTTTGAGAAAGTAAGAAGTAAAGCTAAAGATATACCCCCAAAGATAAGGATATATTTAACATCATCATCACTTACAGAGAGTATAGAACCAAAAAGATATGAAAATAAAGAGTTGTTAAAAGCATCACCCAAAGAGACGATGATAACAGCAATAGCTAACGAACCAGAGAGAAATATAGCGAGTACCGCATCTGAATAGAGTGCAAAATAACTCCTAAGATACTCAATAAGCCAAGCTGAAATAATAGCTACAATAACCGCTATCCATAAAGGGTCATATCCAGCTACAAGTCCAACGGCAACACCCACTAAAGCAGAATGAGCAAGAGTCTCACTCATCAAAGAGTAACGACGAAGCACTATAAATGTACCACTTACTGATGCGAGTATAGCGATAACGATACCTACTAAAAAAGCTCGTTGCATAAATTCGTATTCAAATATTTCTAGCATGATAAACTCATGTTTTTTTTAATTCATTTGTATTTAAGCCAGTAGTTAATTTAATAGTTTGCATATCTACACCTGCTTTTAGTAAATTTTTTGCAATAGTAATTTTTTCATCTTTTGCACCTTGTTCAAGACCTTGTTCAAGACCTTGCTTAATACCTTGTTTAATACCTAAATCTATCCCATCAGATTTTGCAGTATCTAATGCACTTAGCCTTATCCCTTCTTGCATACTTACCCAATCATATATCTCTAGCTCGTCTTTATTCCAATCAAAAATTTTAGCACTTAAAAATGCATCTCTAAACTCTTTTATATTTTCATACTCTTGTGGAATTAGTTCAAAATTTTCTGCATTTTTTATAAAATATATCCATTTCTTAGCAGTGGTGTCACACTCTTGTAAAGTAAAATTAAATTTTTTTAACTCTATAAAGTTAAATTCAAAATCTTTTACTTCTTGCTTTAAAGTTTTTTCATCCATAATAAGATGCTTTGACATATAATCTTTAGTATCAAATATAGCAAAATCTAAGATGCCAATAAAATATACTTTTTTTAGTTTTTTATACTCCTGTGCTTTTGCTATCTGATTTACATAAGATTTTGATGTATAATATAAACTTCTTTTAGCAAAGTTTTTATCTTTTTCCACCTGCATCTCAACTATAAACTCTTCATTATTTTGATTTATTGCTTTTATATCTACGATACTATTTTTTAAATCTTTTATTTGTGGTACTTGGTATGGGTTTAAAATAGTAACTTTTTTTATAAGTTTCTTATCTTTAAAATCAAGAATAGAGTTTAAAAAAGATATTAAAATTTCTGTTTTATTTTCATCGCCAAATATTTTTTTAAATGCTATATCATTTTTAGGGTCTGCAAATCTCATATCATTCTCCTTTTAGTTGGGCTTGACTTCTAAACTGTGTAGCTTGTAAAGAGTTTACACGATAACCAACAGATAAAATAGCATCAAGATTATAGTATTTAGTTTGATAGTTTTTTCCATCTTCGGCAGTATGTTCCAAAATAGAACTAACTGAATTTTCTTCTAGTTCTCCACTTTCAAATATATCTTCTAAACTTAAATCATATTCTTCCCCTATCTCATCATATAAAATATTTGATAATTTAGTTAATGTTAAAGGCTCTTTATGATTTATCTGTATTTTTATAGTTTCCATTATTGACCTAATATCATTTTTTCAACTTTTAGTTTTGCATTTTCTAAATCTTGTGTGGCTTCAAATTTTAGTTGTTTTGCATTATCTCTTATAGTTTGAATATGTTTAGCTATCTCATTTTGTTTTTCTATTGACGGAAGTGGTATTTTTATAGATAATAAATCTTTTGTAGATATATTTAAAAATAATCCAGAACCAGTTAAATACTTTTCATACAATTTTTTATAAAGATTACTTCTTAATATCTCAGTAATATAATTATTATTTTCATTAGAATCTAAAATTATAAATCCTGAACTTGCTATAAAATTATTATTTACTTCTTTAACTAAAATATGATTACCCCATTGAGGATTTGCTATAGAGAATAATATTTCATTAGTTTTAACAATTTGTTGAGCTCTTGATGGGATATCAGGTAATTTAATCTTTAATGGTTTTTCAACTTCAGAATTGTCTCTGCCAATACTTCCAAGTTGGATATAGTCATATTCCTTATTTTCAATTGCCGTAAATCTTCTATTAATTTTAGACACGATACAACTTAAAGTTTGTTTCTGATATTTTGATTTATCTATACATTGATATATTTTTTCATAATATGGTAAAAAAGCTTCAGCATCATATCTTCCACCACTAATATCACTTAAATTAACCTTGAAAATTCTTTTTTCTAAACTATTATCAATTTCTTGCAAAGTTATACCTAACTCATCTAAAAGATAAGTATCAATACTATCTAATAAATCTTTTGCTTGTTTTTCTTTTTGTTTCTTTAGTAAAAAAGCTGATTGATAAATATCTAATAGTTCTTGTTGTCTTTTTTTAGATGGAAAAGTTGGAAGATATAATGATAAAACTCTATCTAGTCCTAATTTAGGCAAAGTTGTTTGAACATAATTTAATTGTATCTGTTTTTGAACAAAATTAGATTGTAATAAAAATAATAAATAATGAGGAAGTACAGCATAATCAGTTATTTTAATCTTTGCACAATTTTCTGTTAAAATAATTTTATCATTATTTGGAATATTTAATAATGAACATTTACCTATTGTAGCTCCTACAATAGCTAATAATAAATCATTATTATGAATTTCATAATGTTTTAATTTCATATAAAGCTCTTCTGAAATATATTTAAAGTTATCATAATCTAATGTACTATCCCAATTAATATTTCCAATTCTTAAATATCTATAGTTAGTATTATCTTTAGAATAATCAAATCCTTTAGGTAGCCTTTTCCCACCTGATACTTTAGCAATTTTTGATAACTTTATGCAGTTAGCAAAATCCATATCTTCCCAATAAAATTGAGCATCTAATCTATCTTCTAAATCACTATCATCTAGTAGTTTTCTTACATTTTTATTATTTGTAATATGTTCATTTGTAATAGAATTTTGACCTTGTAGATTATTCTGTTTTACATTGTGGTTTGTTATCTCTGTTGCAAGATTTTTTGC
>JAYEHQ010000076.1:0-73741 GCA_034659595.1 Campylobacterota bacterium
AAAAGATGAATTATTACATAATGAAATACAGAAAAATCACATAAAATTAAACTTATAAGTTATACTAAAGATAACAAATACTAGGAGAGTAACAAGGTAAAAGTGGCAAAAATATCAAGTTTTTAAGTGTCGCATAAAGATATTTGAAAAAACAAAGGGTTGACACATCATACGGATAGAGAGCTATTAATTGTGTTTGCTGGTCGGGAATTTAGTTACCAACCTTTAATCGAAGATAGCCAATATTTATGTATAAGCTAATAAGAATGTAATCTATTTTTAGTATAATACGAAAATTTATAAATTGGAATTGATACGATATGAACTACTATAAAGCTATAAAACCATTACTTTTTAAACTACAACCTGAAACTGCTCATCATGTAGCTGAGTCTGTTTTAAGAATACCAAATGTTTGTCCTGCACCTTTTAATTTTTTTAAGAAATCTCATTTCATAACTGATGATGTTTTAAAACAAGAACTTTTTAGTCGTACATTTCTTAATCCTGTTGGTCTAGGAGCTGGATTTGATAAAAATGCAACTATGGTTAAGGGGATGGAAATTCTTGGTTTTGGTTATACAGAGATAGGTACTATCACGCCAAAGCCACAAGCTGGAAATCCTAAACCTAGAATGTTTAGACACATAGAGGAAGAAACTATCCAAAATGCGATGGGATTTAACAATGAAGGTATGGCTATAGCACAAGAAAGACTTGAAAAACTATACCCATTTACTACCCCTATAGGTGTAAATATAGGTAAAAATAAACTTACTCCTGAAGATGAAGCTATAAACGACTACACTACACTTATAAAAGCTTTTAAAGGTTTAGGTGACTATCTAATCATAAACATCTCTTCACCAAATACTCCCGGTTTAAGAGATTTACAAAATGAAGAGTTTATCTCAAAACTTTTTAAAGAGGCAAAAGCATTAACAAATAAGCCTATTTTACTAAAAATTGCACCAGATATGACGGAAGAAGATGCAGTAGCACTTACAAAAATGGCAGTTGAAAAAGGTGCTGATGGTATTATAGCTACTAACACAACCATAGATTACTCTTTAGTTAAAAATCCTAAAGATATTGGTGGACTTAGTGGAGCAGTTTTAAAAGAGAAAAGTTTTAAAATTTTTGAAGCTATTGCTAAAGAATTGTTTGGTAAAACTGTATTGATCTCTGTGGGTGGGATAGATTCGGCGGAGGAAGCATACAAACGCATTAAAGCTGGAGCATCATTAGTTCAGATATTAAGCGGTCTTGTTTTTCATGGTCCAGAGATGATAAAGAATATAAATAAAAAACTTATAGAACTAATAAAAGCTGATGGATATAAAAATATTACTGAAGCAATTGGTGCAGATAGAAAATAAGATGAAATTTTTCATTTTAACAATATTAATAATAGGAACTATGATGGCTTCATCATTACCAAAGTATGAAACAAAAACACTAAAAAATGGATTAGAAATAGTAGTTATTCCACTGAAAAATAACTCTAATGTTATCTCAACCGATATTTTTTATAAAGTAGGTAGTAGAAATGAGGTAATGGGTAAAACAGGTATAGCTCATATGCTTGAACACATGAACTTCAAATCTACTAAAAATTTGGATGCTGGTGAGTTTGATAAAGAGGTAAAAAGTATAGGTGGTGTAAATAATGCATCTACTAGTTTTGATTACACTCACTACTATATAAAATCTTCAACTGATAACTTAGGTAAATCGTTAGAACTTTATGCAGAACTAATGCAAAATTTAAACCTAAAAGATGAAGAGTTTCAACCAGAGAGAGATGTAGTAGCTG
This sequence comes from Campylobacterota bacterium, assembly GCA_034659595.1. GTDB lineage: Bacteria > Campylobacterota > Campylobacteria > Campylobacterales > Sulfurimonadaceae > Sulfurimonas. The sequence continues at coordinate 1,817 of JAYEHQ010000076.1, forward strand.
AAGAGAGACGATGGCGTACAGAAAATTCACCTCTTGGATTTTTGTATTTTGCTATGTTTAACAATGCTTATACTTATCATCCATACCATTGGACACCAATAGGATTTATGAATGATATTCAAACATGGACTATTGATGATATAAAAGATTTCCATCAAACTTACTACCAACCAAACAATGCTATCCTTATAGTAACTGGTGATGTAGATGCTAAAGATGTATTTAAAAAAGCAAAAAAAGAGTTTGGTAAGATAAAAAATAAAGTTGAAATTCCAAAATTTAAGTTTATAGAACCAGAACAAGATGGTGCAAAAAGAGTTATAGTTCATAAAGATAGTGAAGTTGAGATGTTAGCTATAACTTTTCATATACCTGATTTTTTAGACAAAGACCAAGTAACGCTTAGTGCAATTTCTGAGATTTTATACTCTGGAAAAAGTTCAAGATTATATAAAGAGCTTGTAGATAAAAAACGCCTAGTAAATCAAGTATATGCTTATAATATGGAAAATATTGACCCAGGGCTTTTTATATTTTTAGCATCTTGTAATCCTAATGTAAAAGCTGAAGTCGTTGAAGTTGAACTTATTAAGCAGATAGAGTTACTTAAAAATGAAAAAGTAAGTAAAGCTGAACTTGAAAAAGTAAAAATCAATACAAAAGCTGATTTTATTTATTCACTTGAGAGTTCAACTTCTGTTGCTAATCTTTATGGTAGCTACTTAGTAAGAGGTGATTTGACACCACTTCTAACTTATGAAGATGATATAAATAAAATAACACCGAAAAAAGTTAAAGAGATTGCAAATAAATACTTTAACTTTAATAAATCAACAACGCTAATACTTAAAAAAGGGGAATAAAATGGACGCAAAAAAACATGATGAAATAATGTCATTTATAATGAATAAACTAGAAGAGGAAAAATTAAATCTTAGTGATGGTATATCTATATGGCATTCGATGGGTTTATTCATTTTTTCACAAATGGATTCTGAAAATAAAGATGTTTCAAAAATATATGCAGATATAAGAGAATATTTAGATCAGATAGAAAATAAGAAGGGATAATATATGGGATTAAGTATAGGTTTAGTGGGACTTCCAAATGTAGGTAAATCAACAACTTTTAACGCTTTAACAAAAGCACAAAATGCAGAGGCAGCGAATTATCCGTTTTGTACAATAGAACCAAATAAGGCGGTAGTACCTGTTCCAGATAAAAGATTACTAGAACTTGCAAAAATAGTGAATCCTCAAAAGATTCAGTATTCTACTTTAGATTTTGTTGATATTGCAGGTCTTGTAAAAGGTGCTTCAAAAGGTGAGGGCTTAGGAAATAAGTTTTTATCTAACATTCGTGAAACAGAAGTTATACTTCAAATTGTGAGATGTTTTGATGATGAAAATATTGTTCATAATGAAGGAGATATTGACCCATTAAGAGATGTAGATATTATTGAAAGTGAACTTATCTTAGCTGATATGGAAGTTTTATCTAACAGAATGGATAGACTTAAAAAACAAGCTAAAGCTGATAAAAGTGCTAAAGCTTCGTTAGAAATGGCAGAAGAGTTAATGGAGTTTTTAGAAAATGGAAATTTAGCTAGAAACTTTGAAAAAACTGATACTGATGAATATATACAACTAAATAATGAAGTAAGATTTTTAACTGATAAAGAGATTATGTATGGTGCAAATACTGATGAAGATGGTCTTTTAGAAGATAATGATTATGTAAAAGCATTAGCAAATCATGCAAAAGAAAATAACTGTGAACTTATAAAACTTTGTGCAAAAGTTGAAGAGGAGTTAATCGGTCTTGAAGAGGATGAAGCTAAGGAGTTTTTAGATGAACTAGGTGTTGAAGAGTCAGGACTTGACCAAATCATTCATGAAGGTTTTGATAAACTTGGGCTTATGAGCTACTTTACTGCTGGTGTTCAAGAGGTTCGAGCATGGACAATCCGTAAAGAAACGACTGCACCTAAAGCTGCTGCCGTTATACATAATGACTTTGAAAAAGGTTTTATCCGTGCAGAAGTTATTGCTTATAATGATTTTGTAGAATTTGGTGGTGATGCTAAGTGTAAAGAAGCTGGTAAAATGAGACTTGAGGGTAAAGAGTATATAGTGCAAGATGGTGATGTGATGCACTTTAGATTTAATGTATAGATAAAGGGTATATAATGCAATTAAAATATGTTGGTCCAAAACCAATCATCTCTCATAAAGGGATAGATTTTGATAAGAATAAAGAAGATAAGTTCGTTTATATAAACATAGCTGTTCAACTTATAAAAGCTCTTGATCATGATTATTTTGAAGATAAAGCATATACTTATAATACTGATTCAGCTGAATTAAATGAAGAGGAAATTTTTCATCATTTAAAAAGATATTGTCCAGATATAGAATCTATAATGGATAAAAAGAATCATGATATAGAAGAAGAAACCAATGAGTATCTAAAACGAGCGGATGCTAATAAAGTTTTAAATGATGAAAATAGGCAAACATTAAAAAGTAATATTGAGATAATGCACGATTATATTGTGCAAAGATCAATTAATAAAAGTGTTTATTATGCATCAATAGAAGCATTGGCAAACTTAGTAAAAGAGGATCATTTAGATTATATAATAACACCAATGTATAATAAATTTGCTCATGTACTCCACTCTGTTCAAGGTGTTTTAGCTAAGCAAAAAACACCTATTGATACGGATATGGAGGTATATAAAGAGGATGGTCAACTTTTAGTAAAACTAAATGTTACAAGCAACTTGCAATAGTTTGACCAAATTTAACATTGTCATTTTGTTTAATATTTAATTCTAGCATATCTTTTTGTGCTAGAATTACAATAGTTGAACCCATTTCAAAACACCCAAAATCATCACCTTTTTTAAGTTCCATATTTTTAAATTCATAAACCTGTTCTCTGTTAGCTTCAGCATTAGTTTGAATTTTTGGTTCAAAATCAACTTTCATTACACCTACATTTAAAGCACTTACTAAAACCATATAGAATTTTTTATTTTCTTTTGTTTCACAAAGTAAAACTACTCTTTCATTTTCTTCAAAAAGATTAACTCTCATTTTTAATGATTTTATATTTACAGGGTAAAATTTACCAGGGATATGTACAGCTTTTAAAACCTTTAAATCACAAGGAATATGATAACGATGGTAGTCTTTTGGTGATAGGTAAAAGTTTATAAATTGTCCATTTTTTATAATATCTTTTTCATCTTGTGTAAAGTTATTACCTAAAACAGCTTGAGCTTCATATCTCATGCCTTTGATTTGTAGTGCATCTGTATCGTTAATGTTACCTAATTCTGAAATCCAAGAATCACAAGGTGATATGAAATCTTTTGAATTATCAGAAAATTTTCTATCTAGTCTTAATTTTCTAGTAAAAAGTTTATTTAATGATTTATATTGATTTTGATGATAAAATTCACTTAAATCTAATCCCATTAATCTAACATAAGTTGTATTTACAATTCTTTGAAACCATCTTGGAAATTCCTTTGAGGCAAATTTTCCAAAAGATTGTGATATTAGCGATGATATATGTTTTTTAGGCATGATTCTTATTCCTATTTGTTTAAATTTAATGTAATTATAACTTTTATTTTGCCAACAAATCAACAATGAATCTTAGAATAGTGATAAGATTAATTCTTTTGTAATTGTGTCAATTTTTTGTGGCTTACCCTCAAAGTTGATATATGCTAAAGTTATTTTTAACTCAAAAATCTTTTTTTTATTTAAAAATATAGTTTGTAAAAGTTTAAAAGATGCTAGTTTCATCTCTATAAGTTCTACATTGACATCTAATTCATCTCCAAGTTTAGCACTAGAAAAATAATCAGCTTCAATTTTTCTAGCTACAAAATGACCTTTTTCTAAAATAGGTGTTAAACCTTTTTGGAAAAAAGCTTCACTTCTTGCTCTTTCACAATAATTCAAATAATTTGAATGATAAACTACACCACCTACATCTGTATCTTCATAATAAACTTTAATTGTCATCTTTTCCTCTTTTTTAACTGGTTTTACGCACTAAAACGAACGAGTCCGTTTTAGTGGCAGGGACAAATGTCCCTACAACCCTCTGAAGCTACGAAAAACTATGTTTTTCAAGAATTACAAAGTATTTTATCTTAAAAATGATGAGATTTGCATCGATTTGTATATTTACTTCTTGAAGATGTAGCAAAAATATTTAATGGAGTACGGCTTTGTTTAGCTCTTCTTATCATGGTCTTTTTATATCTTTTATCAAATGCGATTAGCATCTCATACTCTTCACCACTACAAGCTATATTTTTAGCTATCTTATGATGAAATTTAAACCCCAATTGATTAGTATCTGATAATTTGGATAAATCACTAAATAAACCATCAGATATATCCATACCAGAAGCTAAGAATCTTGAACAATTCTTTATAAATTTATCTCTCAATTTTATATTTACAAATTTAGAATTTTTATGAATTTTTCCTAAATTTAATAATCTTTTCAAATCTTTTTGACTTTTCCCAAGTTCTCCAGTATAGGCAATATCATAATTATTTCTTATATTGTTTCTTGATAATATTTTATTTGTTTGTGAAATTATAGTAATCGTTATATCAAGTTTAATGTTACTAATAGTATCACCACCAATAATTGTTATGCCATATATAGATGCAGTATCTTTAAAGCCTTGGATTAGTTCTTTCATTTGTTGTTTTGTAATATTTGATGGCATAGCCACACTCAATAGTGCATATTTTGGTTTAGCATTCATAGCAATAGCATCAGAAATATTTACAAGCATTGCTTTTTTTGCTATCTGATAATAGCTCATCCATTTTGTTTTAAAATGCACATTTTCAAAAAAAGCATCTTTTGAATAGATATTATTTTTTATATCGGCTAGATAAGCACCATCATCCCCAATATATTTATTTTTAAATTTTGATATAAAGTAACTTTCTAAATTCATAGTACCTTCTTTTATATAATAATGTATTATATCATTATATTGATGTCTCAAATAGTAACAGTCGTTTAGTAATACAATATAAACTTGCATTTTAACCTCCATAAAGGCTTAGAAAGGTACAATTAGCATTATTTTAGTTCTTTTATGAAGGAAAGTTAATGAGTATTCCTATTTATACTTACGATGCAATTGTTGTTGGTGCTGGTCTAGCTGGCTGTGCTGCTGCAAGAGAATTGCAAAATGCAGGAAAAAAAGTTGCTGTTATTACAAAACTACACCCACTTAGAAGTCATTCTGGTGCGGCACAAGGTGGTGTTAATGCAGCATTTAGTGATGAAGATAGTGTAGAGCTTCATGAATTTGATACAGTTAAAGGTTCAGATTATTTAGCTGATCAAGATGCAGTTGAATTTATGTGTTCAAAAGCACCAGAGACTATTCGTTGGGCTGAGAGAATGGGTGCTGCTTTTAGTAGAACAGAAGATGGAAAAATCGCTCAAAGACCTTTTGGTGGACAGAGTTCTCCTCGTGCATGTTACGCAAAAGATAGAACAGGTTTGACTTTATTACAAACAATTTATGAACAAGCCCATCGTGCAGGTGTTAAGTTTTGGGATGAATGGTATGCAGCTGATTTAATCTACAAAGATGGAAAAGTTTCTGGTGTAGTTGCGTTTAATATTCGTGATATGCAAACAGTTATTTTTAATGCAAAATCAGTAATGTTTGCTACGGGTGGATATGCTCGTTCTTATAAGATTAACTCAAATGCTCATGCAAATACAGGTGATGGTTTAAGTATCGTTGCTCGTCATGGTCTTCCTTTAGAAGATATGGAATTTGTACAATTTCACCCATCTGGATTATCTGGAAATGGTGTTTTGATCTCAGAAGCTGCTCGCGGTGAGGGTGGAAGACTTTTCAATTCTAAGGGTGAAAGATTTATGGAGAAATACGCTCCAAATGCGATGGAACTTGCTTCTCGTGATGTTGTTTCTCGTGCTATTTTAAATGAAATTAGAGAGGGTCGTGGTGTTGGTCCAAGAAAAGATGCTGTATATATAGATGTAACACACTTAGGTAAGGAACTTATAATGAATAAGCTTCCAGAACTTCGGGAATTAGCTATTACATTCTTAGGTTTAGATATGGTTAAAGAACCTATCTTGATTTCTGCTACAGCTCACTACTCTATGGGTGGTATTCCAGTTAATATCGCTGGTAATGTTCGCAAGAATAACACTGAATTTGTAGAAGGTTTTTATGCAGCTGGTGAGTGTTCATGTGTATCTGTTCATGGTGCAAATCGTCTTGGTGCAAATTCAGTTCTTGAAGCTTTGCTTTTTGGTCGTTTTGTTGGTAAAACAATGGTTGAGGAGATAGATAGTATTGAGTTACGCCCTGCAATTCAATCTGATGCAGATACTGCTCTTACTGAGATTGATTTTATGCTAAATAATAATGGTGATGAAACAGTTCCTGCTTTAAGAGAAGAATTACAGCAATGTATGACTGCAAATGCAGGTGCATTTAGAACACAAGAAACTCTTGAAACTGCTATTGAAAAAGTAAAAGAACTTCGAACTAGATTTAAAAATATTCGTATAAAAGATAAATCAAAAGTATTTAATACAGAGATGCAAGAAGCGATAGAAATGGGTCATATGCTTGATTATTCTTCGTTTATTGTTGAAAGTGCATTACCTAGAAAAGAGAGCCGTGGAGCTCACTATAGAGAAGATTTTGAAACTCGTGATGATGAAAATTTCTTAAAACATACTATGGCTTATATGGATGGAAATGGCAATATTGATTTAGATTATAGGGATGTTGTTCTTGGTAAACATGAACTTAAAGCTAGAAATTACTAAAAAAGGGAACTTATGAGTCATACAATTACTACACAAAATGTAAACTTCAAAGTATTTCGTTTTAATGCTGATGAAGATTATCTTCCATATTATGATGACTATGAAATGGAAGTGACTTCAGAAGAGGTTGTTTTAGATATATTAGATAGAATTAAATGGGATCATGACGGTAGCTTTTCATATCGTCGTAGCTGTCGCCATGGTATATGTGGTGCATGTGCTATAAAAGTAAATGGTCGTTCAACTCTTGCTTGTAAAGAGAGTATGGATGATATGGTTGAACTTTTTGGAAATGAATTAACAATAGAGCCACTTAGTAATAAGAGAGCTGTAAAAGATTTGATTATTGATAAAGGTGATTTTTGGGAGAAGCATGATTCTATACACCCATACCTTATATCTGATATTGAAGAACACCCAGAACATGAGCATATCGTAACACCTGAAGAAGCTGAAGAATTAAATGAAGCGGATTTATGTATTCAATGTGGTGCTTGTTATTATGCTTGTCCTGTAGTAGAAGTTAATGAAGAATTTTTTGGTCCAGCAGCATTTGCAAAAGCTTACCGTTTTGAAGCTGATGTTAGAGATGATGCACATATTAGCAGACTTAATGAACTTCATCAACCAAATCAAGGTCTTTGGGACTGTGCAAAATGTTATGAATGTCAAGAAGTTTGTCCTAAAGAGGTAAATCCTATAGACAAAATAACTAAACTTCACCAAATGTTATTTCAAGAGGGTGTTACAACTTCAAATGTAGCAACTCGTCATGCTGTTGGTTTCTTACACTCTATAAAGAAAAGAGGTGTATTAGATGAAGGGCAGTTAGTTCTTTATTCTGAAGGTCCTGCAATTGTTAAGCATATACCTGTAGCATTTAAAATGTTCAAAAAAGGTAAAATTGCTATGCCGTGGGCTATACCGACATCAGATAATCTTGATGAGATTCAAAAACTTATAAAATCATCACAAACTGCAAAGTTTTAGGAGAGAATAATGAAATATGCACTTTTTACAGGATGTACGGCTAAACAGAGTACACCTGAGCAATATATGTCAACTATGGCAGTTGCAGATAAGCTTGGAATTGAGCTAGTTGAATTAACAGAAGCTTCTTGTTGTGGAGCTTCTCATCTTCAAGATTTTGATGATTTTTTATCTTTAGTTTTAAATGCTAGAAATATTGCTTATGCTGAAAAACATGGTCTTAAAATGGTTACAATTTGTAATACTTGTAACTTAAATACAGCTATGACTAAGCATCGTTTAGATGAAGATTCAGATTTAAAAGCAAAAGTAAATGAAAAGCTTAAAGAGGTTGGTTTAGAGTATAAAGGTACATCTGAAATAACTCACTTTTTATATGCTATTATTGATGATTTTGGTCTTGATAAATTAAAAGAGCTGGTTGTTAAACCACTTAGTGAATTTAATATTGCTCCATATTATGGATGTCATAATATTCGTCCAAGTGAACTTCAAGATAAGACTCATAAATCTAAAGAAAGTGCTTATATGCCAACTTCTCTTGATGATTTAATCATAGCTTGTGGTGGTCAAAATGTTGATTATGACGAGAAAAATAAATGTTGTGGTTTTCATGTTGAACTTCAAGCACCTCGTACTGCGGCTATCCTTACAGGAAAAGCTATAGCTGGTGCAATGGATGGTAATGCTGATATGATGGTAACTCCATGTCCATTATGTCATTTAAAATTGGATACTCAAACTCACCATGCTTCTGAAGCAATTGGTCGTGAAGTTGAACTTCCTGTTCTTCATATGCAACAAATGGTTGGTTTAGCTCTTGGTTGTACACAAGAAGAATTAGGCTTAAAACATCACTTAGCTGAAGTTGATTTCGTATAAATTACAACTTCTTTAATTAGTTTCCTTGTGAAATGGAAGCTAATTAATCTATCTTTTCTTTATATAACATCTAAAACACTACAAATATTAATTTTCTTATAATTTAAAGAGGATATATCATGAAAGAAATACTTTTATCATTAGCACGCGCATCAATAGCAGATGTAGTTGGAGTAGGGTATGAATTAGATTTAGACACACTTTTAGAAACAAATTTATGGTTACAAGAAGAAGGTGCTTCATTTGTTACTATAACTATAGATAATGGGCAATTGCGTGGTTGTATAGGTTCTATTGTTGCACATAGAAAACTTTATGAAGATATTATTTATAATGCAAAAAGTGCTGCGATTAATGATCCTAGATTTAATAAGCTTACTAAAGATGAATTTAACCGTATTAGAATAGAAGTTTCTTTATTAAGTGAACCAAAAATTTTAAAATACAGTTCTATAGAAGATCTAAAAGCAAAAATTCAGATAGGTATTGATGGAGTTATTTTAAAAAATGGAGCCAATCAAGCTACTTTTCTTCCACAAGTTTGGGAAGAATTATCTACTTTTGAACTTTTTTTCTCACATCTATGTCAAAAGGCTGGATTAGATAATAAATGTCTTAGTTTAACACCTGAAATATATATCTATCAAGTTGAAAAATATAAAGAGATTTAGCAATGCAAAAAAAAATAAAAAATATAGGTGTTGTTTTAAGACCATCTACACCAGAGTTAAAAAGTGATTTTTATAAACTAAAAGAGATTTTTGAGAACTATAATATTGAAGTTTATATAGATAGTATTAGTGGCGGTATGATTGATGTGATGGGTATGAGTTTTGTATCTTTATGTAAAAAATGTGATATTTTAGTAACACTTGGTGGTGACGGTACACTTATATCTACAGTTAGAAGATCATTTGATTATGATATACCAGTGCTTGGTGTTCATGCAGGTAATCTTGGTTTTTTAGCAGATTTAAGTTTAGATGAACTTGATGGTTTTGTTGAAAATATAACAAAAGAAGATTATAGAATAGAAGAGAGAGCAATTCTTGAAGCAACTATAGAAAATGATGATGAAAATTTAATCATTTATGCTTTTAATGATATTGTTTTAACTCGTCCATCCATTTCAAATATGATACATGTTGAGACTCTAGTAAATTCACAATCATTTAATACATACTATGGTGATGGAGTTATTGTATCTACTCCTACTGGTTCAACAGCTTATAATCTTTCAGCAGGTGGACCAGTTTTATTTCCTTTGACAGATGTTTTTGCACTTACACCAATATCTCCACATTCATTAACACAAAGACCTGTTGTTTTACCAGGTGCATTTCCAATAGAGATGAAGACATCAGAAGAAAAAGCATTAATAATAATAGATGGGCAAGATATGCATGAATTACAAAAAGGTAAAAGTATTCATATCAAGTTATCTTCTAAAAAAGTTAAACTTATACATCAAAATGAGTTTAATTATTTTGATACACTTAAAGAGAAATTGGGTTGGGGTGAATAACTTTTTAAAAATATGACAAATTGCAATAAAATCTATAATATACTCTAAAAAAGTATAATATAAAATATATTATAGAATTAAAGAGGTTGTGATAATGATAGAGAGATTTTACCTAAAAGATTATTTAAGTTTTAAAAATATTGAATTAAATTTAGAATCAGGTCTTGTAGTTTTTACAGGTCCAAGTGGTAGCGGTAAATCTCTTTTAATGAATGCTATCCTTGCTTCTATCGGTATAGGAAGCTGTGATGCTTCTATATGTGAATCTAATGTTACATGGGATTTGCTTTCTAGTGATTTAGGGATAGAAAATGAAGATATAAATATTTTTAAACAGATAAAAAAAGAGAAAGTAAGATACTTTATAAATAATCAAAGTATCTCTAAAAAAACAATATCAAAATTATCATCATTACACTTAAGACATTTAAGTTTAAAAGATTTTAGTGATTTTGAAAATTCAAATTTATTATCTATATTAGATGCTAGAATTGAAAATAAAAATAAAAATATTTTTAAAATAAAAGATAATTATAAAGAGTTATTTCAAGAATTTAAAGAGTTAAAAAATGAACTTTTAAAGATTCAGGAAGAGGAAAAAAAGATAGTAGAATTGAAAGAATTTGCTACTTTTGAGATTAAGAAGATTGAAAATATTTCACCTAGAATTTCTGAAGATGAAGAACTTTTAGAGATTAAAAAAGAGTTGTCAAAAAAAGAAAAGGTTACAGAAAAAATATCTGTTGCATCTTCTATCTTTGAAAATGAATATCATGTATTTGAAGCTTTAAATTCTCTTGATATTGATAGTTCATTTTTTGATGACGCTATGAATAATTTAAGAGTTATTTTAGATAATGCATCTGAGAGGTTTAATGCACTTGAAGAAGTAGATATTGAAGAGGTATTGAATCGTTTAGAAGAGCTTAGTGAACTCAAGCGAAGATATGGAAGTATAGAGGAAGCTATTGAGTATAAAGAGAAGAAAATAGAAGAGTTACTTAGATATGAAAATATAGAAATAAACAGAAATGATTTAGAACAAAGATATAATGAAGTAGAGATAAAAGTAAATAATTTAGCAAAAAAGATGACTAAACTTCGTAATAGTGAATTAAAATCATTTAATAGTGATTTGAATAAATATTTAAGAGAATTATATTTAAGAGATGCTAGTGTTATGTTAGTAAAAGATAAGTTAACTATAGATGGTGGGGATGAAATATTAATAGAACTTAGCCAAACAGCATTACATAAAGTAAGTACTGGTGAATTTAATAGACTTAGACTTGCAATTTTAGCATTAAAATCAGAGTTTATGAATAAAAATGGTGGGGTTTTGATGCTTGATGAGATAGATGCAAATCTTAGTGGAGAAGAGTCTATGAGTGTAGCTCGTGTGCTAAAACAACTTGCTAATAATTTTCAAATATTTGTTATATCTCATCAGCCACAATTGACATCTACAGCGAATCAACATTTTTTAATTTCTAAAAAAAATGATTTATCATCTGTACAAGAGCTTAGTTTTAGTGAAAGAGTAGATGAAATAGCTAGAATTATAAGTGGTGAAAATATTTCAAATGAAGCTAAAAAGTTTGCAAAAGAGTTACTGGAGGTTAATAGATGTGCTTAGTAGTAACTGCTATTATGCTAATAATGAGTTTTAATTTTTATTTTGCTGGTAATATACTTGCATCAGTAGGTTCATTTTTAATAGCAATATTTTTTATATGGCTAATATTTAAAAATATACAAAGAGTTAAGAAAATAAAAAAAGAAAGAGATATTAATAATGATAATTGATACACATATACATTTAGACGATAAAAGATATGATGAAGATTTGGAAGATGTTTTAAATAGAGCAAGAGATGCTGGTGTAAAAAGGTTTATAATCCCTGGAGCAGATCCATCTACACTTGATAGGGCGGTGGAGATAAGTCAAAAATATGAAGATGTATATTTTGCAGTTGGTATTCATCCTTATGATGCTACTAATTTTGAAAAATTAAACTTTGAAAAATATATAAATCATAAAAAATGTATAGCTGTTGGAGAGTGTGGGCTTGATTATTTTAGATTAGAGGGTAGTGATGAAGATAAAGAGAAGGAAAAACAACTTCAAAAAGAAGTTTTTATATCTCAAATAAATATAGCTAAAAAGTATAAAAAACCATTGATAGTGCATATAAGAGATGCATCTTTAGATTCAAAAAAAATACTTATAGATTATGAAGCAAAAGAGGTTGGTGGAGTTTTACATTGTTTTAATGCGGATGAGCAACTTTTATCTTTAGCTAATGATGGTTTTTATTTTGGTATAGGTGGGGTTTTGACATTTAAAAATGCTAAAAAGCTTATAAATGTATTGCCAAAGATACCAAAAGAGAAGCTCATTATAGAAACAGATGGTCCATACTTAACCCCAATGCCTCATCGTGGAAAGAGGAATGAACCCTCTTACACTATATTAATAGCACAAAAAATGGCAGAAATTTTAGATAAGCCATTAGAAGAAATAAAAATTATTACTACAAAAAATGCTACGAATCTATTTAAAGATTTATATGAAAATTAATCTTTATTTAGGTAAAATCTATCTTTAAAAATTAAAATTTAGAGGCACTATTATTGAAATATTTTTTGTTACTATTATTACCAATAATATTAAGTGCCAATCTTACTTATACTTTAAACCATAATAAAGAACTCTCTTTATTAGAGTCATTTGATATAAAACCATCTTTCCTCTATGACCCTATAATGAATAATATGAGAAATATAAATAATACTCTTTATGAAGACAAGCTTTTTTTTAAAGCTATGAATGAAGCATATATATTTATACCAGCTATAAAAAATATATTGACACAATATAATATCCCTCAAGAATTTTTATATCTTGCTATGGCTGAGTCAAATTTTAATACAAAAGCTTATTCATCAAAAAGTGCATCTGGACTTTGGCAGTTTATGCCTCGTACAGGAAAGCTTTTTGGTTTAAAAATAGATGAATATGTGGATGAAAGACGAGATTTAGTAAAATCAACTAAAGCAGCTTCTAAGTATTTATCTTCTTTACATAAAAGATTTGGCAAATGGTACTTAGCTGCTATTGCATATAATTGTGGTGGTGGAAGATTAAATAGTGCTATAAGAAAAGCTGGTACAGATGAATTGTCGGTACTACTTGATCCCCAAAAAAAATATCTGCCTAAAGAGAGTAGATTTTATATAAGAAAAATTGTAGCATTAGCATTAATTGGAAATGATGAACAATTTTTACTTAAAAGTGAATATGAGCATCTTTTAAATCGTGCTAATGCGTATTCAGTTGCAACAGTAAAAATTTCTAGTGGTGAATCTTTGAAAAGAATTTCTAATATTATAAATATGCCATTGGATGATTTAAAAAGATTAAATAGACATTTGAAATATGATTTTGTTCCACCATATAATGGAAAATACGATTTGTATATACCGTATATAAAGTTATCAGAATTTAAACAAAATTATAAAAATGAATTAATTAAAAATATTTATAAAGTTCATGTAGTAACAAATGGTGATAATCTTTGGGATATTGGTCGAAAATATGGAGTTCCTTATAAAGTTATTATTGGCTTCAATCATTTGAATAATGCTAGATTAAGATTAAAGCAAAAATTAGTTATCCCAATTGATAAAGATAAAAAGATAAAAATGATTGATACGAGTTCTTATTATTTAGTAAAAGATGGTGATTCCCTTGGTTCTATATCTCAAGCGTATAAGGTGAGTGTAAAAATGATAAAATCATATAATAATTTAAAAGGAAGCCTAATAAGAATAGGTGATAGGTTAAAACTTTATGAGTAATTTATATATATACATTTCAATAGTTATGGCATTGATTTTTTCAGGGTGTGCTAGTTCTTCTAGCCCTTATCGGGATTACTCTTATTCAAAACCAAGAACGATATATACAAAATCAACTGTATATTCTGCAAAAAAAAGTCAGCACAGTCCTGTAATGGATTCAAAAACATATTCGCATCCAACAATGAGACCTTATGTTATTCGTGGAATAAAATATTATCCAACTACAGTGAGTGTTGGAGATGAATTTAGTGGAAATGCAAGTTGGTATGGACCAGCTTTTCATGGAAAATTAACTTCTAATGGTGAAAAGTACAATATGTATGATATGACAGCTGCTCATAAAACATTACCTATGAATACTATTGTAAAAGTAACAAATCGTCGTAATGGTTTATCTACAGTTGTTCGTGTTAATGATAGAGGTCCATTTATAGCTACTAGAATTATAGATCTTTCAAAAACTGCTGCAAGTCAGATAGATATGATTGGAGCTGGAACTGCTCCAGTTCAGTTAGAAGTACTGGGTTTTCATAAAAGTGGTCGAAAAAATATACCAACAAAACAAGAGCTAAAGAGAAATATACAAAAGAAATCAATTGGTTTTTTTGCTCTTCAAATAGCGTCTTTTTCAAATATAAAAGGTGCTATAAAAACTCAAGAGAGATATAATGGGACGGATGGTTATAAAACAATGATAAAAGATGTAAATATTGGAAATAAAAGATTATTTAAAGTGCTTTTAACAGGATTTAAAAGTCAGCAAGAAGCAAGAGATTACAAAGCTACTTGTAAATTTAATAATTCTTTCATAGTAGGGGAATAAAATGGTTACAAAATCAAGAAAAACAAAAGAAACAGATATAACAATATCATTAGACTTAAATGGTAGTGGTAAAAGTAATATAGAGAGTGGAGTTGGATTTTTAGACCATATGCTTGAAAGTTTCTCTAAACATTCATTAATTGATTTAGATATAAAATGTAAAGGTGATACTTATATTGATGATCATCATAGTGTTGAAGATATAGGCATAGTTCTTGGTTCATTAGTTGCTGAAACTTTATATCCAGTCAAAAATATGGAGCGTTTTGGTAGTGCAAATATTGTTATGGATGAAGCATGTGTAAGTTGCGATATTGATTTAAGTAATAGACCTTTTTTAGTTTATGAGATGCAATTAAATGAAAAAGTTGGGAATTTTGATACAGAACTAGTGGAAGAATTTTTTAGAGCATTTGTCTTAAATGCTAGAATAACAACACATATAGTTCAGCTTCGTGGGAAAAACACACATCATATAATAGAAGCATCATTTAAAGCACTTGCAGTAGCTATTAGAAGGGCTACAACGAAGAATGAACGAGTTGGTATTCCAAGCACTAAAGATGTCTTATGATTAAGTTATTGATTTTAGATGTCGATGGTTGTCTTACAGATGGTAAACTGATATATTCAGCTGATGCAATAGAGAGTAAAAGTTTTAATGTAAAAGATGGTTTAGGTATAGTTACTTGGAATAAACTTGGTAATCATACTGCTATAATTACTGGTAAAAAATCTGCTATGGTGTTGAAACGCTCACAAGAGTTAGGTATTAAGCATCTTTATCAAGGGATAAAAGATAAAGATAGAGTATTAAAAGAGATAGTAAGCTCTTTAGGCATAGATTTTAGTGAAGTTGCTGTGATTGGTGATGATTTGAATGATTATGGTATGTTAAGTCTTGTAGAAGAGAGTTTTACACCTAAAAATGGAGTTAAAGAGATAAAAAATATTGTAAAAACAGTATTATCTTTTAATGGTGGTGATGGTGCAGTTCGTGAGATGATTGATATTTTAGTAGATAAAAATTCTCAAAGAGAACAATTTATGGCAAAATGGGTATAAATATATAGATGAATATCAATATTTTTTTTAGCTTTCTTTTCGTAGGGTTGATGGGTATTTTTTTATTTTTTAAACCTATGAATATTAAAAATAATCATCATGGAGAGATTGCTAATTTTGAAGTATATTCATTTGTTATACATGAATTAGATACTAAAGGTTTAACCACTGTTTTGCAAGGTTCGAAAGCTTTTATGTATAAAGATAGATATGTAATAAATGATGTAGATTATAAAGATTCCTCAAGAAAATATATATCAAATATAAAAGCTAAAACAGGAACTTATAAAGACAAAGTCATAGATTTAGTAGGAGATGTTGTATATACTAGAGAAGATGGCTTGGTATTTAAGTCTAAAAGTTTTAAATATGATGAGAAGACAGGTATAGCACGAACTAATGATGATTATATCATGTATGATAAAGAGAATGAAGTGATTGGTAAATCACTAAGTGTAGATAATAATCTGAATAAAATTTATTCAAAAAATATAGTTGCAAAATATCAAATAAGAGAGAAATAATGAAATATTTAATAATTTTAATAACTTTAGCAATAACATTAGTGTCCCAAGAGCTTAAAATTAAAGCAAATGAATTTAGTTCTGATGAGAAAAAAGGTATTTCTACTTTTATAGGTGAGGTTAGTGTAGTTAGGGGGGATGATGAATTAAGTGCTTCCAAGGTTACAGTTTTTACAGATAAAGATCATCAACCAACAAAGTTTATAGCACTTGGAGATGTTTCATTTAAAATAACAACTCAAGAAGGTGCTAAATATAAAGGTAAAGCACAAAAAACAATTTATAATCCAATTAAAAAAGAGTATTATTTTTATCAAGATGTTTATTTAAAGCAAGTTGATAAAAAAAAAGAAATTATTGGTGATGAAGTTGTTTTGAAAACTATTGAAGGTAAGGCTTATGCTAAAGGTGCTGAAAAAGAACCTGTAATTATGATATTTGATATAAAAGAAAAAGGTAAAGAATAATGGTAGAAATAGTTGAATCAAAGTTTATAACTTCCGCTCCAAATATTAACGAAGCACCAGAATCAGATGAATATAATGAAGTTGTTTTTATGGCTCGTTCAAATGTTGGGAAAAGCTCACTTTTAAATGCTTTAACAAATCATAAAGGCTTAGCAAAAGTTTCATCTTCTCCCGGTAAGACAAGATTAATAAATTATTTTGATATTACTATGATAAATAGAGATGATTCTAACAAGTTTTTAGCAAAATTTGTTGATTTACCTGGATTTGGTTATGCAAAAGTTTCTAAGTCTATTAAAAGTGATTGGGAGAAAAATCTTACTGATTATATTTCTCAAAGAGATCAAATAAAAATATTTATCCATCTTATAGATTGTAGGCATCCTCATTTAGAGATTGATACATCTGTATCTGATTTTTTACTACAAACTTGTAATGAAAATCAACATATACTACAAATATTTACTAAAATAGATAAGTTAAACCAAAAAGAGCAAAATGCTTTGAGAAAAAAGTTTCCAAATGCTTTAATGGTATCGAGTTCTAAAAAGCGTGGTACACATAAAATCAATAAAATTATATATGATATTCTTAATGAAGATAGTAATGAAAATTGAGTATATTAAAGCTACTTTAGGAGCTATAAAAGATATGCAATCATTAATAGCTCCAGAGGTTGCATCAGGTGTTATATTATCCAGAAGTGATGATGAATGTGCGACAAATATTCGTTCTTATTTATTGGCTTATAAAGAAAAAAAGTTAATTGGTTTTTGTGCTTTACATATACATACTCCATATTTAGCTGAGATTAGATCATTAATAGTAAAAGAGGAGATGCGTGGACAGAAGGTTGGTGAGAATTTAGTAAAAAAATCTCTTGAAGAAGCTAAAGCACTTAAACTCCAAAAAGTTCTTTGTTTAACATATCAACAGTCATTTTTTGAAAAACTTGGTTTTTTTGAAATATCAAAAGAATCTTTGCCTGAACATAAAATTTGGGCAGATTGTATTAAATGTAAACACTTCCCAGTATGCAACGAAGTCTCTCTAATCAAAAATCTTTAAAACCATTTTTATATGTTGCATTATTTGTAATATATATTGGTCTAAGTAGTATATATCTTTTTTTACCACCACTCTTAGTTATTTTATATGTATTATTTACAGATGCAATTGATAAAGATGACACTGTATATATAGCTTTAGTTTCTTTTTGTTTAATAATTTTTGAGGTTGAAAAAAGTTACTTTCTTTTTAGTACAATTATTTATTTTACAATTATTTATAAGTTAGTGATTCCAAAATTAAAACAAGTTATTAGTTGTAAGTCTTGTATTGAATTTTTTACAGTATTAATTGTATATTTAGGGTTTTATCTATTTTGTTTGTTGTTTGCAAATGTATTTTTAGCTCCTATTCCTAGTATAAGTTATTACATACTTTATTATATATTGATAGAGTTTTTTATAGTGAGTATCTTATGAAAATAAAGTTTATAATAATAGTTTTTTCTTTAATATGGTTGGCACTTATTACAAGAGTGTTTTTTTTAGCTGTTCAGTCAAATAGTTATTATGAAAAATTATCTCAAAATAATACTATTAAAAAACAAAATATAGCTCCAGTTAGAGGTGAAATTGTAGATAGAAATAATAAACCAATAGCTATTAATAAATTAGGTTTTAAAATTTTACTAAAACCACATTTACGCTCAAAAAAAAATATAGATATATTTGAAGATGAGATAAATAATTTAATTAAATTTTTTCCAAAATTAGATAAAAAGAAAATTATAAAAAATTATAAAAAAAGAGATTCTTATTATAATCATGATTTTATAGATATAGTAAACTTTATATCATACACAGATATGATACCTGTTTATTCACGATTAAATTTAAGAAAAAATATACAAATAATACAATCCCCTAAAAGATTTTATCCTTATGGTGAAGTAGCTTCACATTTAATAGGATATGTAGCAAGAGCAAATAAGCAAGAGATTAAAAATGATAAGTTACTTAAATTAATTGGATATACTGGAAAAGCAGGAGTTGAAAATTATTATAATTCCTATTTACAAGGAAAAGCAGGTTATAAAGAGATAAAAGTAAATGCTAATAATGAAGAGATAGAGGAGCTTTCATATCAAAAAGCTATAGAGGATAGAAAATTAACATTAACTATAGATATAGAGTTACAAAAGTATATTTCTTCATTATTTGAAGGTAAGGCGGGTGCAGTTGTAGTAATGGATATAAATGGTTCAATTCTTTCAGCAAGTAGTTTTCCTGAATATGATATTAATACCTTTGTGACAGGAATATCATATAAAATGTGGAATAAATTATCAAACTCTCTTGATAAGCCATTTACAAATAAAGTAGTTCATGGTTTATATCCACCTGGTTCAACTATAAAAATAGGACTTGGACTGATTTATATAACGACAGCATTAGATGAAAAGTATAATGTATATTGTACAGCGGAAATGCCACTTGGAAAAAGAGTTTTTAGGTGTTGGAAAAAAAAAGGTCATAGGCGTACAGATGTTGTAAAGGCTATAAGGGAAAGTTGTGATGATTATTTTTATAAAGGAAGTTTGCAAGTTGGTATAAAAATTATGAGTGATGGACTTAAAAGGTATGGGTTTGGTAAGGAAACAGGTGTAGATTTACCAAATGAATTTTTTGGGACTGTACCATCGAGAAGATGGAAAAGAAAAAAATATAACCGACCATGGTATATGGGGGAAACTGTAAATACATCTATAGGGCAGGGTGACTTTTTAGTAACACCATTACAAATAGCTCAGTTTACATCTTTAATGGCTACTGGTTATTTGCCAACACCCCATTTTGCTAAAAAAATAGGTTCTAAGGAATATATAGATAAATATAAAACTGTATTCAATAAAGATGAACTAGAAAAATTACCAATTATACAAAAGGCAATGAGGCAAGTTTGTAATTATCCAAGTGGAACAGCTACAAATTATTTAAGATTAAATTCAAAGATTAAAATAGCTGGAAAGACAGGTACAGCACAAGTAGTTGGTATTTTACAAAATATTGAGGAGAGACAATTAGAACATGAGATGGCTTATTATAGTCGTTCCCATGCATGGTTTACTACATATGGACCATCTAAAAATCCTAAGTATGTAGTTTTAGCAATGGTTGAACACGGTGGACATGGTGGACAAGCTGCTGGTGCTATAGTATCTAAAATATATAATAAGTTATATGAGCTTAAATATTTTAAGACTAATGACTAATGTTACGCACTATAATGAGCAAGCTTTTTAAGAAAATAAGTATCTTTCATGTTAATAATGTTTTGATATAATCATTTTATTGAAGAAATTTTAAAGGTTTAGAAATATATGAGTAAATATGGGCAAATAACAGAGTATTTGCAATACTTTTTAGAAGATGAAGTTAAAAAAACTGGAATTACAAATGTAGTTGTTGGTTTGAGTGGTGGGCTTGATTCTGCTGTTGTTGCGGTAATCGCTCAAAAAGTTTTTCAAGATGATTTACTATGTGTGAAGATGCCATCACAATACTCATCACAAAGTTCACTTGATGATGCTGATGAGTTATGTAAAGATTTTAATATAAAATCTATTACAGCGTCTATAGAGCCAATGTTAAAAGCGTATGAAGAGTTAAATCCAAATATGGATAATCTTAGAAAAGGTAATTTTTCATCTCGTATGAGGATGTCAACATTGTTTGATGTATCTGCTCGTGAAAATGCTTTAGTTTTGGGTACAAGTAATAAGAGTGAACTTATGCTCGGATATGGAACACTTTATGGTGATTTGGCATCAGCTGTGAATCCTATAGGCGATTTATATAAAAGTGAAGTATTTGAATTTGCAGAATATCTTGGAGTTACTAAAAGTATTATTAAAAAACCACCATCAGCTGATTTGTGGGATGGACAAAGTGATGAAGCAGACTTGGGTTATACTTATGCACAATTAGATGAAGCAATGAAGCTGTATGTTGAAGATAGATTAACAAGAGATGAGATAGTTGCTAAGGGTATAGATGCTAAGATGTTAGATATGATAATAAAAAGAATTTTTCGTAACCATTTTAAAAGAAAAATGCCAGTAATAGCAAAGTTGACATCAAGGACAGTTAATCATGATTTTAATTATCCTCGTGATATAACTTTATAGTAGAAAATTAGGGAGATTATTATGAAAATACCATTTAACAAATATGAAAGTAGTAGAGAAGCACACTCAAATGTAAGTGATGCTCTTGATGGTGATGATTTATGTCAAGTTGAAGAACTTGAAGATGGATTTGTAAAGTATATAGGTTGTGAATATGCACATGCTACTTCTAATGGTACATCAGCACTTCACTTAGCAATGCTTTCACTTGATTTAAAGCGTGGAGATAAAGTAGTTTGTTCTGTAAATGCTCATCCTAATGTTGCAGAGGTTGTTCGTCATTTTGATGCTGAACCTATTTTTATAGACATAGATGAAGAAACATACAACATAAATATAGATTCTTTAGAAGCTTATTTGCAAGATAATCAATCTAAGAAATTAAAAGCAGCTATAGTTACACATATTGCGGGAACTTGTGTTGATTTGCAAAGAGTTTATAATATAGCAAAAATATATAATGTAAAAATAGTTGAAGATGCAAGTGATGCTTTAGGAGCGACTTATAATGGTGTAAAAATTGGTTCGACAGGTGCTGATATTACATGTTTTAATTTTTCTTCACATTTAAAGAAGAATATTTGTAATGGTGGAATGTTAGTTACAAATAATGAAGATATTATAACAAGAGCAAGATTACTCTCAAACCATGCTATAAAACGCTTAGAAAATGCGTTAGAGTATATTTATGATGTTATAGATATTGGTTATGATTATTCAATGAGTCAATTAGATGCTGCTTATATAAGAGCTCAAATACAATCTCAAGATGACAATATTTCAAGACAGCGTGAAATAGCAACTATGTATAATAAATCTCTTAAAAATGTAGAACATATTAAAATATCGGCATTAATAAATGATGAACAACCATATTTTTCATATATTATTAACATAGATAAGAATCGTGATTCATTTGCATTGGAATTAAAAAAAGAGGGGATAGATACAGGTCTTCATTTTATACCTCTTCATCTTTTAAGTTATTATAAATCAAAATACTCGTTAAAAATAAATAGTTATCCAGTAGCACTTCGTTCTTTTCAAACTGTACTTTCTCTACCAATATATCCAAGTATGAGTGATAAAGAAGTAAAAACAGTTATAGATAAAATTAAAAAAATAGCAAAAACAAGAGTATAGTTGAAAACAGCTTTAGTATTTTGGATTGAGAATTATTTCTACAATCCAAATTCTTTCCAAAAATTTATATCTTTTTTATTATTACCATTAAGTTGGCTATATTGCTTTTTAGTATATTTACGCTTTTTATCTAAAAAACCAGAAGATTTTGGTCTAAGTATAGTAAGTGTAGGAAACTTAACTGTAGGTGGAAGTGGAAAAACACCAGTTGTTACAGCACTTGCTAGTAAATATGATGATGTTGCTATTGTACTCCGTGGATATGGTCGTAAAAGTAAAGGACTATATGTTATTAGTGATGGAAAACAAATTTTGTATGATGTAGAGATAAGTGGTGATGAAGCTCGTATCTATGCAGATAAATTACCAAAAGCTATGGTCATAGTAAGTGAAGATAGAAAAAAAGGGATACTAAAAGCTAAAGAGATGGGTGCAAAGATTATTTTTTTAGATGATGCTTATTCAAAACATGATATAAAAAAACTTGATTTACTTATAGAAGTAGAGTGTAAAAATAGTTCATGCCTTCCATCTGGTTCATTTCGAGAGAGACTTTATAATCAAAAAAAAGTAGTAATTTTAAAAGAAAATGATGATTTTAAAAGAATTGTAACCTTAAAAAATAAAACAGATAAAATGTCTCTTGTAACCGCTATAGCAAGACCAGAACGATTAGATAAATATTTACCAAAAGTTGTAAGTAAAAATTATTTTGAAGATCATTATAATTTTACAAAAAATGAGATAGAAGATATTTTAACTCGTGATAGTAGTGATTCCTTATTAGTCACTTATAAAGATTTTGTTAAGTTAAAATCTTTTGGTGTAAAACTTTCTCTTTTAGATTTAGATGTAGAGATAGATAATAGAATTTTTCAAATAATAGATAGTTATACACATCCCACTAGTATATAAGTAAGATTTTTTGCTATAATCAATCTTATGAAGATTTTACAATTTTTTCTTTTATTATTATTTTTTCAAAGTACAATAAGTGCTAATATTTATAGAGATATGGTGAAAGTATCTTTAAAAAAAGATGAGCAAAAGAAAGTTCTAGTAAAATATGGTAAAATTCAAAAACTTTTTCAATTTAGATGGACACTTTTTATTAATGATGGATTAATTATTCTAAAATCTTATGATGATATTGTATCTCAAAATATTCTTTATCTAAATCATAAGAACCAAAGTGTTCGTATAGAGTTATTGTCTCGTGGAGCAAATAATTATAAAACTCCATATATCTTGGTAAAGTTTATAGAGTTTGATTATGAAAAACATGAAGCAAAATTTGAGCTTTTTTTGTCTGATGATGAGATGCGAGTAAGGGTAAAGTATTTAAAAAATGATTGAAAATAATATGAAAAAAGTAGAAGCTGAAATAGCTAAACTTATAAAAGAATGTGATTATAGTGAAGTGACTCGTCTTTTTAGTATGTTGAGTGGTGGGAAAAGACTTAGAGCTAAACTTATCTTAAAAATAGCACCAGAAAATGAAAAAGCACCACTTTTAGCAGCTATAGTAGAACTTATTCACGCTGCAAGTTTACTTCATGATGATGTAATTGATGAAGCACAAACTAGAAGAGGTGTAGCATCTGTTAATGCAACTGAAGACTCTAAAACGGCGGTAATGCTTGGTGATATTTTGTACTCTAAAGCTTTTACTGAGCTGGTTTCTTTTGACAAAGAGATAGCAAGAGCTATAGCTTCCTCTGTTACAGCTTTAAGTAAGGGTGAAATGATAGATGTCAAAATGGCAGAAAATTTCAATTTTGATGAAAAAAAATATCTTGATATGCTTTATCTAAAAACTGCTACCCTTATAGAAGCTTCTGCAGTTGCATCTGCATATTTAGCTGGTAAAGATATTGAAAAGTATGCTATTTATGGTCGTAATCTTGGATTGTCATTTCAGATTATAGATGATATTTTAGATATAACACAAGATTCACAAACTCTTGGAAAACCAGCTTTAAATGATTTTGTAGAGGGTAAGTGTACGCTACCATATATATATCTTTATGAAGAGTTAACTAGTGAAGATAAAACGAGACTAAAATCTTTACATGCAAAAGAGTTAGATAAAGTAAATTCTGATTGGATAAAAGAAAAAATGAAAGAGTTTAAAACTGTAGAAAAATCATTTAAACTAGCTACAAAACTATCAAATGAAGCAATGTTAGCTGTTAAAGATGACAAAGAACTTGTATCTATCTTAGAAACAATGATAAAAAGAAGTTATTAATGCGCTACTTAAATATAAGTTTCTCATATAAAAATGCTGATTTAGAAATTAGAGAAAAATTAACATATCCTAATGATAAAAGTGTAGAGGGATGTTTAAAAAAGCTAAATAGTGCTGAAAGTATAAATGAAGTAGTACTTATATCTACATGTAACCGTATGGAGATTTTTTCTAGTTGTAGTGATATTGAAGATGCAAGAAATCATATTTTTGAAATGTTAAGTGCAAGAGCTGGTTTTAGTGTAAGTGAACTAGAAGATAAATCAGATACATATGATGATAGTAGTGCTATACACCATATTTTTAAAGTTGCTTCATCACTTGACTCTATGGTGGTAGGTGAGACACAAATCGCTGGACAGTTAAAAGATGCTTTTAGATTTTCACATGACAAAGGTTATTGTGATAAAAAGATAGCTAGAGCAATTAGAAGTGCTTTCAAATGTGCAGCAAAAGTTAGAAATGCAACAGATATTTCATCTAAACCAGTTTCAGTAGCTAGTGTAGCTGTATCAAAATTAAAGTCTGTTTTAGATGATTTAACTGGTAAAAAAACACTTATCATAGGTGTAGGTGAGATGAGTGAAATAACTGCAAAACATATGATTTCTAGTGGTGCTGATGTTTATATAATGAATAGAACAAAACAAAAAGCTGAAACTTTAGCCGAGGAGTGTGGTGCTAAAGTTATAGATTATGGACAATTAGATAGTGCTGTAAATCAATTTGAGATAATTTTTACTGCTACATCATCAAATGTACCTATAATTACAAACGAGATGATTGATTTATGTAATTATCAAAGATATTGGTTTGATCTTGCTGTTCCTAGAGATATAAGTTGTGCATATACAGGTATGATAAAGCTATACACTGTTGATGACTTAACTAGTATAGTTGATAATAATAAATCTCAAAGGGAAAAAGAAGCTAGAAAAGCTCATGGTATAGTGGGTCGTAGTGTTGTTGAGTTTTTTGAATGGCTTGATACTTTAAATGTAGAACCTATGATAAAAGAGATATATCAAAAAGCTTATAATGTAGCCCAAATTGAATCATCAAGAGTATGTGAAAAAGGTTTTATACCTAAAGAGTATGAATCAGAAGCTAGAAAGATGGCTGAGCAAACTTTGAAAAGATTTTTACATGATATGACTACTAGGATGAGAGATGCTACAGGTGAATCAAAAAATGACAGCATCTCTGGAATGATACAAATAATATCAAATGCTAGTCATGATGAAGTTCCAGATAAGTATAAAAAGATGAAGGAAAAAAATAATGAATAATAATTTCTCGCCTATAGGCGTAGCTTTAGTGATAGGAATTTTTCAAGGAATTTACTTCCTTGGAAAAGGAGACAGATAATTATGAGAAGAAGTAAAGCATTTATTCCAACAACAAAAGAAGTTCCATCAGATGCAACTTTACCTAGCCATCAGTTTTTGATTCGTGGAGGTTTTATAAATCAACAAGGTGCAGGTCTTTATAATTATTTACCACTTGGAAAGATTGTATTAGAAAAGATTAGAGCTATAGTAAAAGAGGAACTTGACAATGCTGGTTGTAATGAAGTACAGCTTAGTTTTGTAACTCCTGTAAATTTGTGGGAGAGAAGTGGACGAGCTGATACTATGGGTAAGGAGATGCTTAGAATCTCTGATAGACATGATAATGATTTTGTATTAAGCCCTACAAATGAAGAAGCAATGGTTGAACTTGTAAAAAATAGAGTTACAAGTTACAAAGATTTACCTCTGAACCTATACCAAATAAATACAAAATTTCGTGATGAAGCTAGACCTAGATATGGACTTCTTCGTGGTCGTGAATTTCTTATGAAAGATGGTTACTCTTTTCATGCTTCAAAAGA
This sequence comes from Campylobacterota bacterium, assembly GCA_034659595.1. Classification (GTDB taxonomy): domain Bacteria; phylum Campylobacterota; class Campylobacteria; order Campylobacterales; family Sulfurimonadaceae; genus Sulfurimonas. The sequence continues at coordinate 28,293 of JAYEHQ010000076.1, forward strand.
AGATATGATTAGAGAGTTTAATCTAATGGAAGAGACTTATAAAAAGATTTTTGCAAGATTAGGACTTGATTTTAGAGTAGTTCAAGCTGATAGTGGTGCTATTGGTGGAACTGGAAGTAAAGAATTTCATGTTTTAGCTGATAGTGGTGAAGATACTATAGTTGTTTGTGAGAGTTGTGATTATGGTGCAAATATAGAGACAATTTTTCAAACGCAAGAAGAGATAGATGCTTTAAATGAAAAATCTTACGAAGAACTTCAAACAAAATCTATAGATGAAAAATGTTCATGTGGTGCAAATCTTAGCTTTAAAAAAGGTATAGAAGTTGGACATATATTTCAACTAGGTGAAACATATTCATCAGCACTAGATGCAAAGTTTAATGATGAAAATGGAAGAGCAAAACCATTTGAAATGGCTACATTCGGCATAGGTGTAAGTAGGCTAGTGGCATCTGTAATAGAGCAAAATCATGATGAAAATGGTTGTATCTGGACAAAAAATACAGCACCTTATAGTGTAAATATTATGATTTCAAATATAAAAGATGAAGCCCAGAATACGCTTGGTGAAGAGTTATATCTTAAGCTATTAGGTGAAAATGTAGAAGTTCTACTTGATGATAGAAAAGAAAGATTTGGTTTTAAAATGAAAGATGCTGAACTTATTGGTTTCCCATATACTATTATCATAGGAAAAGAATTGAAAAATGGTTTAGTGCAAATTTATGATAGAAAAACTAAAGAAAAAACTTCTGTTAACATAGGTGATATTTATAAAGAGATTATGGAACTTATATAATGATTTATTTTATAGTTTATCTATTTTTAGAGGTATTATTATCAGTTAATATATCTTCTACTATTGGTGGTTTAAGCACTTTCTTTGAGATATTATTAAGTGCTTTTATAGGTATATCTATATTAATTAATTTTAGAAAAACACTTGTTGAAAATATGACTGCAGTTTCATATAATTGTATAGATTTACAACAGTTTCAAAAATTAAATTTATTTACACTTATTGGAGCTATTTTTTTAATAATACCTGGATTTTTAACTGATATTATAGGAATACTTATGCAATTTAGTGTAATAACGAGTATGTTTGTTAATCGTTATAATGTAAAATCTAACAAATGTAATGTTGAAAATACTCAAGAAAATATACAAAAGGATTCAGATGTTATCGATGTTGAAATTATCACTCACAATACTACTTCTAAGTAGTACACTTTTTGCTTCTACGCCAGAGAATGATTTAAAAGAATTTTTAGAAAAAAAATTTAAAAATAATCCTAAAATTATTAGTTTAAAAGTAGATATAGTTGATAAAAATATAATTAAAGAGATTGAAGTAAAAGATAAAAAAAATAGTTGGTATGCTTATGTGATTAAGGTTCATGCTACTGTAAAAAATAATGATAAGAAGAATCAAACTCTTACTCAAAAGATGATTTGGTTTTCAAATGGCACAATAATAACACCAGAATTTATTGATATGGATACTGGTGATTCCCTTAAGGATGATTTCCCATCTTTTGAAGACTCTTACTATAAAGCGGAAAATCTTATATATGGAAATAAAAATGCAAAACATAAAGTAGCCATTTTTTCAGACCCATTATGTCCATTTTGTAGGTCATTCATTCCAAAAGCTATAAAAGAGATGAAAAAACAACCAAATAAATTTGCTATATATTATTACCATTTTCCACTTCCAAGATTACATCCATCAGCAGTAGAACTTTCTTATGCAGCAATAGCCGCAGAGTTACAAGGTAAAAAAGATGTAGTTTTAAATCTATATAAAGTAAAAGTTAACGCTCATGAAAAAGATGTTAAAAAAATCTTAAAAGCTTTTAATAAAACAGTTGGTACAAATATAACAGAAGATGATATTAAATCCTTAAAAGTTAAAGAGCAGTATGAGTTTGACCAAAAAGTTGCAGAAGCTGTAATGGTGGCAGGTACACCAACAATATTTTTTGATGGTAAATTAGATAAAAGTAAGAAAAAATATCAAAAGGTTAAATAGATATGAAAAAACTAACAATAGCAACAAGAGTTTCAGATTTAGCACTTTGGCAAGCTTATCATATAAAAGATAGAGTTGAAGCAACTTATCCTGATATAGAAGTAGTTTTAAATAAGATTGTAAGTAATGGTGATAAAGTTTTAGATAAACCACTTGCACTAATAGGTGGAAAAGGGCATTTTACAAAAGAGCTAGAAGATGCAATGTTAGCAGGATATGCTGATATTGCTGTTCATAGTTTAAAAGATGTACCTACATATATACCAGATGGTTTAGAATTAGTTGCAGTTACAACTAGGCAAGACCAAAGAGATGTGTTTTTATCACATAAGTATAATTCGTTAGAAGATTTACCACAAGGTGCAGTAGTTGGCACTACAAGTCTTAGAAGAAGGATGCAGCTTTTACAACAGAGACCTGATTTAAAAGTAAAAGATTTAAGAGGTAATGTAAATACTAGACTTAGAAAGTTAGCAGAGGGTCAATACGATGCTATTATACTTGCATTTATAGGTCTTGATAGATTAGATTTACTAAAAGATATTCCACATACTCAAAAACTGTCATTAGATATGATGATACCACCTATGGGTCAAGCAGCTCTTGGTATCGAGATAGTATCTAATGATGCAAAAATAAGAGAGATAGCATTAAGTGTTAATGATAAAAATACTTTTATTTGTACTAAAATAGAAAGAGATTTTATATCAAAAATAGGAGCAGGGTGTTCAGCACCTGTAGCTTGTAATGCTGTCATAAATGAAAAAGAGATAACTTTTAGAACAATGATAGGCTTCCCAGATGGAACAAATATCATGCAAGAAAAAATTGTTGTAGATGTAGAAAAAAGTGATAATCTAGGTTTTGATATGGCTAAGCTTATGATAGATAAAGGTGCGTTAGAGTTATTAAAAAATGCAGAAAAAATAGCATTTAAAGATGAGATGCCACAGAGACTATAGTATATGCTAAAATGTTATAAAGTATGTAAATTTTCTTTTTTTATATGGATATTAATATTTAGTTCTTCAATTTTAGCTAATGAGTATTTTAACCAAAAAGAGTATAATAAAGCATTTCCTATAGTTAAAGAGGAAGCCGAAAATGGTTCAAAAGCATCTATGTACAGACTTGGATATATGTATATGAATGGTTTAGGTGTAAAAAAAGATATTCAAAAAGCATCTCAATGGTTTCAAAAAAGTGCTTCACAATACCACTATACTTTAGATATAAAACCAAAAGAAGATATAGAAAAACTTTCATTTATACAAAGAGTTAGTAATCAAATAGACCCAGTTACCAATAAAAGAAAAAGTGAATATACATTTAAGAAAATGGATGTAAATACAACAGAAACTAAAGAATTGATTAGTTCTTTGGAAAATACTGGTTTTTATGGACTACAACCATATAAAGCAAATTATATATTACCATTTTCATGCTCTACAAATAAATACGATAATGGCGACTTACAAACAGAGGTAGAGTTTCAGCTTAGTTTTAAAAAACCTATAACCTATAATTTATTTGGTTTTAATGAGCATTTTATTTTGGCATATACTCAAAAAGTTTGGTGGCAAATGTATAGTGATTCGGCACCATTTAGAGAAACAAACTATTTACCAGAGGTTTATATATCAGTTCCAACTACTAAAAGTATAGATGAAAAATTTGGACTTAAGTTTATGAAGTATTCTTTTTTACATGAATCTAATGGAAGAGCTGGATATAGTTCTCGTTCATGGAACCGTTTATATGCATCTGCTAATTGGCAATGGGACAACCTTTTTTTATCAACTAGAACATGGTATAGAATCCCAGAAAACAAGAAAGCTATTAATAATGACCCAAATGCTAAAGGTGATGATAATCCAGATATTTATAAATATTTAGGTTATGGGGATGTTAAAATTAATTATTTTTTTAATAAACATGAAGTAGGTTCAATGTTTCGTTATAATTTTGGAATGGGTGGTAAACATAGAGGAGCAATTGATTTGCACTGGACATATCCATTTTTTGGCTCTAAAAATACATTTTTATATTTAAGATTTTTCAATGGTTATGGTGAAAGTTTGATTGATTATGATAAATCAGTAACAAAATCATCTATAGGATTTTCTCTTTCAAGAGAAGTTTTTTAATTTAGGAGCAATAATGAATAACAATAAAAAAGTTTTAAGTGTATTGATTTTTTCATTACTTTTTTAGAAGGAACCAGTATTTTATTCCAAGGTTCCAAAAACATAGAGATGAAATCTCAAAAGAGGTGGGGATACCTATACTACCTGTTTTGCCAAAGTTAGATATAGAGTTGAATGATTATCAAGTTAGATTAGTAGATGCTATTGATGAAAGAGTTATAAGTGAATTTGAAGCAGATAACAATCTTTCTTACGGTAGTATAGAGATATATTTGTTAAAACTTTTTTATATTTATAAAGTTTTAGTAGAAGAAAAAAAAGGATAGTATCTTGGAAATTTCAAATCATATAGATAGCTATAATAGTATCAATATTTATTAAAAACCTGAAAACTCTATACAACCTGTAAATCCTCCAGTAGAAGAGGAACAGCCTCCTAAAGAGTTGTCTATAGAGGAACAAGCCAAGCTAGACCTTGAAGCACAAGAAGCTAAGGAAGCATCAGAAGCAGAAGAACAAGCTAAAAAAGATGCACAAAGAGGACATGCAACTGATTATATGGCTCATAAATCAAAACAATCTCAGGTGGAGATTTATTTATCTATAGCTTTAAATAAAGATGTTGATTTGGGAAATGGCACACCTGCTATTTTAGAATCTCTTCGTGATGTTCAACAACAAAATAACAGAGTTGAAGCTTATGCAACTTATGCAGAGAATCAAAAAATGGGAATTATATAATTTAGTTACTAAATAACATTTTTCGTAAGCCCCAAGTAATCAACAATCACTATTTGAAGATAAATTAGGAATTGTTGATAAAAAAACATCTCAGGAAATTTCTAAAATACTTATATAAATGTTTGAACTGTAGCTAAATGCAGGAGCAATATTTGTGTTATAATTTTACAAAAAAATAGACAAATTTTAAAATTGAGAAGAGAATATGCAAAAAACAATAAAACTTTTAAAAAAACATGATGAATTAACTGTTATAGATACCGAATTAGATATTTATTTAGAGATACCTCACTTAGCATATGCAGAAGTAAAGAAAAAGGATGGTGGTAAGGCACTTCTTTTTACTAATGTAGTAGATAAAAAAAGTGGTAAAATTTTTGAAGAACCAGTATTTATGAATGTTTTTGGTTCATACAAAAGGTGTGAACTTTTATTTGGAAGAACTATTGAATCAGTTGCAGATGAGATAACAAACCTTTTACATATGAAACCACCAAGTGGGTTTATGGATAAAATCAATATGGCAAAGAGTCTTTTTTCATTAAAAGATATATTTCCTAAAAGATTAAAAGGTGAGGGTAGTTGTCAAAAAATAAAATATCTAAATGATGATGTAGATTTAACAAAACTACCAGTTTTAACAACATGGGAACAAGATGGTGGACCATTTATAACTATGGGACAAGTTTATACTCAAAGTCTTGATGGTGAGATGGTAAATCTTGGAATGTATAGACTTCAAGTTTATGATAAAAATCATTTAGGAATGCATTGGCAGATTCACAAAGATTCTTCACACTTTTTTGATCAGTACCAAAAAGCTGGTAAGAAGATGCCAGTAAGTGTGGCTATTGGTGGAAATCCACTTTATACTTGGTGTGCTACTGCTCCTCTTCCTTATGGTGTAAATGAGCTTTTAATGTATGGTCTTATAACAAAAACACCAGCAAAACTTGTAAAATCTCTTACAACCCCATTATATATTCCTGAAGATGTTGATTATGTTATTGAGGGGTGGGTTGATACTGATGAGTTAAAAATTGAGGGTCCATTTGGTGATCATACAGGATACTATACTTTAGAAGAGCCATATCCTGTAATGGAAGTAAGTGCTATAACTACCAAAAAAGAGAAAGTATTTTTAGCAACAGTAGTTGGTAAGCCACCTTTAGAAGATAAATATATGGGTTGGGCAACTGGTAAAATATTTTTTCCACTTTTAAAAACAACAGTTCCAGATTTACTTGATTATCATATGCCTGAAAATGCTGGTTTTCATAATCTTATACTGGCTAAGATGCAACCACTTTATAAAGGTCATGCAAAACAATTTATGCATGCTTTTTGGGGAGCAGGGCAGATGAGCTTTGTTAAACATGCAGTTTTCTTAGATGAAAATGCTCCAAAACTTGAAAACTATGAATCATTAGTGAAGTATGTTTTAGATAGATTTACTCCAAAGTCAATGTTTATAACAGAGGGTATTTTAGATGCACTTGATCACTCCTCTCCTGAAACATTGGTTGGTGGGAAATTAGGTATAGATGCAACTTTAGCAAATCAAGTAGATGCACCGCAAGTTTTAGGTGATGAAGAGTTACTAGAAAAAGTAAAAGACTTAATACCAGATGCTGTAAATCTACATCAATTTATGAGAAATACAAAAAACCCTATAACTGTAATATCTGTAAATAAATCTAAAAATGCAAAAGAGTATTTTGAAGCATTAGTAACTTTAGGTATGCATATAAGAATAGTTGTATTTGTAGATGAAGAGAAAAATGATGTGTTTAACGCATATATGCTAGTTTGGAGAGTTACAAATAATATAGATGCAGTTCGTGATATATATACATCTGGTTTGATGGTAGGGATAGATGGTACAAATAAAAATGTACTAGATGGTTTCTCTCGAAGATGGCCAGATGATGTTGATTGTACACCTAAAGTTATAGAATCATTAAAACAAAAAGGTGTTTGGGATTTTGATGAAATCCTAAATAAAAAATATCAGTTGTAATAGTGTGCTTGAATGGCAATATATAAAGCTTTTGTTAAATAGATTTTTTGTATTATTCTTTCATTAAAGGATTGTTATGGAAAAAATGTGGTCAGGAAGATTTAGCAGTAGTGCTTCTTCGTTGTTAGATGAGTTTAATGCTTCGATAATGTTTGATAGAAAATTGTATCTTGAAGATATTGAGGGTTCGTTAGCTCATGCACAGATGTTAACAAAACAGGGTATTTTAACTGATAATGAACATAATCAAATTGTTGATGGACTAAATCAAGTTAAAGACGAGATAGAATCTGGTAAATTTGAGTGGAATATTAGTGATGAAGATTTACACATGGGGATTGAAAAAAGGCTGACCGAAATTATTGGTGATGCTGGTAAAAAACTTCATACTGCAAGAAGTAGAAATGATCAAGTTGCTGTTGATTTTAGAAGGTGGACTTTAAAGAAAAATATCTCATTAGTATCTGGCTTGAAAAAATTGATGGGTGAGATTTTAGTTATTTCTGAAAAACATACTGAGACTCTTATCCCTGGTATGACGCACCTTCAACACGCTCAACCTACTAACTTTGGTTTTCATCTTGGTGCATATCTTTCTATGTTCAAAAGAGATATACAAAGATTTGAAGACTCATATAAAAGAAATAATGTATCTCCACTTGGTTGTGCTGCATTAGCAGGTACACCACATAATATAGATCGTGATATGACAGCAGAACTTTTAGGTTTTGATAGTGTAAGTGTAAATTGTTTAGATACGGTAAGTGATAGAGATTTTGCTTTAGAAATATTATTTAATATCTCAACTATGATGATGCATATCTCTCGTTTGAGTGAAGAACTTATCATGTGGTCATCTTATGAATTTGGATTTGTTGAGCTAAGTGATGAGTATTCAACTGGTTCATCTATCATGCCTCAAAAGAAAAATCCTGATGTTCCTGAACTTCTTCGTGGTAAAACAGGTCGTGTTTATGGTTCACTAATGGGGCTTTTAACAGTCATGAAAGGACTTCCACTAGCTTATAACAAAGATACTCAAGAAGATAAAGAGGGTGTATTTGATGCAGTAGAGACTGCTGAAATTTCGTTAGAAATTTTAAAAGAAGCTATGAAAACTATGGAAGTAAAAGCACACAACATGGAAAAAGCTTGTTCTATAGGGCATCTATCAGCTACTGATTTAGCTGATTATTTAGTTGAAAAATGTAACATACCTTTTAGAGAGGCTCACTTTATAACTGGTCGTGCAGTTGCAAAAGGTGAAGAGTTGAAAATAGATATAAGTGAGATGGATTTTAAATATTTCAAAGAGATAGATGCAAGAATAGATGAAGATTTGATGCCATATTTGGTTTTAAGAAATTCTATGAATGCTAGAACTTCTTTTGGTGGGACAGCAACTGTAAGAACAAAAGAGCAATTAGAATATTTTAAAAATTATCTAAAAGATTAAAATAAACTTATTTATCTACCTTGAACGGCATTACCCATGTCCCACATAGGTAGAAAGATACCAAGAGCTAAAAGTATAACCATAGATGCTATGACAAATAGCATTATTGGTTCAACTGCTTCTGACAAACCATCTATAATAGCATCAAATCTCATTTTATAATACTCTGCTACTTTTTTAACCATCGTATCTAGTGTACCACTATCTTCACCAGCAGTAATCATTTGTATAATCATATTTTCAAAAAGTGCTGTTTCTTTTAAACCTTTGTTTAGAGCTCCACCTTTTTCAACAGTAATTCTAACAGATAGGAGTTTATTTTTTAGAGGAAGGTTGTCAATCATCCCTATAGAAGTGTCTAATGCTTCTGCTATAGGGATACCTGCACGAATAAGTTCTGAAAAAACAAGTGTAAATCTATTTAGTGTTGAGAATTTAATAATATTTTTTATAAGATATGTTTTAAGTAGAAGTTCATGCCAACTATATTGGACATCTTTAAAATTATTTATTAAATATCTAAAAAACATAAATGAAATTGTAAGTATTACTATTAAATATGGTCCATAGTTATTAAATAGATATTCCAGCGTAAGAAGTATTTGAGTTGGTAATGGTAACTCTGCATTTAACTCTTTAAATATAGATTTAAACTGAGGAACAACATAAGATATTAGGATTGTAAATGCTACAGCCATAGCAATCATAACATTTCGAGGGTATGCCATAGCTTTTTTAAATTTGATTATATTTGCACGGATCTCTTCAAGCATATTTGCAAGTGAATATAAAGATTCATCTAAATTACCTGTTTTTTCACCAAGTTGAACCATAGCAATAGTTAAATTTCCAAGTTCAAATCTAAAGTTTTCCATAGATGTTGACAAAGAACTACCAGAGTTTATATCATCTGCTATTTTTGAAAAAACTCTTTTTAATGTCTTGTCATCAGTAGCTACAGATATTTCATATATAGAATCATGTATAGAGATACTAGCATTTGTCATAACGGCTAATTGTCTTATCGCTCCGATTAATGCATCTGGATTTATTTTCTTTTTTTGAATATTTTTTAAAAAATCTTTTTTAAGTCTTTTTAATCTTGCATCTAAAGGTTCTTCACCCTCAACAACTTTTATAATTATTCCAGTATATTTCTTTTTGGCATACTCATTTGCATCTTTTTTTGTTTTTGCATATATTGGAAAATTTTGTTTTTTACCTTTAGTTAGTATAGTTGCAATATAGTATTCCATTATTTAACTACCTTTAAAATCTCTTGAAGGCTGGTAACACCATCTAGTGCTTTTTGTATTCCATTTTGACTTATATCCATAAAACCATCTTTTATAGCTTGTTCTTTTAGTACCTCTTTTGAAGCACCTTTTGCTATTAGAGATGATAAGTTTTCAGTAATACTTAGAACCTCACATATCATCTCTCTTCCCATATAGCCAGTATCATTACACTCTTTACAACCAGAGCCTATATAAAATTTTGCATCTTTAGGTATTAGTTCTTTTATATCTTGTAAAGTTGATGATGGGACATTTTCAACTACCTTACAATGCTTACATATTTTTCTAACAAGTCTTTGTGCTTGAATTGCTACTAAAGCACCACTTATTAGATAGTGTTCTATGCCCATATCTACCATACGAGCAATAGCACTAATAGAATCATTTGTATGTAGAGTAGAGATAACTAAGTGTCCTGTAAGTGCTGCTTTTATGGCAATTTCTAGTGTTTCTTTATCTCTAATCTCACCAATCATAATTTTATCTGGATCTTGTCGTAATATAGAGCGAAGTGCATCAGCGAAGGTTAAACCTACTTTTGGATTTACTTGTACTTGTTGTATAAGATTCATTCTATACTCAACAGGATCCTCAACTGTAATAACTTTGTCTTCAATATTTCTAAGTTCGTTTAATGCACCATATAAAGTTGTAGTTTTACCACTTCCTGTTGGTCCAGTTACTAAGATAATACCATAGGGAGCTTCTAAACCTTTTATAAGTTGTCGATAACTAAAACTATCCATACCAGCTTCTTCAAGTTTAACTAATGCTTTTTCTTTATCTAATACCCTCATAACTATAGATTCACCATATATAGTTGGTAAAGTAGATATACGAAAATCAAATTCATATTTACCTACCGCAGTTGAGAAACGACCATCTTGTGGTTTTCTTTTTTCAGCAATATCAAGGTTAGATAAAAGTTTTAATCTTGAAGCTAATGGTGGATATATATCTTTTTCAAAAATAAAAATCTCTGCTAGTTTACCATCAACTCTTCCTCTAATAGTACAGTTTTTTTCAGTTGGTTCTATATGTATATCACTAGCACGACTTTTGATACAAGATTTTAAAATTACATCAATAAGAAGTAAAATGGAAGATGCTTCTTGTTGTTCTTCTATAGAGCTGATAGAGTTTAATTCATCTCTGATTTTTTTTATTAAATCTTTTACACTATCTTTTAATTCAACTTTAAATAGATAAGAATGAATTTGTTTATGTACTGCAACAGCAATTTTTACAATTTTTCTAGGATATAGTCTTTCAATAGCTTCTTTTGCTTCAATATTAAGTGGATCATGAAGTGCTACAATTACATTCATTTCATCTTCAGATATGGGTAGGGCATTATATTTTTTTAGTTGAGAAAGAGATGCTTTACTTATAAGTCTATAGTCCATATCTATAGAATCTAAATCTATAAATTTAAGGTCAAGTTCCTCTGCTAGTTCTATCAATACATCTTTTTCATCTATATAATCATAATTATCTACAATAGAAAGTTCATATACCCCATCTCTTATCTTTTGAATAATAAAGTGGATAAGTTTTTGCATACTCATAAAACCAGATAAAGTTATATCTCTTAATATAAATTCTTCTTTTACACCTTTGTTTAATAATCTATTAACCTGGGTCTGCATAATAGAACCATTTTTCAATAAATCATTTGTTATTCTATCCATAGTTAGATGCCTTCTTACCAGTACTTATGTTGTTTTATAATTTTATTATTATAAATTTCTTCAATTATCATTTTACTTAAACCACTGCCTTTTAATAAGTAAAGTTTATATGATAAATCTTTATTTTCTTTATCTTCAAATAGATAATATGATTTATTTTTATTGTCACTAGATTTTGAATATAAATCAAAAACTTTTGAAAGTATATAATCTGTTGTTGGAAAATTAAATTCTTTAAGTTCTTGTCCATCTACTAAAGCATGATAAAGTAGTTTTTTTTGCATAAGTATTATAGAAAAATAAGCAGAATTTTTTCTAGCTTCACTAGAAAATTTTAGTTTCGTAAGAGGAGTAGCTAGACGATCTAAATAATCTGCTTCTAAGCATGAAAAAGCATATAAAGATATATATTGTTCATCATTTTTATATTTTGTAAAATGTCTCATCCCCATACTACAGGCTTCTTTGTATCTTTTGTTTTGATATAGCTCATATATATTATTTTTTATATCTGAATATAAAGAGACACTAATAAAAAAGATTATTAAGAATTTCATTTGAATCTTCCAGCAATAATTTCATTCAATAAAATTTTTGCTTTTTCAGAATTTGAATGTTTAATATACTGTCTCAATGTTTTAATCGCTTTATCTTTTTGGTTTAATTTAATCATAGATTTTATAAATATAATCCAACTATCTTCTATTTTATTATTTAGTTCATTAGTTATAAAAGCATATTGGCAAGCTTGTTTATAATTTTTAAGTTCGTAATATTTTTTTGCAATAAAAAGGCTTAAAACAGGATTTTTGTTGTTATTAAATCTTTCTATTACATGTTTTATATCATTTTTAGTATTTTGTCTTTTTATATCTATTTTTTGTGGTTGATTTGTTACTACTTTAGATATGGGTTTTTCGTAGATAGTGCTTTTTTTCTCTATTATAGATGTAGTTTGTATATTTTGCATAAAATTAAAAGATGGGGTTATAACAAGTTTCTGTTCATCACTTTGTTTTTCTATATTTTGTTTTTTTTCAATTTTAGGTTTTAGTATCTCTGTTTTAACCATACTTTTCTCTTCTATTTTTGTTTTAAAAGTAAATATTGAGGTAATAATTAAAATTATTAGTAAACTAATAGCTATAACTATATGTGGAATAAAAGATTTAATTTTATATTTTAGCCATCTATTTTCTAATTCATCTATATTAAGCATCTATAAGACCTGTATGTATAGCTGACATCTCTATAATCTTAGAAGATAATTTTTTTGAATTTGATATTTTTAAATTATTGTTTTGAAAATAATTTTCATAAATATCAAAGATACTATAAAGTAGTTTATTAGTTTCTCTATAGTTACCATTTGTTAGTTTATAGATTAAAGATACATTCTTATCTGTAACCATATTGGCTGTATTATAAGAGTTAGTTTTCATAAGTTTTTTTTGTATATACATTTTTAGTTCTATTTTGGTTGCATTTTTTAGTTCTATAGTTTCCCATATTCTAGTTTGAAAATGTTCTTTTGCAATAAGGTCTTCTTTTTGTGTTTTATGAAGAGTTAGAACAAATTTAATTTTTCTTGTATCTGATAAAAGTCTAATTTTTTCCATTTGTAAATCAGAATATAATTGTGCTTCATCTAGCAATACTACTGGCACTTCATCTTCAACATGAAGTTCTACTATTTTCATAAATTGAGTGTAGTTTAATGTACCTTCATATTTTACATTAAATAGATTTTGAGCTAGAAGTTTATAAAATTCATGTTCATCTAAAATAGGTGTTTTATAAAGAAATATTTTTTTACTTGTTTTTAAATCTTGATAAAGTTTATTTAAAAACATACTTTTACCAGTACCTGGTTTTCCGTATAAAAGAATCATTTTAATAGGCTTATTTATAGAATCTTTTAAAGAGGAATAAATAGTTGAAACTCTATCTATTTGTATATAGTCTGAAGCTTGAACTTTGTCTAAAAAAGCATTTCTCGAGTTTATAAATAAATCTTTTTCCATATAATTATGACCTATTTAATTGACTCTGTTTGTACTAAATCATTTTTAATTCCAGTGTATCCTATATCAGATAGAGAAAGATTGTTTTTTTCTTTATCTATAATATGTGGTTCTATGATAATAACGAGTTCTTGAATTTGTTTTGTTTTATTCTCATAGCTAAATAAATTACCAAATAATGGTATATCTCCTAAAATAGGGAGACCATTTGAATCCATTATATTTTTTGTATTTATAAGACCACCTAAAATTATTCTATTTCCATCTTTTACAGTAACAACAGAAGAGAGTTGACGACGCTCTAAATCTGGTGGCATATCTCTACCAGTAGATGTTTCATTTGATATGTCTTGTCTTGTTTCTGAAAGAGATGGGTTTATTTTTAGTGTTATAGTTCTATCATCTGCTATCTCTGGTGTGATAGAGAGTAAAACACCAGCAAAAACAGATTGTATATCCTCACTTTGAGTTGTTACTGCATTATCACCAGAACCTTGAGAATCACTTTTTACTTTATAAAAGTATTCTGTACCAGCAGTTATGAGTGCTGGTTGATTATTAAGAGTTAACACTTTTGGATTGGATATAGAACTAACATCACCTTGTGTTTCCAAAAATTTTATAATCTCATTTATGTTACTAGATGTTTTGACGCTTAGTAAATTAGCAGAGTTTTTAGCTTGATCGCCTACTGCTGTAATTAGGCTAGGGTCTGTCCACTCAGTAACATTTTTTTTACTTATATAGTCAAGAGAGAATTGTGCATTTTGCAATGCATAAAGTTGTTGCCAATCAATACCTTTTGAGTGTGATTCATTCATTGTTACAGTTATAAGCTGAACATCAATAAGCACTTGTAATTGTACTTTTTTTTGAAGTTTATCTAAATACTTTTCAAATCTATGCATCTGTTTATTTGTAGCAGTTACTGTAATTAATCCAGCATTTTTATTGATGATAGGGGCAGGGATTTTATATATATCTTCTGGTCTATTTAAAATATTTTGTAACTCTAAATCTAACTCTTCCCAAAATACAACTTCATCACTAGATTCTATTTTAGTACCTGAATCAGATGCTGAACCACTTGATTCACTTGTAGCTGATGAACTTAAAGTTATATTTGTATTTCCTACACCTTTTCTTTGAGATAAAATATAATCTATAGAAAAAACTTTTGTAGTTAAATAAGATATTTTGAGTAGATTATTTTTTAAACTATATGACAAATTATTTTCATTTAAAATAATTTTGAATACTTCATCTATTGTTAAATTTTTTATATGTGTTTTATTTAGTTTTGTTTGTAGAATTTTTTTAGCTGATGCATCAGTAATAATAATAGTATATTCACATTCATCACTAAGTTGATCAATAAAATCTATGATTTTAGTGTTTTTTGTAGAGCTAATGCTAAAAAGTTCGTATTTACAGTCTGCAACGATACTCATGGGCAGTATAGTAGTTAATAGTATTATAAATATTAATTTTTTAAATAATTTCATTTCTTGTCCTAGTTATTTTTAAATTTCAGTGTTTTATTTTGGGTATCTGTTGATAATATTATTGTTTTTACCCCTTTAATTAAAACAACATGATTTTTATTTATCTCTTTTAGAATATATGTACCTATCTTTTGATCTATTTTATACCATTTATCATTTATTAGAGCTGTTTTATTTATTATTGCTTCTAAATTAAATTTTAAATCGGTACTTTTATATATTTTAGTTCTTCTATATTTTTTTCTAGTTATATTTGATTTTTTTGTTACTTTTCTTTTTTTATTATTTTGCTTTGTACTCTCTTTTTCTTTTTTTATATCTAAAAATATAAAAGGATCTTTTAGTTGAGATATTATATTATCATCAATTCCTTCTCTAGCTGGTTTTATAGCTTCTATTTGTTCATCAACCCATTTTAGTTCATCACAATTAAGAGTTGATAGTAAAAATAAAATAGTAATTATTAAAGTTTTCATTAATATGCTATCCCCCATACTGAAATATTTAAGCTAGTTTCTATCTCTTCTTGAGTTGTTATGTTTAAGTCATGTATATCGACAACTAAGTTACTTTGTTCAAGAGAATTTATAAATTTTAATGTATTTTTATAGTTTGCTGATGAATTAATTGTAATATCCAATATATGTCCAAATGCTTTTTTATTTAGATTGTAAGAGTTTGTAATTTTAATAATTTTAATATTATATTGTTTCGCTTTTTTAGATATTGAATGTAGATATTTACCCCATGCAATTTCATCATATATTAGAGATGAAATCGTTTCTATTTTAGTTTTTATATATCTGTTGTTTTCTTCATGTACTAGTTTTTGAACATTAGCAACAATTATGTCTTTTTCAAGTTTATTTATTTTTGCTTTAGGATTTATGATTAAGTAGTTTTTATCAGCATTTAGTTTTGCTTTAATATTTATGATTTCTTGATTTATTTTTAAATAGTCATCTTCTGCTTTATCCCAAAAAAGAAGATATGAAAAAGTGAAAATTAGACCAAAAATCATAAGATAAGTCATGTATATATCTTTTTGACCTTTATCTTTAAATGATTCATCAATGTTTTGTAAAAAGTCTTCTATAATGAGTTTCATAATATTATCACTTTCAGTTTACTTATGTATATATTATTTGATTTTTCATAAAAAATATCCTTTATAGATAAATCAAATTTATCATGATATTTTTTTGTTAGATGCTTTATTAAAGATGTTATTTGTTTATCATTTGATGATATTAAATTAAGATGAAATTGTTTAATATCAGCATCTTCGGAGTAAGATATAAAATTTAATTTTACATTATATTTATTAATATCTTTTGTTAACATAGATAATAATTTAGCTTTCATAGGATAATTCACTTTTACATCATGAATTTTAATAAGAGTATTTTTTTTATTTGTGTATTGTTGTTTTTGTTCATTTAGTAATTTTAATGCTTTTCTTTTCTCTAACTCTTTATTTTTAATAGTTACTTCTCTTACACTTTTTATATTATGGATATTTTCATAATTTTTATTTAAAAGCTTAAGTTGTAATGATTGAGCATATGATAAAGTCCAATAACTGACAGGATATGCAAAAGCTATAATGATAGAGATAAGTGTTAAGATGATAATTTTACCACTTTGTCTTTGTGTAAATTTTGGTGGACGATGGAAAGTAGTAAAATTACATAGATATTTTTCATCATCAGATATTGTGGTATATAGATGCATTAAAGAATGAATTTGATCTATATAAACTTTATTATCTTCAAAGCCATAGTCAAATTCAAAATTATTTGCTTTGATATGTATCTCATACTCTAATATTTCATTTAATTTTGTAACAGTACTAACTTCAGAACCAATATATACTCTATCGATACTTTCTAAGTCATAAGCTCTTTTGATGTAAGTTAATATATCATTAATATTTGAAAAAATCTCTTTATACAGTTTAATAAAATACTCTTTATAATCACTTTGAGTATCTTTTAAATTGTGTTTTTGAAAAAAATCCATAAAATCTTTAAATTCAATTCTTTCACCATATAATTCACAAAATTTTTCATGCATTTGAGAAAAAGAGTATTTAAGTGATTTAGCATATATAAATTCATATTCATTATAAATAGCTATAAATGCATCATCATTTTGAAAATATATGAAGCAGTGTACACCATTATCTTCAATAATCTCTTTTTGATATAAAGATTTTATTAAAAGAGGAGTAGGTATTATAATATCAACATATTTGATTTTTTCGATTACAGTTTTATAAACTTCTTCAACTATAGACGGTTCAACAATAAATAGATAAAAATTTCTATTTTTTTCATCTATTCGAACATTCGTTTCAATGTAATTTATTTGATATTCTATAGCTTGATCTAAAGCAAGTTCATCATAAGCTTTTGTAGTAATAGCATCATATAAATCTTCTTCTGGAATATTTTTACTTATAGAAATTTGGCTTGTAATAGTATTTTTAATATTTAGATTTGAAATAACAAATTGTTCTTTTTTAAAAACTGGTTTTTTCAACTCATTTAGAAAACCAGATTCATTAGAAAAATAGTTATAGTTAGGATTTACTGAAAGTATATTTAAAAATGGGTTTTTATTTTTAGTACTCATAAAATAGAATTCTTTTAAGTATTTTTTAGTTTTCTGTAAAAATTTTCATTTTATTATTAGTTAGTTTGACTATTAATATTTTTTCACCTATGAATTTTAGTGAATTTGATTTATAAAGTTCTTTAAAAGTGATTTGATATGTATCAATTGTATTTGGATATGGAATTATATTTAGATTTTGAAATACAATTGTTTTTTTTTCATTTTTAGCAAAGATTCTTTTTTTATATCTTTTGAATGAATTGATTTTCATCCCATTACTTTTTACAAAATCATCTGAATAGAAATTCAAATATTTATCAGTATTATTATATATCCAAGCATATCTCCAACTATAAAGTTCTGATAATATTATAGCAATATTTTCTTTATTTACTTCTATTAAATTTTTATCAGGATTAATAATAAGTAAAGTTTTTTCTATATTGATTTTTTTATTTAAACCTTTTATATTATCATTATCTATAGCTATACAGCCCTTTGTATATTTGTCTCTTTTTTGATTAGTTGGAAGACCATGTATCCAAATCCCACTTCCATTCTTACCTTTGTATTTGTCATATATATTTGGGTAAGAAGTAACAAACGCAAGGGGTCCATAAAATGCATCAAGTTTTACAATTCTTTTTGTTAGATTATAGATGCCAAGAGGTGTTTTTAAATCACCTTCTTTAATTTTATCACCTTTTATTTTTCCTGTAAAAGCATTGTAGTCTTTGTTAAGTTGAAATTTTTCATCTTTATTTTTTTTATATAGAACTAGTTTGGATGATTCTTTATCACAAGTTAGTATAAAATTATAGTATTGGATATATCCAAATGATAAATCTTTATCATCTAAATAATCATCCCAATAGCCGAAATCTGTAAGTTTAAAATCTAATTGTTTTTGTATAAAATCAATACCATTTTTTCGATAATCATCTAGCGTAACATTTGCAAAAACTGATAATGTAAAGATTAATAATAATATTAAGGTTTTCATTTGTATCCTAACTCTTCTAAATATATTTTGTCTTTAGACCAGCCTTTTTTCACACTAACTTGTAGTTTTAAAAATGCTTTTTTTCCACTTAATCTTTCGATTTTTTCACGAGCAGATTTACCAATTCTTTTAATAGCATCTCCACCTTTACCTATAATAATCCCTTTTTGAGATTCTTTCTCTATGATAATAGTAGCATAAATTTTATCTATTCTCTTATCTTCTTCTATTGAATCTATAAGTACATCACTCTCATAAGGTACTTCATCACTTACATTTTCAAAAATACCTTCACGAATAAAACCAGCATAAATATCACGAACAAGTTCACTTGTTAAATCTTCAGGGTCATATAAAAATGGTGATTCTGGAAGATTTTTACATATTTCATTAAGTAGATCTAAATGACCAACTTTTTTAGGGATTGCAACTGGTATGAGAGCTATGAATGATGAAGCGAATTGATTATATTGACTTATTTTTTTAAATAGTTTATCTTGTGAAACTTGGTCTATTTTACTAAGAACTATAATGTGTGGAACTTTATTATTGTTAAGTTTTAAAAATTTTTCATAATGTTCAACACTATCAGTTATGGGTGCTAAATATACTATTAAATCACAATCACCCATGGCCTTTAATGCTTCATCTAGCATAAACTGATTAAGTATTTTTTCTCTTTCATGAAGACCTGGAGTATCTACAAAAATTATCTGAGTATCATTATGCATAACTATTGCATTTGATCTTCTTCTTGTAGCATTAGCTTTTTGGCTAACCATAGCTATTTTTTCACCTAAGAGTGAATTCATTAAAGTGCTTTTTCCAGCGTTAGGTCTTCCAATAAGAGATACGAAACCAGCTTTTGTCATAGATTTTCCTTATTTAAGGGTATTTTTTTATTTTATAATATATATCTTGATAAGTCATCATCATCAACAACAGTATCAAGTTTTTCGTGTACAAGTTCAGCCGTTATTTTGAACTCTTTATCTTTATATTCATCAGCTTCAAAGCTTATCTCTTCAAGAACTTTCTCAAGAACTGTATGAAGTCTTCTAGCCCCAATATCTTCTGTGATTTCATTTGCCTTATGAGATAATTTAGCTATAGCTTTTATAGCATCATCTTCAAAAGTAAGTTTTAAATCTTCCACACTTAGTAGTGCTTCATATTGATTTAGTAAAGAGTTCTTAGTTTGAGTTAAAATTTTATATAAAGTATCTTCAGTTAAAGACTCTAACTCAACTCTCAATGGAAAACGACCTTGAAGTTCAGGAATTAAATCACTTGGTTTACTAACATGAAATGCACCAGCAGCGATAAAAAGAATATGGTCAGTATTTATAGTTCCATATTTAGTTGAAACACTACTACCCTCAACTATAGGAAGCAAATCTCTTTGAACTCCCTCTTTAGATGGGTCATTTCTACCAGCAGACTTTTCACTTAATGCAATTTTGTCAATCTCATCAAGAAATATAATTCCACCATTTTCAGCTCTTTTTCTTGCTTCTTCATTAATGCTTGAACTATCTAGTAGTTTTGATGCAGCTTCAACTTTTAGCATCTCTTTAGCAACTTTTACAGTTATCTCTTTTTTGTTATCTTCTTTATTGATTTGTGAAAAAACTTTTGAAAAACTTTCTTGTACTTTTATCATCTCAGGTGGAAGATTACTATCATCAAACTCCACTTGAAGTTTAGAATCTATATCTAGTTCAATGATTTTATCATCCATTTCACCAGCATCAACTCTTTTTTCCATAGCTTCTAAAAGTCTTTGGTAGTCATCTTGTTTAGATTCACTTGCACCTTTAGGAAGAGGGGGTAAAAGTTTTTCAACTATTTTATTTAAAACATAGTTTTCTATCTTTTCTTTGTTCTCTTCCTCTTTTTCCTTTCTTACTATAGATAGAGAAGCAACAACTAAATCTCTAATCATAGACTCAACATCACGACCAACAAAACCAACTTCTGTATATTTAGAAGCTTCAACCTTGACAAAAGGAACTTTCATCATTTTTGCAAGTCTTCTTGATATTTCAGTTTTACCAACACCCGTAGAACCAATCATCAAAATATTTTTTGGCATGATTTCATCTTGCATCTCTTGATTTAATTGCATGCGTCTATATCTCGTACGAAGGGCTAGGGCTATTGTTTTTTTAGCATCATTTTGTGCTATCACATATTTATCTAAATATTTTACTATCTCTTTTGGAGTTAAATTCATTATTTATCTTCTTCTAATATAAGTGTTTTAATATTTTTATTTGTATATATACAAAGGTCACCAGCTATATTTAAGCTTTCACGAACTAACTCTTCTTCATCTAAAGAAGCATGTTTTTTTAAAGCTCTTGCCGCCGAAATAGCATAGTTACCACCACTACCTATTGATGCTATCTCACCATCTTCTGGTTCAACTACATCACCATTTCCTGTAAGTATAAAGATGTGTTTATTGTTTAAAACTATCATCATAGCTTCTAAGCGTCTTAGAACTTTGTCTTTTCTCCATGCTTTAGAAAATTCTATAACAGATTTTAAAAGATCACCTTTTTTATCTGATAAAAACTCTTCAAACATATCAAAAAGATTAAAAGCATCTGCTGTGCTTCCAGCAAATCCAGCTAGGATTTTACCGTTATGAAGTGTACGGATTTTTGTAGCATTTCCTTTTAAAACAGAATCGCCAAAAGTAACTTGTCCATCTCCGCCTATTACAGCTTTATTCTTGCCTTTATAGGCAAGTATAGTAGTAGCATCAAACACGAATATTACTCCCCTTGAACATCAACATGAAGTGTAGCGTGAAGACCATGACCAAGTTTAAAGTCTAAATCATGTTCACCAATAGTTTTAATAGCTGATTTTTCATTTATATGTTTTTTATCTATCTCTATCCCATGTTGATCTTTAAGTGCTACAGCTATCTCATCTTTTGTTACAGAACCAAAAAGGTGACCATTTTGACCTAATTTTTTAGTGATTATAATTTCAGCTTTGTCTAGTTGTTTTACTATCTCTTTTAGTGCATTTACCTCTTTTTCAAGATTCTCTGCCACTATAAGTTCATCTTGTGCATGTTGATCTAAAATTTCTGGAGTTGCGTGTCTTGCAAACCCTTTTCCTATTAAGAAGTTTTTACCATAACCATCTTTAACTTCTTTAACTTCACCTTTTTTACCTAAACTTTTTACATCTTTTATTAATAATACTTTCATAATTCTTATTCCTTATTCTTTAATTTTTTATTATCTAACTATTTCACCACTATAAGAAACTATACCATGTGTGAAGTTTCCTATGTTTTGATAACCTTGATCTCTTAATATCATAGCAACATGAGCAGAACGACTTCCAATATGACAATAAAGTATGATATTTTCACTTTTACTTAGTTTTGCATCTTCTAGTGTTGCGAAGAAACTACTTGTAGGTATAAGTTTGTCAGCACCTTTTATATGACCCATCTGCCATTCCATATGCTCACGAACATCTATAAGTATAAAGTTAATCATACCTATCTCTCTAGCTTCAAGTAAAGATATAATCTCATCATTATCTAGTTCATCTTGTTTTATTAAAGTTTCACATTCCTCTTTTGTTAATCCACGAGAGTGAGTACAAACTACTTCTTCCATACCTAGTTCTATTTTCTTAGCAGATGCAAATTCAGGTGTACAAAATATTCCACAATGACAAGCACCAGTTTCTGGAATCTCTTTTTCAATAGCAGGCTTACAAGGACAAGTTCTATTATCTACACTTTGAGCTTTCCCATCAACCTCTTCAACCATAAAACATGGACAAAAAAGTTTATTGTACATTATCTTGTTTCTAGCAAGACCCATTTGTACACCTTCATTTACTTCTTCTTGAGGATTATAAACCCAACCACGAGATTCACAAACTTTATCTGTAAATTTTATAGTTTTTTCCATTCTAGCTTGAAATTCAGGTGAATTCATATCTATTCTAATCATTATTTTACACCTCTTTTTTTACCAGCAATAACTCTTCTAAGTGCATTAAGGCGAATAAATCCTTCAGCATCTTTTTGATTATAGACTTCATCCTCTTCAAATGTTGAATGCTCTTCTGAATAAAGTGACATATCTGATTCTCGACCAACAACTTCAACATTACCTTTGTAAAGTTTTAGTTTTACAGTTCCTTGAACGAATTTTTGCGTAGTGTCAATAGCTGCTTGCATCATTTCACGCTCTGGAGAGAACCAAAAACCGTTATATATAAGTTGTGCATACTTGGCAATCATACCATCTTTCATGTGTGCTTCTTCTCTGTCTAAACAGATAGACTCTATTGCACGGTGAGCTTTTAGCATGATAGTTCCACCTGGAGTTTCATAGCATCCACGAGCTTTCATACCAACAAAACGGTTTTCAACAATATCAATTCTACCGATACCATGTTTGTTACCATATTCATTTAAAGTTCTAAGCATTGTCGCAGGAGATAGCTCTTTTCCATTTAAAGAGATAGGATCACCATTTTTATATCCAATAGTGATATATTCTTTCTCATCTGGAGCATTTTCAGGAGAAGTTGACCATAGCCACATAGATTCTTCAGGTTCATTCATAGGGTTTTCTAAATGAAGCCCTTCATAAGATATATGAAGTAAGTTAGCATCCATAGAGTATGGACTTACAGTTGGATTACCATCTGCATCTACATGTTTTTGGTCAATGTTAATTCCATGTTCCTTTGCGTAAGTTAAAAGTTTTTCACGAGAGTTTAAATCCCATTCACGCCACGGAGCAATAACAGTAATATCTGGATTTAGACCAAGGTAACCAAGTTCAAATCTTACTTGATCGTTTCCTTTACCAGTAGCCCCATGAGACACAGCATCTGCACCCATTTTTTCTGCTATCTCAATCTGTTTTTTTGCAATAAGTGGCCTCGCGATAGATGTACCAAGAAGATATTCACCCTCATAGATAGCATTTGCTCTAAACATAGGAAATACATAATCTTTTACAAATTCTTCTTGAATATCAAGAATGAAAATATTTTCAGGTTTTATACCATTTTCTAGTGCTTTTTGACGAGCAGGTTCAACCTCTTCACCTTGACCTAAATCAGCAGTAAATGTAATAACTTCAGCATTGTATTCATCTTGTAACCATTTTAAGATTATACTAGTGTCTAATCCACCAGAATAAGCTAGTACTACTTTTTTAACTTCTTTTTTCATATAAAAACCTCACTTTAGGAAAATAATTATCGCGATTTTATTATAAAAGAGTTTAAAATATGGTTAGGATTTATGATTACCCTTTAGAGTCAAAGAATATACCTGCTACTTCTAACATTTTTGGGAGAATTTCCATACCTTTTTCTGCTGGAAATCTTCTGATTAAGTCATCTGTTTTTTGGTCTATTACTGACACATAAAAAATATCATCTTTATCAACACCAAATTTTAAACTTGTACCCATTGGTGCCATCGCTTCATTTAGTTGTTCAACTAAACTTTCAACTTCCTCTTTAGAATTTATTTTAACATTTTTGTCTAAAGATTTTTCCTGAGCTTCTTTTACTAAATCTTGTTTTGCTGGTTGAGCCTCTTTTGTATGTTCCTCAACTTTTTCATGAGAATTCATTGAAGTTACTTGTGTTTGTTGTGCTGAGACACTTGTTAAGCCATCCATAATATACTCCTTCAAAATAAATTATATTACCATAACAAGTACATCGACAAATAATAAATATTTTTAATAAAAATGATATTTATGATACTCTTTCATTTATGAATCAATATATTTCACTACTTAAATCAGAACCAATTTTAAGAAAACTATCTGTCATTCAATTAATCTCATATTTTGGAGCATGGTTTAGTAATGTAGCTATCTATACTTTATTAATAAATATGGAAGTACAAGCCCAAGTAATTGCTTTTGTAGCTTCTCTGCATTTTTTAGCTGGTGTATTTCAAGCACCATTTTCTGGTTCAATTATAGACAGTATAAAACCAAAAAAAATAATGTTATTTCTTATACTTATAGAGATTTTTTCAACTCTTTTTTTAGTATTTATAAATCAAATATCAGATTTGTATTTATTATATATACTTATATTCGTAAAGATGGCAGCTGCAAGTTTTTATTTTACTACCGAGATGTCATTACTTCCAAAAATAGTAAGCTCAAATAAACTACAACAAGCTAATGAATTGCACTCTATAATATGGTCAGTATCATATACGCTAGGTATGGCAATTAGTGGCTTTATTGTTTATTGGTTGGGTGTAAAAATAGCTTTTATTCTTGATGCATTTATGTTTGTAATAGCTTTTATTTTACTTTATAATACACAAATTAAAGTAGAAATTATAAAAACTAAAGATAATTTAATACAAATGATGGGAGATACATTTAGATACCTTAAACGCTCACCTAAAGCTTTGCATCTTATGTTAATACACTCTTTTGTAGGATTAACAGCTTTTGATGTACTTGTCGCTTTAATGGTAGATAAATATTATGCTTCTATTATAGCGACATCTTTAGCATTAGGACTTCTTCATGCATCTCGTGCTATTGGGCTAGTAATAGGTCCTATGCTAATAAATAGATGGCTGAATAATAAATTTTTAGTATTTGTATTTATTTTTCAAGCATTATCGGTATGGCTATGGGCATATCTGATGAAAGATTTTTATTTATCGTTAGTAGCAAGTGTTATTGTTGGACTTTTTACAACAACTCTATGGTCATATACATATACGCTGTTGCATAAAAATATAGAAGAGAAATATTATGGAAGAATTATTGCATACAATGATATGCTTTTTTTAAGTTCAGCCGCATTTACATCATTTATGATTGGTTATTTAGTTGAAAATGAATTTTCTTTAGAATTTGTAGCTGTATTATTAGGTTTTGGATTTATTGTAGGAAGTTTGTATTATTTTTGGATATTAAAAACGCAAGATTTAAAGTAAACTGATTTGCGTAACATAAGTTAGAAGCCCCTTATTAAAATGGGGCTTAAAATTATGCTGTTACTTCTACAACAACAGGAGTTGATTCCCAAATTCCGTGTTTTGTACAGTATCCGTGAGCTACTAGATTTAATTTTTTACCCATTGGACGGATATTAAATGTTACTTCTGCATGAGATTTTTCATTACCAAGTGTACCTGGTACAAAACTTGCCATTGCTAGTTTAGTTTCACCATTAAAAAGTGAAATACTTTCGATATAGTGATCGAAATCATCTGGATGAGTATATTCGTTACCCATTTTAACATTTACTGAAAGCATTTCACCTTTTTTAGCTTCACCCTCAACTGTAATAAACGGTGAATGGCGGTCAATTAAATCTTTCTTAGCTTCTCTTTCTACTGTGTCAATATCAACATATTTGTTAATTTTTGGCATTTTAAATCCTTCTGTTTTAATTTATGTGTAATTGTAACTATAAAAGTTTGAGCTAAACATAAATAAGAGTTTTCTACTCTTTTATTAAGAATATTTTAAGATTAATATTATTACTTTTTAACCAAAATATAGATAAAATCGCAATAATTTAATAAAAGAGATTTTTTATGTTTAAACCATTATTGATTGAGATAGGTGTTGAAGAGCTTCCAGCAGTTCCACTTTTAAAAGAGTTAAAAAATATTGAGAAGAAATTTTCCGATATATTAGAAAAAAATTCACTTTTAGGTGAATTTGAATTTTACTATACTCCTCGTCGTTTAGTTATTTGGCAAAGAGAATTTAAAACTTCACAAGATGATAGTATGGAAGAATTTTTTGGTGCGCCTATAGCCATAGCATATAAAGATGGTGCAGCAACTAATGCAGCTTTAGGTTTTGCTAAAAAATGTGGTGTAGATATTTCTGAGATAGGTGTTGGTGAGAAAAAAGGTAAAGAGGTGCTTTACTATAAAAAAGAGATAAAAGGTAAAGCATCTACAGAACTTTTAGAAGAGATGATAAATGAATGGATAAAGTCTTTAACATTTGGTAAGTCTATGAGATGGGGTAATAGTAGTGAAAGCTTTATTAGACCAATTCGCTGGCTAAATGTGATGCTAGGTGATGAACTTGTAGATATGAATATTTTTGGAGTTAAATCTTCTAAAACTACTTTTGTTCACCGTATTAGCAATTTTGAAGCTATAAATATTAATGGTGCAAAAGAGTATTTTGAAGTTCTTAAAAATGGTGGTGTTACTCTTTTTGCTGATGATAGAAAAAAGAAGATTTTATCAGATTTTGCATCTTTAGAAAAAGAAAATGAAGTAGCAATAGATATAGATACAGAGCTTTTAAATGAAGTTGTTGCTATTACTGAAAATCCTACTGCACTTTTAGGTTCATTTGACGAAGAATTTTTAAGACTTCCACCTGAAGTTATCATAACATCTATGAAGGAGCATCAGAGATATTTTCCAGTATTTAAAGATGGGAAATTAATCAATAAATTTTGTGTAGTTTCAAATGCTTTAACTGATGATTTTACTCATGTAATAGAGGGAAATGAGAGAGTTTTAAGACCTCGTTTAGCTGATGGGCTTTTCTTTTTAGATAATGACTTAAGAGATGGTCTAAAAACTGATGGACTTGAAAAAGCTGTATTTATGAATGGTTTAGGAAGTATTGCTGATAAGATACAAAGAGAGATTAAAATTTCTGAGATTCTTGCTTCTAAATATAAACTTGAAGATACTAAATCTCTAAACAGAGCTATGAGTTTAGCAAAAGCAGATCTTACAAGTGAAATGGTTTATGAGTTTACAGAACTTCAAGGGCTTATGGGTTATTACTATGCAAAAGAGCAGGGTGAAAATGATGAAGTAGCTATTGCTATAAAAGAGCAGTATTTGCCAGATGGTGAAGATAGTGACTTACCAAGTAGTAAAATGAGTGCAATAGTAGCTATGAGTATAAAACTAGATACTCTTTTAGGTTTATTTAGTATCAATCAAATACCTACAGGTTCTCGTGATCCTTTTGCACTTCGTCGAGCTGTAAATGGTCTTATAAAAATTGTAAATGATCAAAATATTGAATTTGATATTGTTGAAACTATGAAAGAATTATCTGTTGGATATGCTGAGATAGATATGCAAAAACTTGAACAATTCTTTTTAGAGCGAGTAAAACAGTATTATAAAGTAAATCCTTCAGTTGTTGAAGCAGTTTTAGCATCTGGAGAGAGAGAACTTTTGGCACTTGGGAAAAAGATAGTTTCTCTTGATACTTTAGTTCAAAGTGATGGATTTAGTGAAATTTTTTCAACATTTAAAAGAGTTGCAAATATTACAAAAGATTTAGATTTAAGTGTTGATATAGAAGTTGATGATAATCTTTTAAGTGAAGATGCTGAAAAGGTTTTAAATCAAGCGTATAAAGATGTAGTAGATAAAGTTTATGATTCTTATGAAGAGGAATTAGATGCTTTACTTGGGCTTAAACCTCAGATTGATTCTTTTTTCGAGACGGTTATGGTAAATGTAGAAGATGAAGCTATAAAAAATAATCGTAAATCTTTAATTGCTTCTATTTATAAAAGTATTTTAAAAATAGCAGATATAAAAGAAGTTTCTATCTAATTTTATACTCCATAATGAGCGAAGCCCATTATGGAGGCATGGACTGGAGTCCATACAACCCCCTGAAGTCAGTTATTTAATAGGAAATGCTAGTGAAAATAGTATAGTGTCAAGACCAGCATTTGGTTTTTTGATACCTGCATTTGAGTAATGAAAATAGGTTAAGCCTATATCAAATGATTTTGTTTTAATCCCATTATATATAGTTCAAAATATTAGTTGTATTGTACTTAATTTTAGGTTAAAATAGTGAAGAATTATTAAATAGGAATATGATGTATGATATAGCTATAATAGGTGCTGGGATTAATGGATGTAGTGTTGCTTATGAGTTTAGTAGTGTAGGTAAGAGAGTGGTTATTTTTGATAAAGATAATATAGCAAGTGGTGGTAGTGGTGCAGCTGGTGCTTTTATATCGCCTAAGTTTTCAAAAGCTGGTGAATTAAAAGAGTTGATTCATGATGCTTTTATTTATAGTATGAAATTTTATGAAAAAAACTTTTCTTCATTTTTAACAAAAGCACAACTCATACATATAGCTCAAGATGAATCATCATCAGAAATTTTAAAAAAGTATAAAGAAAATACACCATTAACATTAAAAAAATCCCCATTTAAAACAGATGAAGAAAATATATCTTTAGATGCTGGTATTGTAGATGCTAAAAAAGTATGTCAAGCTTTATCTAAGGATGCTAAATTTATAAAAGAAAATGTAGATAGTTTAGTATATGATAAAGGTAATTGGATAATCAATGAAAGACACATAGCTAAAAAAGTGATTTTAGCAACAGGTGCATATAAATCAGTAATGAAAGAGCCATACATAAAACTTCGTGGTATTTGGGGGCATCGTTGCGATATTAAAACTACTACAAAAAATGAATATTCATTGCATCAGTTTGTATCTATTTCACCAAGTAATGATGATATCTTAGCAATTGGAGCTACTCACAATATTCATTACCATCCAGATACTTCAGCATTACCTTATGATGTGCAAGAGGGTAGAACAGAATTGCTTGAAAAAGCTTCAAGGACAATAAATCTTGAAAATATAGAAATTATAAAAGATTATACAGGTTTACGGTCAGGCTCATTTGATTATATACCCATGCTTGGAAGAATTGTTTTATCATCTGAAACTTTATCTCTTGATGAGAGAAAATTAAAAACTAAAAAACCAAATTATGATGAATATACATACTATCCAAATCTTTATATGATAAATGGAAATGGTGGTTATGGTTTTGTACTTGCTCCATATTTGGCAAAAATGCTAAGTGAAGAGATATTAGAAGATAAAAAAATAAGTGATAGATTAAGCCCAGCAAGATTTTTTGCTCGATGGGCTAAGAAGCGTTAGTCTATTCTTTGAATTTCTGGAGGATTTGTAGAAAATATTTTTTTAAATGCAGCTCCTCTAGTTGTTCTAGCTTTTCCTGAAGCTAAAGGTTCTAAAAAATAAGCTTTTGCAATACATTCATCTTCATTAAAGTTTCTATCATGAATATATACAACTTTTTTACCAAGCTTTTGGGCTTGTTCAGCCAAGTTTCTTGAATATACATAAGTATTTATATACTCTTTGTCATATTTATGACCACTACCAAAAAATACAAATTTACCAGTTAATCGGATATTTAGGTAGTCTTGATAATTTAACTCTTTGTCAAAAATTGTAAGTTGTTTAGATGTATATCTATCTAAATCTATTTCAAATTTATCTATGATAGAAGTACCTTGAATGTCAGGTAGATTAAGGTTAAAAAGATATTTAATCTCTACTAGTTTACCTTTATACTCTTTTTTCATAGCTTGATACATTAAATGGTGTATATCAGCTGGGTTTAGTTCATGAAATTTATCATCAAATTCAAACTCTTGTTCTGTAAGTGTAGAATCCATATTGTAACCTACTGGTGATATTGCTGGATTATAAAGTATTACTGTCCCTGCTACTGTTTTACGCTTTTTTTTAAGCATCTGTTCAAGCTCTTCTATATCTATTTTCTCTTCATCAGAATTAATATATATAAAATGTTGTGTTAAGTATTCATTTTCAAAAGTTGTTTTGTATTTACCAAATGCTTGCATCTGTTGCCTTTTAGTGTATAATGTCGAATGATTTATTTAATATACGCGATTTTAACTTCTTTTGTATTAGGGTTTGCTTTTTATAACTATAAAAAAATAGTTGATGAAAAAGACTTAAAGTAATTTTTGCATTAGCTCTATATGGTAATTTTCTTGAAAATTTATAAAGTCAAAAAACTTTGACAACTCTTCATCTTTTATAGCTTCACTTAGTGCTAGACACATCTCTTTTGCCGCTATCTCTTCTGAAATACCATCTTTTATAAATTGTTCTAAATCTTCTACAACATAAGTCATCTCATGAAGTTGGCGTGGTAGTGCTAAAATACCTAGTTTTGACATCATATTTGCAAATGATTTCAGATGAAAATGTGATTCATCAATAAGGTCTTGAAATACATTGTAATGTTTGATGTCATTAGTGCGAGCTTGCATATATGCATAAACTAAGATAAGTTCATACTCTTTATAAGATTCATCAAATAAAAATATAGTCAAGGCATCTATCTGATCTTGTGCTAAATTTTTATCTAGCCATTTTCTTTTCATATTAAAAGCGGTAATCTCTTGATTATTAGATTCATTTTGTAATATTTGTGAGATATATTCTAGTAAGTAATCATCATCAGTTTTCATTCTATTACCTAGAGCATTGTTTGGATATGTACTTTGTATATTTTGTATTTCCTCTTTTAATGGTTCAATTATCTCAAAAACAGAATTTTGTCTATATAAAATCATATCTCTATCATAATTATAATTATTTTTATTTTCTAAAATATCTTCACTTAACCATTTCATATGACGAAATGCTATTTGTGCAAAATCATAAAGTCTTGATTTTATCTCTTCATCATTTATAGCAAAAGATGCGAAATTTATACTTAACCAAAGTTCATGTTTTTTTTGAAATAACTTATCCATTATCTTCTCCTAGAGGCATATTTTTAGCTTCACAGCTTTCTTTCATTTTGAAAAGATGTAATTCTTCATCTTTTCCCTCTTTTAAATTTTCAAAGTTTTTAAGAGATGCAAGAAAAGCAGAAAAAACTATCTCAGCACATATTTTTTGTTGAGGGGTTAATTCACCTAATTTTTCATACATCTTAGCAATTGCACCATTAGCATAATCAATATCATTATCTTTAATCATCTCTGTAAACATTGAACCTATAACAACAGTATCTTGACAGCCATTTGTAGCAAATCTAACATCTTTTATAATTCCATTGTCTAAAATAGTATAAAAAATAACATATTCTTTAGTTTTTTCATCAAGTGCTACACCGATACAACTAGGCTTTTCAAGTTTTCCATAATTTTTAGGATTCATCAAATGTTCAAGTGTTTCAGTACTCATTCCATCTGGCATTTTTACATTTTCATACATAATAATTCTCTATTTTGGTTTTGAGTATTTTATACTAATATAGTTAATACTTTATTTTAGCTAGATAAAGTCCATTGCTTTTAGCAGGTTTTACTTTATAGTTTTTTTGACAATTTAATTGTTCTATGATTTGATTTTCATCCAAATTTAAAATACTTGCGACCATGAGTCTTATTTGACTTCTTAAAAATCCATTTGCTTCAAAATTTAAAACTATATAGTCTTTATATTTATATGCAAAAGCTTTATAGATAATTCTTGTAGTTGAGTTAATGTCACTTCCTGTTTTCATAAAATATTTGAAATCTCGTTCACCAACAAAAAGCTTGATATTGTTTTGTATTTTTTGTATATCACAAGAGTTTAAAAAAGTTATAAAATCATTTTCAAAAGGGTTTGATGGAGAGTTTTTTATTATATATCTATATACTCTTTTTTTAGCATCATATCGTGCATGAAAATTATCAGTTTCTTTTTTTATTTTTACTATAGAGATAGAGGAGGGTAACATAGAGTTTAAAACTCTTTTTAGTTTACTTAAATCATTCCAAAAATTTGGTAAATCAATATGGCACACTTGTCCAGTAGCATGAACACCTTTATCTGTTCTCCCACTTGCAACTATTTTTGATTTTACATTGATTTGTAAAAGAATTTTTTCAAGATTTCCAAGTATAGTGTTGGGTGTCTCTTTTTGTTGTTGTGAACCTAAAAAATTTGTGCCATTGTATGCGATGGTTAAAGAGCATCGCATTAAAATTTTGCAACTATTGTTTTTCTATAAAGTATATAAGATACTCCTATCCATAAGATAGTAACAAGAGGTATTGAATAAAATCCAAAAGTTTTTTGAAGACCAAAACTAGCACCATAATAGACTAAAGTTCCTAAAAATAGATATAAATAGATTTTTGTTTTTTGATGTCTAACATGTACTATACCAATACTTAAAACTACAAAAAGTGATAAAATAGGAAAAATACTTAGTAGAATATTAGTAATAAGCATTTTTTTCTTTTTAGGGTTAATTGGATAGTCTTGCCAATATTTAATAGGTGTTTTATATGTAATTAATGAATTTTTTGAAGATGCATCAGATGAATCATTTAGGTATAAAGTATCAAAATCTATTTGAGAGAATTTTTCAGATGAATAAGTATAACCTTGACCATTTTCTAGTTTAAGTTTTAAAATACCATTTATATTTAATATTTTAGCTTTTTTAGCTACTATAATAGATTCTTCTTGAATGTTTTTATTGAATAAAAATATATTAGAATAAGTTTTATTTTCATTTTTATTTTCATCACCAACATAAAGTAGCCAATCTCCAAATTTATGTCCATACTCTGAAGCCGATAAATTAAATGATGCTTCAATTTTTTTGTATTTTATGAAATTTTTTGAAAGAACTTTAGCGTGTGGAAAAAGGATAAAAAAGTTAAATGCTAAAAGTATAGTTAGAAATAGGGCAGGTTTAAGAAGAATACTCAGTATATTTTTTGGATGTATTCCTAGTGAGAAGAGTACTACAATCTCATTATCGTTAGATAGTTTAAAGAGTGTTAGAGTAGAAGCTACAAAAAAACTAATAGGTAAAGTATAAAATAATAGTTCTGGTAAAATAAATATATAAAGCTTTAATAGTTCAAGAATATCAATCTGAATAACGGCTGTATATGTCGCTAGCTTTATCATAAATATTACAGATGCTATAGAAAAAAGAGGTAGAAATATTGATAAAAATAGTATGGATAGATTTTGAATTATATACTTTTGAAGTTGTTTCATTTAGTAGTTAGCCTCTATATATGCTAAAATAGGACTATCATATATATAGACAATAAATGTAGCGACACTTAAGAATGGTACAAATGGAACTCTTTGTTCCTCAGCTGATTTATTTAAAAGTAAAAGCATGATTGGAAGTGCTAAAAGTGCAGATAAAAATATAGCTACTAGTGTTAGTTTTATACCAAGTAATGCACCCATAGTTGCAGCTACCATAATATCACCTTCACCCATTGCTTCTATAAATGGTGTTCTATCATAGTGTTTATTCCATGAAGTTTTAGTTTTAAGACCAGCTCTATATATAGATGATGTTAAGTAGTATGATAATGCAAATCTTAACAATGTAAAACCACCTGCAAAAAGTAAAGCATTTTGGAAGTTTAGAAAAACTCCATCTATATTCCATGCTCCAAAAATAGCAAAAACTATAGCTAAAAGATTTAGTGAATCTGGTACCATTTTATATTTAAAATCTATAATAGATAGAGCTAAAAGTGTTAAAAAACTAAAGGCTATCATAAGTTGCGGGAAGCCTACTCCTAGTTTAGAAGTTAGAGTTAAAAATATAAGACCTGATAATACCTCAACTATAGGGTATTGAATAGATATTTTAGCTTTACAGTAGGAGCATCTTCCTTTTAAAAATATCCATGAAAAAAGTGGTATATTGTGCCATGGTTTTAATGGAGTGTTACAACTTATACAATGTGAAGATGTAAATATAACACTTTCACCTTTTGGTATTCTAAGTATGACAACATTTAAAAATGATCCAAATACTAAACCAAATATAAAAGCAATAATTGATTCCACTATTTTAAACCTCCAAAGCGTCTTTCAACTTTAGAAAACTCTTTGATTATTTTTTCTAAATATGTAGCATTAAAATCTGGCCATAAAGTATCGATAAAACAAAGTTCAGCATAAGCGATTTGAAATAGTAAAAAATTTGATACTCTATAATCTCCACCTGTACGGATTAATAAATCAACATCATCTTTGCAATCAAGTTCAGCACTTAACATCTCTTCAGTTATATTTCCATCATGATTTTTTAGATTATTAACTGCTCTTACTATCTCATCTCTTGCACCATAATTTAGAGCTAATGATTGTATAAGACCATCACAATGTGCTGTTTTTTCTTCAACATCTTTTATTGTTTTTTGTAGTGATTTCGAGAAGCCTTTTATGTCACCAATTGATTCAAATTGAATATTATTATCAAGATAGTTTTGTAATTCATTTTTTAAATATCTTTCTAAAAGTTTCATTAAAAATTCAACTTCTAAACGGGGTCTTTTCCAGTTTTCTGTTGAAAAGGCATAAAGTGTTAATCTTTCTATATCCTCATGGTTTGAGCAGTAAGTTGTTATCTCTTTTACAACTTTAGCACCTTCTTCATGACCTTTAACCCTTTTTTTCCCTTGTAACTCTGCCCAACGACCATTACCATCCATAATAATAGCTATATGTTTCGCTTTATTCATTATATTCTTTCTGCATGATTTAATATTTCAAATGCAACACTTAATTTATCTGTTTCTGGTATAGTTTCTTTTTTTTCATTAGTTATAAATTCTATTTTATTATTATCTGAACCAAAGCTAGATGAATCTTTTAAGACATTTAAACATACTGCATCTAAATTCTTTCTGTTTATCATAGAAGTTGCATTTTTAAGTGCGACTTCTTCATCCATCTCTGCTTTAAAACCTATGGTGGTTATATCATTTTTATCTACAGAACTTAAAATATCAATATTTTGTTTTAGGTTTAAACTAAACTCTTTACCTAAGTTTTCTTTTTTAAGTTTGCCTTCTTGTGTAAATGATGGAATATAGTCACTAACAGCTGCTACCATAAAAAGATATGGTTTTTTTTGTATAAGGTGTATATTTTCATCACTATTTAATGAAGCACGAGAAAGTTTCCCTTTTTTTGCTATGCGGATAGAATCAACTAAGTATTCATGCATCTCTGAAGAATCTTCTACTTTGATAGTGTGAATTTCATTTGGTATGGGAGTGTCAAATTTTGTAGAGATAAGATTTACATCTGCACCTTTACAATAAAGTGCGGTTGCAAGTGCTGAAGCCATTTTCCCACTTGAAAAATTAGAAATATAACGAACATCATCTATTTTTTCAATAGTTCCACCACCAGTTACCATAACCATTCTATCTTTATAAAAATCATTTTTAAGTAATTCACGACAAGCTTTAAAAAATATATTTATGGGTTCTGCCATTGCACCATCACCTGTAGTCTTACAAGCTAGTTCTTTTACCTGAGTATCTATAATCTCATAATTTGCAATATTTAGCATTTTTAAGTTAGCTTTACTTATAGGATTATTTAACATATTTGTATTTGCAGATGGTGCAATGATTTTAGTGTTTGGATATGCTAATGCACATTGAAGTAAAATGTTATCAGCTATAGCATTAGCTAGTTTTGCAATAGTATTTGCGGTACAAGGAGCAATAATAAATAAATCTGCCCACTCAGTTATTTTTATATGATTATGATCATTTGTCCATGATTCATTAGTATTATCTAAAATTTTATTTGATGTTAGTGTTTCAAAGCTGAGAGGAGTAACAAACTTTTTTGAAGCATCACTCATTACAACCCTAACATCAGCACCAGCTTTTGTTAGTAATCTAATGAGTTCTAATGATTTATAAACCGCTATAGAACCTGTTAAACCTAGTAGGATTTTTTTGTTCTTTAGTAAGTTTTGTGGAATCAGCATAGCAAACCTTAAAATAATTTATCGAATTATATCAAATTTAGTTATCTTTTTTATTTAATTAACATTCCTAAAGTTAATTAAATAAGAAAAAAGTATAATTGCTGAGAAATTAAATTAACGAGAAAAAAATGAAGAAATTACTTTTACTTATATTTATGTCTGTGTCTCTTTTGGCAATGCCAAAGTTTTTGATGCCAGATGAGGCGTTTATTCCTAAAGCAGAATTAAATGAAAAAATGCAGATAGAAGCTAAAATAGAGTTAGCTAAAGATATGTATCTTTATGAAAATAAAGTAAAGTTAGAAATAAGTAGTGATTTAATAGAGATTAAAAATATACAGTCGTCAAAAGCTGTAATGCATCATGAAGAGATGGTTTATTTGGATTCCCCTTCTTTTGTTATAGATTTAAAAAAAAATAGCTCTTTTAATGATATAAAAACTGTAAAATTAACACTTTTTTATCAAGGGTGTTCAGAGCAGGGGCTTTGCTATGAGCCACTTGAAAAAAGTTTTGATTTTGATATAGATACATCTAAATTAATGATGGATAAAATTCAAGAAGAGATTATTGTAAAAGATATTTCAGAAGTTGATGCTATTGCAGATACTATAAAATCTGGAAATATTATTATCATATTACTTACATTTTTTGGATTTGGATTTTTATTGTCTCTTACTCCATGTGTGTTTCCTATGATACCAATTATCTCTGGTCTTATTATCTCTCAAGGTAAAGGTATCACAACCAAAAAAGCATTCTTTTTATCAGTTGTTTATGTTTTAGCTATGGCTGTAGCATATACCATCGCTGGTGTATTAGCTGGTCTTTTTGGTGCAAATCTACAAGTAGCACTTCAAAATCCGTGGGTTATCTACTCCTTTTCAGCAGTTTTTGTAGCATTAGCTATGAGTATGTTTGGATATTATGAACTTAAAATTCCTGATTATTTAGTTGCAAAGATAAGTTCTACTTCTCATAGTAGCGGTGTAGTGGGTG
Source organism: Campylobacterota bacterium (assembly GCA_034659595.1). GTDB lineage: Bacteria > Campylobacterota > Campylobacteria > Campylobacterales > Sulfurimonadaceae > Sulfurimonas. The sequence goes on from JAYEHQ010000076.1 coordinate 65,478, forward strand.
TTGCTATTATGGGATTTTTATCAGCTCTCATAGTAGGACCTTGTGTCGCTGCTCCTCTTGCTGGTGCATTGGTATATATAGGGCAAACGGGGGATGCCATTTTAGGTGGAATGGCACTTTTTTCTATGAGTATTGGTATGGGTATTCCTCTTATTGTAGTTGGTGTTAGTGCTGGTAAATTAATGCCTAAACCAGGTGCTTGGATGACTATGGTTTCAGCTATTTTTGGTGTTATGATGCTTGTAGTTGCAGTATGGATGCTAGAAAGAGTAGTAGAGAGTTATATAACAATGCTTTTATATTCATTTTTAGGTTTAGGTTTTGCTATATATATTGGGGTATTTGAAAAAGATAGTCATGTGTTTAAAAAGAGTGTAGCAGTTATTTTATTTATATATTCAGTTGCACTTCTTATAGGAACGCTGGGTGGTTCTGATAGTATGAGTAAACCATTAGAATTTTTAAAACCACAAGCAAGTCAAACGATTTTAGAAGTAAAAAAGTCTAAAAATAATTTTATTACAATAACTTCTATTGAAGAGTTAAATATAGAGTTAGAAAAATATAAAGGTAAAAAGATTTTGTTAGATTTTACAGCTAAATGGTGTACAGCTTGTAAAGAGTTAGAAGAGGTTACATTCGCCGATGCTAATGTCATGGTTAAAATGAAAGATTTTGTCTTAATAAAAGCAGATGTAACTGATAACAATCAAGAACAAAAAGATTTAAGTGCAAAGTATGGTGTATTTGGACCACCAGCTTTGCTTTTTATAGATGAGAACTCTAAAGTATTGAATGCTAAAACTATTATTGGGTTTATTAAGCCAGATGCTTTTTTAGAGCATCTACATAATATTAATTAGTTTTCTATAATTTTTGCAACTGTTTTTGAACTACCATGTTGTAAGTAATCTCTTAAATCTTTTGAATCATTTAAAAATTTACTTCTATCATAATTTTTATATGCATTTAGAAGATTTTCTACAGTTACATCATTTTGTATATATTCTGGATGTATGCTTCTACCTTTAAATTTACTAAACATAATATTGCTAAGCCCAATATATTCTAATTTTACAAGTCTTGATGCTATGAAATAATCAAATGGTTTTGCAATGTAACTAAGTACAAAAGGGATACCGATAAGTGAAGCTTCCAATGTTGCCGTACCACTACATATAAAAGCAAAATCTGAATCTATTAGACTTTTATGTGCATCGTTACTAATTTTAAATCTAGTAATATCACCATATACTTCATTGATTTCTTCTTTTGAAAAGTGTTGTGGAATAATTACAGTTGTTTCAACATCAAGTTCTTTTTGTAATTCTATAAAAATAGGCATAAGTTTTTTAATCTCACCTTTACGACTACCCGGCATGAAAACTATGCTTTTAACATCATCATTAAGTTTTGTTTTAAATTCTTTTATTTGGTCAAGTAATGGATGTCCAACATAACTAATAGATGCATCTTTTGAGTAATACTCTTTTTCAAAAGGAAGTATAGAAGCTAAATGAGTTACAGTTTTTTCAAGAACTGGAATGCGTTTTGGTTTCCATGCCCAAGCTTGAGGTAAAATATAATAAATTATCTCTTTGTTTGGGTATTTTTTTTTGATTTTTTTAGCAAGTGGAAGATTGAAACCTGATGAATCTATAAGTAAAACTTTATCTACATCTTTAGCTAAATTTACCATTTGTGAATTTAGTTTGAAAAAAAATCTAAGCTTTTTTATAGCATCTACAAAACCCATAATAGCTAGACTTCTTAAATCAACTATAGGGTTACCTAGTTCTTTATCAAATATGCCAACAAATTCTACAGCATCACTTAACTCTTTTTTTAAAGATTTTAGATGAACATTTGCAGAGTGTTCTAAAGCACTTACTAGTATTTTCATTTTTATTCCTAATATCTTAAATTATAAAATACATTATATCGTATTAATGTTTTTTCTTTTGGTCTTGGGTATTGGCTGTAGGCGTATTCTATAGTTTCTTTAGTTGTATCATCTAAGACAAAATAATCTGTTTTATGTAAAAATTTAAAATCTGACATATTGCCATTTGGATGCAAATAAAACTCTACAATATTGCTAGTATTGACATTTATATTACCTTTTAAATTAACATTAGCCACTCTAGTAAGAACTCGTTGTGTTATTCTTCTCATAATCTCTTGATTATCTAAAATATATTCTTGTTGAGCTTTTGTTAACTCACCAAATTTAGAACCATATAATTCATTAATATTTTGATTTATACTACTTGTAGAAGTTGTTTTTATTTTTTTTATTTTTCTCTCTTGTGATGATTTGTCTTCATATAACCAAGCCATAGGGTCTTTAGTTTTTGGTTTAGGCTCTGTTTTATTTACTATTTGTTTAGTTTCTGGTAAAAGTGGGACATAAGGTTTTTTAATTGGTTTAGGTTTAATTTTTTTTATTTCTTTTTTTATTTCTTTTTTTATTTCTTTTTTCTTCGATTTTATTTTAGGTTTAGGAGGTGTTTTTTTTACTATTTTTTTAAGTTGTGAACCTTTAGGCATTGGTAGAATTTTATTTTCTTTAGGTTTTATTACCTCTTTTAGTTTAGTCTCTTTTGCTTTTTTTGGTAACTCTTTGAGTGATATTTTTATTTTTTCTTCTTCAATATTTGTGGGTTTTTTATCTACATCTATAAGTATGCTTAAAATCCAAAAAATAAGTATCACCAATAGGTGAATTAAAAGGGCTATAAATAATGCAAAAGAGTATCTATTCAAATTATTCCATTTTTTAGATAGATTGTATCAAATATAAATTAATACTTATTCGATATAATACAGCACAAATAATTATTTTAATAACAAGGTCTTATATGAGTACAGATACATCAGTAAAAGCATTCCAAAAAGCACAAACTTTAATTCCAGGTGGAGTAAATTCTCCAGTAAGAGCATTTAATAGTGTTGGTGGCAGTCCAATTTTTATTACAGAGGGTGAGGGTGCATATTTAAAAGATGTAGATGGTAACAAATATGTAGATTTCGTACAAAGTTGGGGTCCATTACTTTTTGGTCATAGAGATGAAACTATAGAAAAAGCAGTTATAGATGCTGTAAAGCATGGACTTAGTTTTGGTGCGCCTACTGAAGCTGAAACAGATTTGGCAGAGCTTGTAGTTTCATTCTTTGATTCTATTGATAAAATTAGATTTGTAAGTAGTGGTACAGAAGCTGTTATGAGTGCTATCCGTTTAGCTCGTGGATATACAGGTCGTGATGATATTATCAAGTTTACTGGTTGTTACCATGGTCATAGTGACTCTCTTTTAGTTGAAGCTGGAAGTGGTGCTGCAACATTTGGTAATCCGTCAAGCCCTGGTGTTCCTCGTGATTTTACAAAGCATACACTTTTAGCTGAGTATAACGATATAGAAAGTGTAAAAAAATGTTTTGATAACTATAGTGATATAGCTTGTGTTATTATAGAGCCAATAGCAGGTAATATGGGTCTAGTTCCAGCAGATAAAGAATTTTTGAAAGAGCTTCGTGACTTATGTGATGCTAATGGAACTTTACTGATTTTTGATGAAGTTATGAGTGGTTTTCGTGCATCTATAAATGGTGCTGAATCTATTACAGGAATTAAACCAGATATAGTAACTTTAGGTAAAGTTATTGGTGGTGGTATGCCAGTTGGTGCATTTGGTGCAAGAGCAGAGATAATGGCACAACTTTCACCAGATGGTCCAGTTTATCAAGCAGGAACGCTAAGTGGAAATCCAGTAGCTATGGCAGCAGGTTTTGCAGCACTTTCTAAACTAAAGAAAAATGGACAAGTTATGTCAGTGTTAAATGAAAGAGCTACTAGATTAGTAAATGGTATGCAAAAAGAGGCTAGTGCTTGTGGTGTAGATATGCAGATAGATACTCGTGGAAGTATGTTTGGATTTTTCTTTAATGAAAATCAAGTTAAAAACTTTGCAGATGCAACTAAAACAGATGCTAAACTTTTTGCTAAATTTCATGCAGGGATGCTAAAAGAAGGTTTTTACTTTGCTTGTTCACTTTATGAAACAGGTTTTATATCTACTGCTGTAACTGATGAGATGATAGAAGATACTATAAAAGCTAGTGCAAAAGTATTTAAAGAGATAACAAATAATGGCTAATGAAGAGAACAAAAAAGAGGAGCAAAAGCCTCGTATAAAACCTATTATAGAAGCAGCTGATCATTTATCTTTAGGTATATCTATCATTGTAGCAATTGCTATGGGGATAGGTATAGGTTATCTTATTAGAAGTATGACAGAGATAGGATGGACATTTTTCATAGGTGTATTTATAGGTATAGCAGCTGCTATTTTAAATGTCTATAAAGCTTACTCAAAACAATATAAATCGATGCAAGAGTTAGCAAAAGAACCTAGATATGCTATGAAAAAAAAGCTTGACGAAAAAGATGATGATTTGGACTATGGTGAAAAAGAGTATTAAGATTATAGCAGTATCAGAATTTCTGATATTGCTTAGTTGTTTTTATTCATTTGAATTTTTTATAAATCTTCAGGTTGCATTTTTAAGTAGTTTTTTTATAATAATAGGTTCTACAATTGCATATAGAAAAATGGTTCAAACACAAGTAAAAGCTAAAAATATAGAAGAGAAAAGAGATCTTTTAGATGAGATTGAAGACCCACATGAACTTTATGATGATGAACCTATTAATGATGCTCCAATAGAAGAATTAGATTTAAAAGAGATAGTAAAAGAGGAAAAGAAAAAGATTAAAATTGTAAGTTTCAAAAGTATGAAAGAGGGTGGTCGTGCTGGTTTTTCACTTTTAAGACTTGTTCCTTATGTATTTTTGATTTTAGGATTTATCTCACTTAAAAATAATGAACTTTTAAATATAGCTATATATCTTCCATCATTACTTAGTGGTATAGTTATTGGACATATTAGTGGAAAAAATCTTTTTTATAATGATTGAAAGATTAGTTCGTAGTTCTAAGATAACCATTTTGTTTAAAATATAATTTTAATCTATTTAGTGTATCTTCTTTTTCTTTTTTTGTAATAAAACTACTAATTTCAAGCTTTTCTTTAAGATTATTAGCAACTTTATCTTTATCGTAGCCAATAGAATTTAAAATGTCTAAAACACCTTTTGATTTTATCTCATTAGTTAGTTTATATCCTAAATCATCAATCTCTACAGTATATTCATTTGGATGCGTAAAAAGATTATGGTTCATACCTAATGTCTCTTGATATGCACCAACATTAAAAAAACCTAAAAAATATTCCTCCTCATCTAAATTTACATCGTGTAGGTACAAAGGTTTATCTGTATCAAAACATATTTCACCATCACTATCGCAAGTTATATCCCATAAGGTAGCTGGTTTAAGTGGGGCGGAGTCTAAATGATGTAAAGGCATAATAGGAAAGTGTTGCTTTAACCCCCAGTAATCTGGTAAACTTTGAAAGATAGAAGCATTAATGAGGTATCTTTCTTGAATATTTGCTTGTAGTTGTTTTAACTCTATATTATTATAGGTACTTGTTAAATATAACGCTTTTTTTATGATGTTATGAACTAATATTTCAGCATTTGAGCGATCTTGTAAATCGATATAACCTAAATCAAAAAGTGTTAAAAGTGATTCTATATGGTCTAATGCATCATGGAGATATTCTATGCAGTTTTTATTGTTTAAAAGCTTATTTAATTCTTTTAATTCCTCTATAAGTGGTGGATTTTTTTCTTTAAAATTTAAAAGTTTTTCATGGTAATCTTGTGAAAAAAGCTCTAGTACAGGTGCTATGAGGATAGCATGAGATGCTATTATAAATCTACCTGATTCTGTGAAAATATTAGGGTGTTTAACACCTTTTGCATCCATGATTTCACCAAGTAAAAAAACAACACTACTAGAGAACTCTTTTATGGAGTAGTTATAAGATTTTGAATGTTGGTGTTGTTCATATTCTACAGCTAAACCACCACCAATATTTATACTACAAAGTGAAATGGCTTCCATTTTTTTGAGTTCAGCATAAATATTTCCAGCTTCACGGAGTGCTTTTTTTATAGGTGCTATATCTGACATTTGTGAACCAATATGAAAATGAATCATTTTAAAATATTGTAGTAAATTATTTTGTTTTAGTAGATGCATAGCTTCTATAATCTCAGTAGAAGTTAGACCAAATTTTGCATCCATACCACCACTTTTTGCCCAAGTGCCACTTCCTCCACTATGAAGTCTAACTCTTATCCCAATATCTGGTATCTTTAAATCACACTCATTTGCTATCTCGATAATAGTCTCTAACTCTCCTAGTCCCTCTATAGTTAAAGTAATATCATGCCCACTTTGTGATGCTATAAAACCTAAAGTTATCATCTCTTTATCTTTGAAACCATTTACTGTTATTTTTGCATCTGTTGGTGTTTTACTCATAGCGATAATAAGTTCAGCTTTACTACCAGCTTCAAGCCCATAGTTAAACTCCTTACCTTGTTGCATAATTGCATCTACAGCATTAGGAAATTGGTTTACTTTTAGTGGAAAAACAGCATTAAAATTACCTTGATAATTATTTTCAATGATAGCTTTATCAAAATTTGAATAAAGACTTTTAATCTGTTTTTTTATAAGATGTGGAAATCTTAAAAGGGTAGGCCCTTTGACACCTTTTGAGCGAATATCTTCTACTATATTAAGTATAGAAGGCATACTTTTATAGTTTAGTTTTAGTTCCCCATCTTCTATGATGAAATTTTTATTTGCCCATATATCAAGACCAAAATTTTGCATTAGTATATCTCCCCTCTAAAATTTATAATTTAATTATTATATCAAAATTATTCATCTAAAATTGAGTTATATTTAGATAAAATGGCAAAAATTAAACATATATAAGGGCGTTACAAATGCTAACAGTTGCACTTCCAAAGGGTCGTATTGCTAAAGAGACTTTAGAAATTTTTGAAACTATTTTTGGTGATAGTTTTAAATTTGATGATAGAAAACTTATTTTAGAAACTTCAAAATTTCGTTTTTTACTTGTAAGAAATCAAGATGTAGCTACTTATGTTTATCATCAAGCAGCTGATATAGGGGTAGTGGGGCTAGATACTTTAGAAGAGCAGGGTCTTGATGTTATTCGTCTTTTAGACCTTAAAAGAGGTGTTTGTAAAGTATCTATTGGGATGAAAAAAGGTGAAAAATTAGACCTTAACAAACCAGATATTAAAGTAGCTTCTAAAATGGTAAATATAACTAAGCGTTATTTTGAAGAGAGAGCTGTCTCTGTTGACATTATTAAGCTTTATGGTTCTATTGAGTTAGCTCCGATTATTGGTCTTGCTGATATGATAGTTGATGTAGTGGAAACTGGTGCTACTATGAAACAAAATGGTTTAGAGGTTGTAGAAGATATTATGACATCATCAACTTACTTGATAGCAAATAAAAATAGTTATATTGCTAAAAAAGATGAAGTTTTAGATATTTATGAAAAAATAAATGCAGTTATAAAAGAGGAGCAGAAACATAACCTATGACAAACTTAGATTTATATGCAAAAGCTGAACACCTTTTAGGTATAGAAGACGCAACAGAAGCACTTTATGATTTGTATCGTTCAGAGCTAGATGATTATGATATAAAAACACTTTTAGATGTTGGTTGTGGTCGTGGTGGCTTTATGCAACGCATGAAAACTGATGATGTAAAATGTAAAGGCATTGATTTAAGTTCTATAATGGTTGATGAGTGCAAATCAAATGGACTAGATGCTGAGTGTATAGATGTGTCTGAAGTTGATGGTAAATACGATGCTATTGTGTCTATTTTTGATGTTTTAAACTTTATGGATGAAGTTTCACTTATAAAATTTTTAGATGCTATAGCCGATAGATTAAATGATGATGGGATATTTATAGCAGATATAAATACTATCTATGGTTTTAGTGATGTAGCTGATGGTACTATGAGTAATGACACGGATGATGAATTTTTAAGTGTAGATGCTAAGTTTGCAAATAATGAACTTCATACTAAATTTACACTTTTTGCAAAAGAGGAAGATGGTAGATTTATAAAATATCAAGATACTATAGTTCAATATTTTCATAAAATAAAAATCTTTCAAAAATTAACAGGTTTAAAGTTAATTGATAAACAGACTTTTTCACTTTATGATACAGAGGATAAAACACTTCTGATTTTTAAAAAAAGAACTGTTTAGTATTACCCCATCAATCT